>NZ_JAAKZX010000056.1 GCF_011045025.1 Streptomyces ureilyticus
ACGCCGACCCGCTTGGCGTCCTCGGTCGCGATATTGGCCAGCGCTCCGGGCAGCCGTCCCTCCTCAGCTCCGCCGCCGGTGCCGCGGAGTCAGACGACCAGGTCCAGCAGGGCCAGCAGCTTGCGCAGCTCCTGCGTGGCGGTCTGCGGTCCGAAGAGGTGGGCCACACCGGTGACGTTGAGGACGATCTCGTCGACCCCCGCCTCCCGGAAGGCGTCGAACTTGGCCAGCAGTTCGTCCGGTTCGCCGTACAGGAAGGCGTCGCCCGCGATCAGAGCCTTGCCCTGGACAGCTTCGTCGGCGCCGGGTGGGCCGGTGCCCTCCGGTACGTCGTCCGGCAGGTCCACACCGCCGCGCCGGAGCATGTCGCGGTAGTGCTGTGCGCGCAGATGGTTCCGGTTCGAGGCGAGGGCGAGCTGTACGGGGTCACGGTCGGGGGCGGCCAGAGCGACGGGCACCATGGCCACCACGCGGGGAGCGGGCCGGCCGGCCTTCTGCGCGCTCTCGCGCACCGCGGGCACGATGTGGTCCCGCAGATAGCGAGCGGGCGTCAGCCAGGTGATGGCCGCGTCGGCCACCTCGCCCGCCACCCGGGCCATACCGGGGCGCAGCACCCCGAGTCCGAGTTCCACCTTCGGCCCCGGCATCGCCCGCAGCAGCGCCTCCTGGTGCACGTACTCACCGTCCAGCACATCCGGACTCCCCGTCAGCGCGGAGCGTACGGCGGTGAGGTACTCGCGGGCCGCGGTGAGCGGACTCCGGTACGGGGCGCCGAGCAGGGCCTGTTGCACACTCGGCGCTCCGGGCCCGTACCCCGCCAGTACCGACTCGCCGGTCATCAGGGAGAGCGACCGTGCCTGGAGTGCGGCCTCCGTGGGATGCCGCAGGGGCATCAGGGTCACCCCGAGTCCCGCCGGCACCCGGAACCCCGCACCGGCGGCATGGGCGAATCCCTGGTGGGACTCGGTGGCGAGGCTCTGCCCCTGCCACAGCCGGTGGGCGCCGGTCCAGTGCACGAGTCCCGCGAACGGCAGGATCTGCTCGGGTCTGCTCGGGACGAACGGTACGAGGACCGAGTAGGCGGTCATCGGGGGTTCTCTCCTTGTTCCTTGGCCGGGGCCTTGGCTGACGGGCGGGTGAACTCGTTCCGGTTACTAGTCCCAGTCGAGGATCAGGCGGCCGACCGGTACCACTTCGCCGAGGATCAGAGCGGGGAGAGAGGACAGATCGGTAAGGGCGGAACCGGTGGCCGGAGCGGTGGTGGCGGCCACCTGGGCCGGGGTGCCGGCCGAAGCCTCGGCCGCCTGGGCGGTGCCGGTGCCGGCGAGGCCCAGAAGAGCGGCGGCGACGAGCGAGGTGGCGAAGCGCTTCTTCATGACTGTTCCCCCTGGTCGAGATGTGTGGATCTGGAATCCGGTCAGTCCGGCCGGGATTCCGTGGAGCTTTCGGGGTGTTCCCGTGGGCTCCTTGTGACCACAACTCTGCCGTTCGGGAAGCCCGAGTTGGAGGGGTCTTGCGCGCAGCTTGCTGCGCGCGGCCATGTCACTTCATGCGCGTGTTCTGTCACCGATCTGAACGGACATGTCGATCTACGTAGTTTTTCCCTGCTCAGCCCGGTAGACCTATGTGTGCGACTGACCACCGTGTAGACCCTGGGGGGAGCTATGCCGCATCCGAGTCTTGAGTTTCTCGGCGTCAGATCCGAGGAAGAGGCCTTCTACCGCATGCTGCTGCGGACCGGCGGCGTCGACTTGAAAGAAGCGGCAGAGAACAGTTCCCCGGGCGAGGAGTCGACGCGGTCACTGCAGAAGCGGGCCTGCGAACTGGGGCTCGCCACCATCGCCGACGGCCTGCTGCGCCCCGCGGCACCCGCCAAGGCGATCGAGGCCCTCATCGACCGCCGCGTGACCCTGGCCCGGGAGGAACTCGAGAACTCGGCCGCCGAGCACGACATCGTCACCTCGCTGCTCGCCGAACGGGACGCCGCACCGGTGAGCGACGCCGTGGCCGGAACCGACCGGCCCACGATGGAACGCCTGGTGGGAATCGACCGGGTCCGCGCCGCCATCGACGAACTGACCTTCTTCACCCGCACGGAGAGCCTGACCACTTGGCCGAGCGGACTGATCCCCCCTCAGGCCATCGCGGCGTCCCGGTCACCGAACGAACGCATCCTGCGCCGTGGGATCCGGATGCGCAGCCTGATCGGGGCCGCCGCGCTTGACGACCCCGGCACCATGGCGTACCTGCGGGAACTGACGGCCAAGGGAGCGGAGATCAGGATCTCCCGGCTCCCCCTCGAACGTGTCCTGATCTTCGACCGGGTCGCCGCGCTCACTCCCATCGACCCGGCCGACAGCAGCCGCGGCGCCCTGCTCGCCCGGGAACCCGGGCTCGTCGCCACCCTCGTCTCGCTGTTCGACCGCATGTGGGGCCAGGCCCACGAACTCCCACCGCCATCCGGCGAGGGCGTCGGCGCGGAGCCGGCCGACCACCGCCCCGGCGAGATCGAGCGCAAGATACTGGAATCGCTGTGCATGGCGGACAAGGACGAGACCGGTGCCCGTGACGTCGGCATGTCGGTCCGTACGTACCGCAAGTACGTGGCGTCGCTGATGCACCAGCTGGGCGCGTCCAGCCGCTTCCAGGCCGCGCTGCTCGCCCGCGAACGCGGCTGGATCTGAGAGCCCGCAACCGATACGACGGGGGTCGGAGCACCGTGACCAGGTGCTCCGACCCCCGTCGTATCGGTCGCCGTAGCGCTTATTGCCCGCCGGCCCGCGTCAGCGAACGGGCGCAGAAGAGCGCCCCGATGGCGAACACGGACACCGCCACGACCTTCACCGCACCGTCGAAGATCACAAGAGAACAGGCGAGAGCGATCAGCAGCCCGGTCATCCCGGCCAACGGATTCCGCTTACTCCCACCCGTGGATTTCTGGGCCATCGCGCCGGCTCCTTCTGTAAGGGGGATTGGTCGTTCCACTGTCCCAGCGCCCCCCTGCCCCCTCGCTCCGAACGACGTGCAGCTTCCTGCGAGCCGGCTCGCAGCATCCTGCGAACACGCGGTGCCGAGGGGGGCGGGCCTACTTCGGGTGCCTACTAAACGCCACCTAATGGGGTAATTGTCCGTACCTGGCCGGGCATGTCGCAGCGGCCGACTGCCAGTCTTGGAGTAACGGGAGCGCTCTGCGTTCAGGTCCAGCGCGCTCCTCGACGCCCGTGCGGCACCGAAGGCCCGGCCGCGGCCATCGCCGGACGCGATGACACTGCCGTACGGACAGTAAGGAGCGCACATGACGGCTGAAAGGTGCATATATGACAGGAAATCCGAGAATCGGTTCAGCTCCGGGAGAACTGCCTCTGCTCGGTCATGCGGTGCCGTTCGCCAAGGGGCCGCTCGACTTCCTGTCCTCTCTGCCGGTGCACGGTGACCTGGTCAAGATCAAGCTTGGGCCGGTGTCGTACCACGTGCTCTGCGATCCGGCGCTGGTCCACCAGGTCCTCGTCGATGACCGGACCTACGACAAGGGTGGCGCGGTCTACGAGCAGGTGCGGACCGTGGCCGGAAACGGGCTGGCTACCTGTGTGCACAGGGATCACCGTCGGCAACGTCGGCTGACGCAGCCGGCCTTCCATCACGATCGCCTCCCCGGCTACGCCAGGGTGATGTCCTCGGAGATCACCGCGATGACCGAGAGCTGGACGGAGGGCCGGAAGGTCGACGTGCTGGCCACCATGAACGAGCTCATCACCAACATCGTGGTGCGCACGCTGTTCGCCGCCCATCTCGACGCTTCGACCTTCAAGGAGCTACGGCTGTGTCTGCACATTGTCATGACCGGCATGATGCGTCGGATGCTCATGCCCTGGTCCTTCGTGAATCGAATTCCGACGCCGGGCAACCGCCGGTTCGATCAGGCCCGGTCAGGGCTCAGGCGGTATGTCGCCCAGGTCGTCGCGGACTACCGGCGTGCGGGCGTGGACCACGGAGATCTGTTGTCCATGCTGTTGGCCGTTCGTGACGAGAACGGCCAAGGTCTGACCGACACGGAGATCCACGATCAAGTTTTCGCCTTCTACCTCGGTGGCAGTGAGACTGCGGCGCCCTCGCTGGCCTGGTCGCTGTACCTGCTCGCATGCGACCCCCTCGTCCGGCAGCGGCTGCACGACGAGGTCGACGCCGTGCTCGACGGCCGGCTTGCCGAGTATGACGACCTCCCGCAACTGGACTTGACGCGTCGGGTCATCACGGAGACGTTGCGCTTGCACCCGCCGGCCTGGCTGCTCACCAGGGTCACGACCAAGGACACCGAACTGGCAGGCCAACATCTCCCGATCGGCTCCAACGTCCTGTACAGCCCCCACATCGTGCAGCAGCGCGCCGACCTGTTCCCCGGCCCTGAGCGTTTCGACCCCGATCGGTGGCTCGACGACAGCACCAGGCTTCCCCCGGGTGCGTATACGCCCTTCGGCGGTGGTGCTCGCAAGTGCATCGGGGAAGTCTTCGGCATGACGGAGGCCACCCTGGCACTGGCCTCCGTGGTCGCCCACTGGCAGTTCGATCCGCTGCCCGGAGCACACGCACGCCTCACTCCACGCCTCTCCTCCACCCCCCGGTCGCTCCCGATGTCCATGCGCAAGCGACGAGGAGCGTAGGCCCGCAGACGCCATCGGCCATCATGATCCACTCCCCGCTCACTCCCGAGAGGTCCCGGAGAACGCGTCAGGCCCGGTTCCCTGTGAAGGAAACCGGGCCTGACCTGGTACTTCTCTGTTGGGGTGGCGGGATTTGAACCCACGACCTCTTAGTCCCGAATAAGGTCAGGGTAAGATCGAAACCAGGGTGCGACGACGTCAATGCAGGTCAAGTCGTCGGTATGAGCTGGCTCTTCTGGGTGCTTGGAGGGCGGCGGGAGAAGATCTTCTCCCAGGTTTCTCCCAGTCCTTCAGAGGAGTCACGGCTCAGGAGAGACGGTGGCTAGGGGGTCGTCGTCGGTGCTTTCTGACGGTGCCGATCGGACCGGTCGCGCCTTCAACCGGAGATGCACGCTCCTGATACCAGCGATGACAAGTGCGGCACACAGGCTTCCGAGAAACTCTGGCAGGGCCCCGGCGAACACGCTCACGACATCACCGCCGCAGTCGCATTGGCCGATGCACGTCGTACGGTGTACCTGTTCCCAAGTCGCTTGAGCTTGCGCCACACTCGTGCGCCGTAGGCAGCTGGCATCCCCTTCGCAATCGCGGCGACAGCCCAGGTGTCACCCGAGTACGCCCACTGGAGGGCGATTGCCGCCTCCGTGTCGCACAGACCGCGTAACACCGACGCGATTGAATCGCTGATTGGTTCGCCGTGAAGGGCCCGCGTTTCCGGGGTTTGGCGGTCAGCTAACAGATCCTCCAGGGTCAGGCTGGCACCAATCTCTTGGCCGAGCAGCACGATGTGCTTGTCTCGCACTCTGCGCTCCCACAGAGGCTGCAAGTGCCGGTGCTCGATGTCCGCTTGCCGGCGCAGAAGCTGGGCTAGGACTGAGTCGCTAGCCACTCCTTGGGTGAGCTCCTCAACCCAGTCGCCCAGCAGCGCCATCTCTACGGCCTCACGCCATGCCGCTGGCCGGCGCAAGCCCAGCCATGTTCGAGCGAAGGCATCCACCTGGTCCACGTCCCCGTCGATTGCAGCGTTACGCGCAATCAGCGCAGCAAGGAGAGCACTGCGAATCGGCGGCGTGGGGAATCGTCGCCAGCAACGGAAAAGCGACAACAGCCAGTGGGCTGCTTCCCTAGAGCGGAGTACTCCCCGTTCCCCCGAAGCAGGTGGAATACGCTGCAACACCTCGTCTGGAGGCAAAACGATGAAAAGGATGCTGTTGCGGATCGAGCCAGCGTAGCTCCGCTGGCGGAGTATCCCTAGGTCGTCCAATACCTTGCGGGGAAGCGCGGAGAAGATGCCAGCGACAACATCGTCGGGGTCAGGCTCTAGCGGGTGGGGTAGCGCATCGGCACAGCGGGTGCAGGGGAAGCTTCGGTCAGGGGCTGGCCGACTGGCGCTCAACACGATTTGCGGGTCAAGGCATAGGCCGTCGCAACGTGTGGCGGTGGGCCGACCTTGACCCAGGCACGCAACGAAAGACATGCGGACTCCTTGCTGGTCCCAGATGAGGTTTCCTACCTCTAGGCGCGGGAAGGGCCCGGACCGTCAAAAAATCTTGGAGCGTTTGGTGTGATGCTCGTCACTGGGTCAGAGTGGCGGCGTTGCCCACCGTGTGTCACCGCTCCCGCCTCACTCTGCATAGGTGGGGCCGCCGTGCACAGTCTCCAACCAGCTGTAGGGTCGGTCGCTTTGCATGCTGACCGTTTCGTCCCGAAGCAACTTGGGCGGGCGTCTGACCTTGCGCCGCTGTGCCTCTCACCTCCCGCGATGGTCCACAGGTGTGCGGGGTTGTCCGCCGCTGTGCGTCGGCGTTGTCACGCAGTCAGACACTCATACCCGCGCTTGGGTACGGCTGGTCACTTAGCCCCGCAGCCTCAGCTTCGAGTGGTCCGGACGTACGACACCTGTGAAAACGGCTCGTACGGCACCGTCGAGACCGGCCTCTCCGCATGATCGGGCCGATCGCGGGTAGGCGGCGGTGTATCGAGTGGCGGGCTCGTCCAGCAAAGGTATGGCGTCATGACTGAGATCCCCGCCGAGCTCTTCGAGGCAGTGGCGCGGGACGCTCTGCGGGATCTGGCCAGGGCGCCCGACAGCCGGACGTTGGAGGCGCTGGCGGGTTGTGATGTGTTGATCCCGGCGGTCAGCGGGATCCAATACACACGTGACCGCAGTGAGTTCGTGCGGTTTGTGCTGCCGGTGATCGAAAGCGTGAATTTCGCCCCCGCGGTCATGGTCTTCACCTCGGAGGAGCGGCTGCTCAGAGCCTTCCCCCAGGTGCCCTGCTACCGGCCTGTCACCTTGCGGCAGCTGGCCGCTCATTGGCCGACCGACGAAGTGGTGCTGGTCATCGATGCCGGGAACGAGGACTCGCTGACCCTGTCCGCACACGAAGCGCGGTGGCTGCTCGCCCGCTGCCTCGCCTGAAACGATCAGGCCGGGCCGGAGGAATGACCCTCCGGCCCGGCCCTGATACGTATGGAGCGGGCGACGGGAATCGAACCCACGTAGCCAGTTTGGAAGATCGCGTATGCAGATCGGGACTCAGCTGGTGAGACGTTGACGTGCGGGTTCTCGGGCTTCTCGCCTCTGTTCCCCGTTGTTCCCCGCCGTGCACTGCTCGATCGGGCACGTTAGGGGCACGGGCCTCGGCGCGACCGCGTGGTGATCCATGATCCGCCTACTGAGCTCTTCGGATTGTTGTCGGGGGTGGTGACGGGTGGTGATCTCTGCGGTAGGCCGGTGGTATGCGGTACGCACAGGGTGGCGGACTGACCGCCGAGAGGCAGCGATTACGCGAACGGATCCGGTACGAGGCAGGCGAGCGGTTCGGCCGCGATGAGAGAACCCCGGTGATCGCGAAAGATCTGCGGGTGAGTGAGCGGTCGGTGGAACGCTGGCGGCGTGCCTGGCGGGAGGGCGGGATGGACGCGCTCGCCTCCGCGGGGCCACCGAAACTGTCCAAGTTGTCCGATGAGCAGTTCGCCGAGTTGGAGAAGGAACTGGTGCTGGGGCCGGCCGTGCATGGCTGGGAGGAGCAGCGGTGGACCCTGGCCCGGATCCGGGAGCTGATCGCCCGGACGTTCCGATTGGACTGCTCGTCGGCGGCGGTGTGGCGGCTGCTGCACCGGCACGGCTGGTCCTGGCAGTGTCCCGCCCGCCGGGCCCTGGAGCGCGACGAGCAGGCGGTGGGTCTGTGGAAGAAGGATGTGTGGCCGCACGTGGAATGACTGCGGCGGCGCTGGGGGCCTACATCGTCTTTGAGGACGAGGCCGGGTTCTCGATGACGCCGCCGCGCGCCCGCACTTGGGGCCGGCGTGGGCACACGCCGGTGGTGCGGATGCGGGGCCGCTCCTGGCGCCGCTGGTCGATCGCGGCGATGTGCTGTTACAGGCCCGGCGAGACCTCCCGGCTGATCTACCGGCCGCGCCGCCACCGCAAGCATCGGGGCAAAGGGCGTGACAGCTTCGCCTGGAACGACTACCGCGACCTGGTCGTGCGCGCCCACATCCAGCTCCAAGCTCCCATCGTGCTGATCTGGGACGATCTCAACACCCACCGGGCCGCCGGGATGCGTGACTACGCGGCCGCACACGACTGGCTCACCATCGTCCAACTGCCCTCTTACGTACCGGACTTGAACCCGGTCGAAGGCGTCTGGTCGCTGTTACGGCGCGGCCCACTGGCCAACACGGCCTTCACCGACGACGAGCACCTCGAACGCACCCTCCGCCGGGGCCTGCGTCACATTCAGCTCCGTCCCGACCTCATCGACGGCTGCCTTGCCGGCACCGGCCTCACACCCACCCGCCGACAACAATCCGAAGAGCTCAGTAGACACTCACACGGCAGGCGTGGCGGGAGCTTCAGTCGCCCGCGAACCACAAGTAACTGCCTGGGGTGGCCGCGCACTGTTCCAGCATGGACGCGAGGTCGTCGAGTGCGGCGAGCTGATGCTCCTCACCGCACCTTTGCCTGAGACCGTGGATCTCCCGGAGTGCGGCGGCGGACTCCTGCTCGTTCATCAACGTATCCCCGTATGGATCGACGGCAGTGAGCTTCCCGGATACTCCAAGGAGCTGGAGCGAGCCGAGCGCATCAGCTAGAGCGTGTCTCTTTGATGGGTTGGTCAGTTGATCGGATGTGTCTGTCCGATTAGTGATCACCGGTGCGATGTGGGACCGGATCGAACCGCCGATGCCGGCCGATCCGGCCTGTGGGCGACGGTGGGCTGACCACCGCCGGACCCTTAAGGCTATTGCGTGGAAGTACCGCACCTGCTCACCCTGGCGCGACCTGCCCAGCACTGCGGGTGCGGACGCCGACGATCCCCCGTGGCGCTGGTCGGTGGCGTGGTGCCGGTCGGCGAGGTAGGCAGCCACCGCCCGGTCCGGGGCGTCGCCGTCAACAGCCTCCGGCGCACGCCCGATCGCCGCCGGCGACGGCGTACGTCGCCACCCGAGCAGGTGACGGCCCACAGCGAGGGCCCGTGAACGGCCCACCCGAGGCCCTCGCACCCCGCTCGGCGAGTTCTCGACGCTCCCCGCACCGCAGACGACCGCCGCAGGCACACGTAGACCGGACCGGCGTCAGTGAGTGCCACCGGCCCCGCCGCGAGCGCGGGTTGGGCACCGAGCCGAACCAGAGGCTCAGGTGAGCGACCTGGTCGGGGTCCGTAATGATCACCAAGCCTGCCCGCACCGCTACCTGCCCCTCACGCCAAAGACCCGTACAACCACGGGACTTGAAGCCGCCTGGTTTCAGCCTGCGAACGTTTCTGCTGGCGAGTTTTGCGCGAGGTATTGACGCTGATCACCGGAACCCTATTATCCAATTGCTCGACATTTCGACCTATGTTCGTTATGTCGAACACGTCAGGGCCACACCACACCGCCTCCTGACAGCCCCTGACGGGCCAAGCCGGAGTCGCTTGCTCAAGGATGACGAGGTCCTTATGCACAGACGTAGTTTCAGCCGCAGACACCCGTCCGCGGTGCTCGCCGCCGCGGTCGCGGCCCTGGCCGCGCTGGCGGCGCTGCTCGTCGCCGGCCCGGCCCAGGCGGCCACCACCAGCGACGTGCGCGGTGTTGATTCCGGCCGCTGTCTCGACGTGGAGGGCTTCAGCCAGACCGACGGCGCGAACGTGCACATCTGGGACTGCCACGGCGGAAACAACCAGCAGTGGACGTCGACGGACAGCAACCAGCTGACCGTGTACGGCAACAAGTGCCTGGATGTCCGGGGCGGCGCCACCACGTCCGGGACCCCGGTGCAGATCTGGGCGTGCAACGGCAGTGACAACCAGCAGTGGCGGGTGAACCCCGACGGCACGATCGTCGGCGTGCGGTCCGGGCTGTGCCTGGACGTCTCGGGCTGGGGTAAGTCCAACGGCACGGGGGTGCAGATCTGGTCGTGCCACGGCGGCGCCAACCAGAAGTGGACCGGCCTGTCCGGGACGGGCAACGCGTGTGCTCTTCCGTCGACCTACCGGTGGAACTCGACCGGCCCGCTGGCGCAGCCGAAGGCGGGGTGGGCTTCGCTCAAGGACTTCACCAGCGTCGTCCACAACGGCAAGCACATCGTCTATGCCACGACGCACAACACCCTCGCCGGTAACGATGGGCGCTGGGGATTGACGACCTTCAGCCCCTTCACGAACTGGTCCGACATGGCCACCGCCACCCAGAACACGATTCCCTTCGATGGCATCGCGCCGACGCTGTTCTACTTCGCCCCGAAGAACATCTGGGTGCTCGCCTACAACGGGGGTTGGCCCTACAGCTTCTCGTACCGCACCTCTAGCGACCCCACCAACCCCAACGGCTGGGGCCCGCAGCAGGATCTCTTCACGACCACCCTCCCGGACGTTGTAGATCCCGACGGCACGCGCCGGAAGAGGGGCCCCCTCGACGTGACCCTCATCGGCGACGACACGAACATGTACATGTTCTTCGCCGACGACGAGGGCGGCATCTACCGCGCCAGCATGCCCATCGGCAACTTCCCGGGCACCTTCGGTTCGTTCACGAAGATCATGAGCGACACGGCGCTCAACCTGTTCGAGGCGCCGGAGGTCTACAAGGTCCAGGGCCAGAACCAGTACCTCATGATCGTCGAGGCCCAGAATTACACAGGGTATGGTCGCTACTTCCGCTCGTTCACGGCCACCAGCCTCGACGGTACGTGGACACCGCAGCCGCAGGCCGAGACCGTGACCAGCCCCTTCGCCGGCAGTGCCAACAGTGGCGCGACGGCCTGGACCAGGGACATCAGCCACGGCGATGTGGTTCGCACCAACCCCGACCAGACCAAGACCATTGACCCTTGCAATCTGCAGTTCCTCTACCAGGGGCGCGACCCCCGCACCGACGGCGGGGACTACGGCACCCTGCCTTACCGGCCGGGGGTACTGACACTGCAGCGCTAGCCGGTGGCGTGACACAGGTCCGGCTCCGGTGTTCCTGACATTCGCGGGCAACGACGTACGCCGAACCAGGTGAGCGTCACAGCGAGCGATCAGGAACAGGTGGAGTTGGAGCGGCGGGCTCGGTGCAAGGCCGAGCCCGCCCGTGCACGCGGAGAACCCGGATGGTGGCGGCCTCGTCCTGGTCGACCACGAGACGCGGAACGTCTCAAGCCTGGTGAGTCGGTCGGTTTCAGGGTTTGTCGAGTGAGCCGGGGTCGCCGGCGTCCGAGGTGATCACTGGGCGGCGGCGTGGCCGTCCGGCTGGTTGATCCACACGTTGGTGGGGATGATCGGCGGGGTGGGTGGCTTGTTGACGAACCGTTCGGGGTTGCGCTGGTAGGCGGCGGTCAGGACGTCGGCGCGGACGGCGACCATCCAGACGACGGTGTAGCGGTTGTAGATGTCGATGATCGAGTACAGGTGGCAGAAGACCCGTTTGCCCGGTCCGCGCAGCCGCGTTACGTCCCGGGACCGGATCTCGTTCGGGCGGGTGGCCGGTAGTTCCGGTTTGGCGTGCGCTGGGTGGACGGCGTGGCGGCGACGCTCACGGACCTCGTCGTGCTCGCGCAGGATGCGGTACATGGTGGACACGCCGGCCACGTACACGCCTTGGTCGAGCAGCTGATGGTATGCCGATGCCGGGACGTCACCTTCCCCGGCGGCGTCTGGAGCCAGGACATCAGTCACGGAGAGATGATCCGCGCGAGCAACGACCAGACACTGACCATCAACCCCTGCCGGCTCCAATTCGTCCACCAGGGCGTCGACCCCAAGGCCAACGGCAACGACGGCTACATCAAGATGCCCTACCGGATGGGCCTGCTCACGCAGACCAACTCCCCCTGCTGACACCGGTATCCGGCTCAAGCCCACCAGCGAGGTCCGAAAAAACTTGGACCGGGCGGCAACCTTTTCGGGAGCGGCGGCAACCAGTACCGCAACGGTGCCTGTCCAAGCCTGCCCGCACCGCTACCTGCCCCTCACGCCAAAGACCCGTACAACCACGGGACTTGAAGCCGCCTGGTTTCAGCCTGCGAACGTTTCTGCCCGCGAGTTTTGCGCGAGGTATTGACGCTGATCACCGGAACCCTATTATCCAATTGCTCGACATTTCGACCTATGTTCGTTATGTCGAACACGTCAGGGCCACACCACACCGCCTCCTGACAGCCCCTGACGGGCCAAGCCGGAGTCGCTTGCTCAAGGATGACGAGGTCCTTATGCACAGACGTAGTTTCAGCCGCAGACACCCGTCCGCGGTGCTCGCCGCCGCGGTCGCGGCCCTGGCCGCGCTGGCGGCGCTGCTCGTCGCCGGCCCGGCCCAGGCGGCCACCACCAGCGACGTGCGCGGTGTTGATTCCGGCCGCTGTCTCGACGTGGAGGGCTTCAGCCAGACCGACGGCGCGAACGTGCACATCTGGGACTGCCACGGCGGAAACAACCAGCAGTGGACGTCGACGGACAGCAACCAGCTGACCGTGTACGGCAACAAGTGCCTGGATGTCCGGGGCGGCGCCACCACGTCCGGGACCCCGGTGCAGATCTGGGCGTGCAACGGCAGTGACAACCAGCAGTGGCGGGTGAACCCCGACGGCACGATCGTCGGCGTGCGGTCCGGGCTGTGCCTGGACGTCTCGGGCTGGGGTAAGTCCAACGGCACGGGGGTGCAGATCTGGTCGTGCCACGGCGGCGCCAACCAGAAGTGGACCGGCCTGTCCGGGACGGGCAACGCGTGTGCTCTTCCGTCGACCTACCGGTGGAACTCGACCGGCCCGCTGGCGCAGCCGGCGAACGGGCAGGTCGCGCTGAAGGACTTCACCACCACCACGTACAACGGCAAGCACCTGGTCTACGCAACCACCTCCGACGGAGAGAATTGGGGCTCGACGATGTTCAGTCCCTTCACGAACTGGTCGGACATGGGGGCGGCCACCCAGACCCCGATGAACGAGTCCGCGGTGGCGCCCGAACTGTTCTACTTCGCGCCCAAGAACATCTGGGTGATGGTGTCCCAGTGGAGCCAGTGGCCGCTCTACTACCGCACGTCCAGCGACCCCACCAACCCCAACGGCTGGTCCGCCAAGCAGCCGCTGTTCACCGGCACCCTCCCCCAGAACCCCGATCCGAACCGGAAGGATGCCCCGATCGACCCGACCATGATCGCCGACGACCAGAACATGTACCTGTTCTTCGCCGCTGACAACGGCAGCATCTACCGGGCGAGCATGCCGATCGGGAACTTCCCCAGCAGCTTCGGCTCCTCGTTCACGACGGTCATGAGCGACACGGAGAAGAACCTGTTCGAGGCGCCGGAGGTCTACAAGGTCAAGGGCCAGAACCAGTACCTCATGATCGTCGAGGCTCGGGGTGTCAATGAGCAGCGCTTCTTCCGCTCGTTCACGGCCTCCAGCCTGAACGGTCCGTGGACCCCGCAGGCCGCCACCGAAAGCAACCCCTTCGCCGGCAAGGCCAACAGCAACGCCACCTGGACCAACGACATCAGCCACGGTGACCTGATCCGCGACAACCCCGACCAGACCATGACCATCGACCCCTGCAACCTGCAGCTCCTCTACCAGGGCAGGAACCCCTCCTCGGACGGCGCCGAGTACCTGACGCTGCCGTACCGGCCGGGCCTGCTCACCCTGCAGCGCTGACCCGCCTGATCCACGGTGATCGCGATGGGGTGCGGTCCGCCGACGCGTGGACGAGCTGTCTACGGCGTGCGCAACTCCACCCGCTGACCGATACTCACCACCTTGAGGAACCCCAGCCGCGCGTCGGCTGGGGTTCCTCTCGTTCGTGGACTCTCATCGTGGGTACGCTTCTGACCGTGCACGTCGACCAGCGGAATCTCTTCAATGGGGACCGCCGGGAGGCCAACGTTCTGGCCGGCATCTTTGACGGAGATCAGAACCGGCTCGTCGTCCACGCGCTGGCCTGACGAATCCTTCGGACGCCTTGCTCAGCGCCGGGTCCAGATGAGCCTGAACCGCTCGGTCAAGCGGGCCATGGCGCGGGACAAGGTCAAGCGCAACGTGGTGGAGCTGTGCTCCGTGCCGCAGGGGCAGATGGGTCGTCCCTCCAAGGCGCTCACCTTCGCCCAGGCCGAGGCGGTACTCAAGGCGGCCGAGGGGACCTCGATGCACGCGTACATCGTCGTAGCCCTGCTGACCGGTGCCCGCACGGAGGAACTGCGAGCTCTCACCTGGGACCACGTCTTCCTGAAGGGCCAGCCGGGCGCCGACCCGCCGCAGCTTCCGCACATCGCGGTGTGGCGCTCGGTCCGGCGCGGTGGGGACACCAAGACCCGGAAGTCCCGGCGCACGCTCGCTCTGCCGGCGCGCTGCGTAGAGGTCCTCTGGCAGCAGTTCGAAGACCAGGGCTGGGATCGGCTCGCCGCTGGCGACAAGTGGGAGGAACACGGGCTGGTCTTCTCGTCGGCCGTCGGCAAACCGCTCGACGCGACCAACGTCCGGCGAGCCTTCCGCCAGGCGCTCAAAGACGCCGAGGCAATCAACGCCGACGACTGGACACCCCGGGAGCTCCGCCACAGCTTCGTGTCCCTGCTCTCGGACCGTGGCGTCCCACTGGAAGAGATCTCCCGGCTCGTCGGCCACTCCGGCACGGCCGTGACCGAGGAGGTCTACCGCAAGCAGATCCGCCCGGTGATCCAGACGGGTGCCGTGGTCATGGACGGCATCTTTAAGCGCGGTACGGAGCGCTAGCTGTTCTGTCCGTTGAGTTGCGTGACCGCAGGTAGACGCACGTTCGGGAGATCGCACGATCAGGTTGCGTCGCATGCCTCGGCGACTGACGGCCTCGCGACCGGACACGCTACGAGCATGACCACTCTGCGCTTGCGCTACATCCTCGGACGTTCCGCTGTCGTAGCCGCCCTGGGCATCACCACGGCCATCATGACTACCACCTCTGCCTCAGCTCTTCCTCAACCTCCCTCGCCTCCCGGCTCCAGTGACTGCGTGATCGCCATTGCCCCCAAATCAGGCCTTCAAGGGCTCTTGTGGGGAGCAGCGTACGGGCCCGCAGGGGCAGCCAACTCTTACGCACTCTGCCCATCGCGCTAAGGCGTGTCCGATGAGTGCGGAGGCTGACCCATCTCACAGGCCTCAGTCACGCAGATAGACACGCACACGAAACAGGTCCCCGGACTACTCACGTGAGTAGTCCGGGGACCTGGTGTTTCTCTGTCGGGGTGGCGGGATTTGAACCCACGACCTCTTCGTCCCGAACGAAGCGCGCTGCCAAGCTGCGCTACACCCCGATGTCGCTTTGAGCAGGCCACTTCAAGTGGGCTGTGTCGTGGCGACGTCGTTTACTTTAGCCCACCGGTGGCTGGAGGCGAAATCCGGTTTTTCCGGGGGGACCCGGAACCACGGGCGCAGCGACAGCGCCCGCTACTCCCTCCCCGTAAGCGTCAGCAACGTAGCCTCCGGCGGGCAGGCGAACCGTGCCGGTGTATAGCGGTTTGTGCCGCAGCCCGCTGAGACGTGCAGGTACGAGGTCCGGCCGGCGGACGTATGCGTGGACAGGCCCTTCACGCGGTCCGTGTCCAGGTCGCAGTTGGTGACGAAGGCACCGTAGAAGGGGAGGCAGAGCTGGCCGCCGTGGGTGTGGCCGGCCAGGGTCAGGGGGTAGCCGTCCGCGGTGAAGGCGTCGAGGACGCGCAGGTACGGGGCGTGGACGATGCCCATCGAGAAGTCGGCCGAGTCGGAGGGGCCGCCGGCCACGCGCTCGTACCGGTCGTGTTTGATGTGCGGGTCGTCCAGGCCGGTCAGCTCGATCTCCAGGCCGTCGATCTTCAACGTGCCCCGGACGTTCGTCAGGTTCAGCCAGCCCGCCGAGTCGAAGCCGTCGCGCAGGTCCTCCCACGGGTTGTGCAGGGCACCGACGACGGGCGGGTTGCCGTTCAGCCCGTGCCGTCCCTGCACCTTCTCGAGCAAGTACCGGGCGGGGTTGCGGAATCTGGGCCCGTAGTAGTCGTTCGAGCCGAAGACGTACGCGCCGGGGAACTCCATCAGCGGGCCGAGGGCGTCCAGGACCTCCGGAACCCCCTCGGGGTCGGAGAGGTTGTCCCCCGTGTTGATCACGAAGTCGGGGCGCAGCCCGGCCAGCGAGCGCAGCCACCGCTGCTTCTTGCGCTGGCCGCTCACCATGTGGATATCGGAGACCTGGAGGACGCGGAGCGGGCGCATGCCCGGCGGCAGTATGGGCACCGTCACCCGCCGCAGGCGGAAGGAACGGGCCTCGAATCCCACCGAGTAGAGCAGTCCGGCGGCGCCGGCCGCCGTGATTCCCAGAGGTACTGCGTATTGCGCGCGCATACGCCCATCGTGTCAGACGGCGCGTACGACCGAGCCGCACGGCTCTCCCCGGGCGGCCGAAGGCGTGCCGCCGGAAATCAAGGGGCCGTTGTCCCACCACACCTGCGACAATCGACCCCATGACCACGCTCAAGTCGAAGCTGCAGGAAGACCTCAACGCCGCGATCAAGGAGCGCGATGAGCTCCGCTCCTCGACGCTCCGGCTGACCCTCACGGCGATCACGAAGGAGGAGGTCGCCGGCACGGAGAAGCGCGAGCTCTCCGACGAGGAGATCACGAAGGTGATCACCCGTGAGGCGAAGAAGCGCCGTGAAGCCGCCGAGGCCTTCGCGAAGGGTGGTCGCGCCGAGTCCGCCGAACGGGAGAAGGCGGAAGGCGAGGTCCTCGCCGACTACCTGCCCAAGCAGCTGTCCGACGACGAGCTCCAGCAGATCGTCGCCCAGGCGGTCGAGGAGGCGAAGGCGGCCGGCGCCGAGGGCCCGCGCGCCATGGGCCAGGTCATGAAGATCGTGAACCCGAAGGTGGCGGGCCTCGCCGAGGGCGGCCGCGTCGCCGCACTGGTCAAGAAGCAGCTCGCGGGCTGAAGATCCGGAACCCGAGAACCCGAGAAGCCGAGAACCCGAGAACCCGAGGCCTGCACAGCCGTACGGGGATACGCCCATAGCCGTACGTGGATACGTCTATAGCCATACGCGAGTACGCCCGATACGACGGTGGGGGCGCCCCTTATGACAAGGGGCGCCCCCACCGTCGTATCGGCATCAACACCGGTCGTACGGCGTCAACGGCCCAGGATGCCTATGGCCTACGGGCTACGGGAACCGACCGCCGTTCCCGTTCCCGCCGTTGCCGTTGTTCCCGCCGATCGTCCACTCCTCCGGGATCGAGAAGGACGGCTGGGGGATGGGGAGGTCACCGATGCCGCCGTTGTCGTTCCCGCCGTTGCCGTTCCCGCGGTCGTCACCGTCGTCGCCGTCGCCCGGACGGTCCCTGTCATCGCTGGGCGGGTCGGGGATGTGGACGGGGTTGAAGCCCGGGGCCTCCTTGCCCTCGAGGGCGCCGGTCATGGCGTCCTTCCAGATCGGGCCGGGCACCTCGCCGCCGAAGACCTTCTCGTGCCACTCTCCGCCGATCCTGATGTTCGACATCTTGACGGCCTGGGTGGCGCTGCCGACCCAGACGGCGCCGGACATGTTCGGCGTGTAGCCGACGAACCAGGCGTTCCTGCGCTCGTCGGTCGTACCCGTCTTACCCGCGTTGGCCCGGTCGGAGAGGCCGGCCTGCCGCCCTGTACCGGAGTCGACCACTCCGCCCAGCAGTTGGTTGATGGTGTCCGCCGTGGTCTCGGACATCGCCCTGCTGCAGGTCGACTTCGGCACCTCGAGCGACTTGGTCTCGCCGCCTGTCCGCCGGTTGATCGACTCGATCGCGATCGGCGTGCAGTACGTACCGCGGTTGGCGAAGGTCGCGTACGCGCTCGCCATCGTCAGCGGTGAGATGCCGGTGGAGCCGAGGGTGAGGGAGGACGGCACGATGGGCAGCTTCTTGCCGTTGCCCTGCACCACGCCCATCTTGTCCAGGATCTTGGACACCGGGCACATGCCGATGTCCTCGATCATCTGCACGAAGTAGGTGTTGACGGATTTCTCCATCGCCTCCCGCAGGCGGTACGGGCCGACCTCGGACTCGTCCTCGTTCTCCACCTTGGCGCCTTCCGAGTTCCGCCAAGGACTCCCATCACAGGTCTGCACTGTCTCCGGATACGGCATTTCGAACGGTGCCGGGTACTCCTGGATCGGCGGGGTGCCCTCCTCGAGGGCGGCCGCGGCCAGGAACGGCTTGAAGGTCGAACCGGTCGGGAAGCCGAAGTTCGAGCCGCCCACGCTCTGGTCGACCGAGTAGTTGATCTCGGTCTCGTTCTTGCGGTAGCCGTACGGCTTCGACTGGCCCATGCCGAGGATCTTGCCGGTGCCCGGCTCGACCAGCGTGGTGGCCGTGGCGACCTTGTCCGACTTCCTGACGTGGTTCTTGATCGAGGCCTGTACCGAGTCCTGTGCCTGCGGGTCGAGTGTCGTCTGGATGGTCAGGCCGCCCTGGTTCCAGAGCTTCGCGCGGGCCTTCTTGGTCTTGCCGAAGACCTTGTCGCTCAGCACCAGTTCGCGGACGTAGTCGCAGAAGAAGCTGGCGCCCTTGACCGCCGTGATGCACCCGTTGTTCGGCTTGCTGACCTTCAGGCCGAGTGGCCTCTCCTTGGCCTCGTCGGCCTCCGCCTGGGAGACGTTGCCCAGGTCGGCCATGCGCTGGAGCACCACATTGCGCCGCTGTATCGCCTCTTGCTCGTCGTTGACCGGGTCGTAGCGGGTCGGGGACTGGACGACGCCGGCGAGCAGCGCGGCCTGCTCCAGGTTCAGGTCCTTGGCGGACGTGGAGAAGTAGCGCTGGGCCGCGGCCTCGACTCCGTAGGCCTGCTGGCCGAAGAACGTGATGTTCAGGTAGTTCTCGAGGATCGTCTTCTTGCCGAGCTCTTCCTCGACCTGGATCGCGTACTTCAGTTCCTTGATCTTGCGGCCGAGGGTCTGCTGTGTGGCCTGGGCGACCTTCGTCGGGTCGTCACCGGCCTCCTCCACGAAGACGTTCTTCACGTACTGCTGCGTGAGCGTGGACGCGCCCTGGGACACTTCGCCGCTCCGCGCGTTCCGGTTGAGCGCGCGCAGGACGCCCTTGAGATCCACCGCGCCGTGCTTGTAGAAGCGGGAGTCCTCGATCGCGACGATCGCCTGCTGCATGAACGGCGAGATGTCCTTGAGTTCGACCACGGTGCGGTCGCGTGAGTAGACCGTGGCGATCCGGCCGCCCTGGTTGTCCAGGATCGTGGTGCGCTGACTCAGCGGCGGACGCTTGAGGTTGGCGGGGATCTCGTCGAAACCCTCGACCGAGCCCTTGGCCGCCAGCCCGAGTGCGCCTGCCGCGGGCAGCGCGATGCCCGCCGCGACGGCTCCCGCGAGCACGCTGACACCCAGGAACTTGGCGGCCTGCTGAACCGGAGACAGGCCTCCACCCGATCGCTTGTTTGCCATGAGGGCAGCCTACGTTCTCATTCGCCGGACACGCGTACAGGCCTTGGCCTAAGCTGCTCACAACTGTCACAGCAGTAGGGCCACGTATCAATACGGCTGGCGACCCCGAATCGTTCCAGTCGATTCCCAACTTTTTTGTTGGGCTCGTGCCCGAATCCGCCTCATGTGTCACTCGGCGTCCGTTGTGACGCAGCTCAACTGTCCTGGTTTGCCAGGAAAGTTACATATGCCGTCAGCTCACTCCGTTGGGTGATCTGCCGCGTACCCATAGTCCATTCGGGCCATTCAAGATTGGGCCCGCAGGGGCTGGTTGACTGTGCCCACCTTCCGTAACGTCCTCAACTGGCGGCGGTGAATATGCCGCTGCCGCCGTGGGGGAGCCTCGATTCGGGAGAGGACGGCGCCGGTATGGGCTGGGTAACCGACTGGAGTGCGCAGGCGGCCTGTCGCACTACCGATCCGGACGAACTGTTCGTTCAAGGAGCAGCGCAGAACAGGGCGAAGGCAGTGTGCACCGGATGTCCGGTGCGTACGGAATGTCTTGCCGACGCGCTGGACAACCGCGTCGAGTTCGGCGTGTGGGGAGGGATGACGGAGCGGGAGCGCCGCGCACTGCTGCGCAGGCGGCCAACCGTCACCTCCTGGCGCAGGCTGCTCGAGACAGCGCGTACGGAATACGAGCGGGGGGCGGGCATTCTGCCCCTCGACGAGGAAGAGGTGTACGAGAACTACGCGGCGGTGGGCTGACCGCCTGCCGCGGTCACCTCACACGAACCGCGGCCGCGTCACACCACCCGCCGCGGTCGAGCGTGCCTACAAGCACCGTACGCAGCCGTCCGTATGCGACTGCTGCCGTACGGGTACTGCCGTACGGGCCGTATACGACGCTGTCTGCGACCAGGGCCCGCGAGGTCCCATACGCAGCCGGGGTCCAGGCGACCCCGAGAGGCTCACGCAGCTCCGGCCGGCCAAGGACTACGAACCGGCGGCGAGCCGGTCCCCGATGTCCCGCAGCCCTGCGAGGTCGTGCACATCGCCGGGCAGCGCGGCCACTTCTGCCACCGCCACCTCGGGGTGGAGCGAGGTGAAGCGGTCGCGCGTGCGCTGCTCGCGGAAGAGCAGCCGCATGCGCTCGGCGTGCAACCTCAGCAGGCCCGCGGTGAGTTGCTCGACGGTCCGGGCCGTCCCTGCTCCTTCGGCGTCGATCCGGTCCGCGGCGGGGGAGCCTGCGTCGGGTGCGGGAGCCTCGGGAACGGCGGAAGCGGGAGATTCTGAACTGTCATCCGTGTCGGGAGAGTTACGAAGTCCAGCTTTCCCAGCCTCCTGATCGACAATGCGGGCTTCCGTAAGATTTTCCGCGGCGGCGAGCGCCCGCTCGGCGGACAGCTGGGCGGCGCCGCTGTCGTGCACCCGGTTCAGCACCAGACCCGCGAGCGGCATGTGCTCGGCGGCCAGCCGCTCCACGAAGTACGCGGCCTCGCGCAGCGCGTCGCGCTCCGGGGCCGCAACTACGAGGAAGGCCGTGCCGGGCGCCTGGAGGAGCTTGTACGTGGCGTCCGCGCGGGTACGGAAACCACCGAAGGTGGTGTCCATCGCGGCCACGAACGTCTGGACGTCCTTGAGGAGTTGCCCGCCCAGCAGCTTGCCCAAGGTGCCCGTCATCATCGACATCCCGACGTTCAGGAACTTCATCCCGGCCCGGCCGCCCAGCTTCGCCGGCGCGGTCAGCAGCCGGATCAGCCTGCCGTCCAGGAAGGAACCGAGCCGCTTCGGGGCGTCCAGGAAGTCCAGCGCCGAACGGGACGGGGGCGTATCGACGACGATCAGGTCCCATTCGTCGCGGGCCCGCAGCTGGCCCAGCTTCTCCATCGCCATGTACTCCTGCGTGCCCGCGAAGCCCGCCGAGAGCGACTGGTAGAAGGGGTTCCCCAGGATCGCGGCGGCCCGCTCGGGGTCCGCGTGCGCCTCGACGATCTCGTCGAAGGTGCGCTTCATGTCGAGCATCATCGCGTGCAGTTCGCCGTCCGCGGAGTCGTCGACGCCCTTCACCCGGCGCGGGGTGTTGTCGAGCGCGTCGATGCCCATCGACTGGGCGAGCCTGCGCGCCGGGTCGATGGTGAGGACGACCACCTTCCGGCCGCGCTCGGCCGCACGCAGCCCGAGGGCCGCCGCGGTGGTGGTCTTGCCGACGCCGCCCGCCCCGCAGCAGACCACGATGCGGGTCTTCGGGTCGTCGAGCAGCGGGTCGACGTCCAGGACGCGGACCGGGTCCAAGCTCATGAGATCCCCTGCCGGCGCAGTTCGGTGGCGAGTTCGTACAGGCCCGCGAGGTCCAGTCCCTCGGCGAGCAGCGGGAGTTCGTGCAGCGGGAGGCCGAGCTCCTGGAGCACGGCCCGCTGCTCGCGCTCCAGTGCGTACCGCTCGGCGTACTCGTCGGCCTGGGTGAGCAGCGGTTCCACGAGCCGCTCGGCGACTCCGCCGCGGCGTGCGCCGCCGAGTCCGGCCGCGGACAGCGACTTGGCGATGGCCGTGCGCGGCGCCTCGCGGGTGAGCGCCAGGTCTGCCTCGTCGAGAATCGTGGGCCGCACCATGTTCACGATGATCCTGCCCACCGGGAGCTTCGCGGCACGCAGTTCGGAGGCGCCGTCGACGGTCTCCTGGACGGGCATCTCCTCCAGGAGGGCCACCAAGTGCACGGCTGTCTCACGGGACTTGAGGACCCGCATGACGGCCTGGGCCTGGTTGTGTATCGGGCCCATCTTGGCGAGGCCCGCCACCTCGTCGTTCACGTTCAGGAAGCGGGTGATGCGGCCCGTCGGCGGGGCGTCCATGACGACGTAGTCGTACACGAACCGCCCGGTCTTGTCCTTCCTGCGGACCGCCTCACACGCCTTACCGGTGAGGAGTACGTCCCTGAGGCCGGGCGCGATCGTCGTGGCGAAGTCGATGGCGCCGAGCTTCTTGAGGGCCCGTCCGGCACCCCCCAGTTTGTAGAACATCTGGAGGTAGTCGAGAAGCGCCAGCTCGGGGTCTATGGCGAGGGCGAACACCTCCCCGCCCCCGGGCGCGACGGCGATCTTCCGCTCCTCATAGGGCAACGCCTCCGTCTCGAAGAGTTGCGCGATGCCCTGCCTGCCCTCGACCTCGACCAGGAGGGTGCGCTTGCCCTCCGTGGCGAGGGCGAGCGCGAGGGCTGCGGCGACCGTCGTCTTACCGGTACCGCCCTTGCCGCTGACGACCTGGAGCCTGCTCACATCTTCGAGCCTAACCAGTCGGCGGCCGGGCTACGCAGGTGGCTGTGGACAACGGGGGGCGGAGGCTGTGGAGAACGTGCGGGGGAGGCCGGTTGCAAGGCGTGCGGAAGCCCGGTTGCAAGGCATGCGGAAGCCAGGCTGCAAGGCGCGCGGAAGGCCGTGCGGGGCAGCGGATACAGTCGGCCACATGACCAAGTGGGAATACGCAACCGTGCCGCTGCTCGTCCATGCCACGAAGCAGATTCTGGACACCTGGGGCGAGGACGGCTGGGAGCTCGTCCAGGTCGTGCCCGGGCCGAACCCCGAGCAGCTGGTGGCCTACCTGAAGCGCGAGAAGCAGGCATGAGCGCCGTCGAGTCCAAGCTGGCCGAACTCGGGCTGACCTTGCCCGAGGTGGTGCCGCCGCTGGCCGCGTACCAGCCCGCCGTGCAGAGCGGGGTGTACGTCTACACCTCCGGCCAGCTCCCCATGGTGGACGGCAAGCTCGCGGCCACCGGCAAGGTGGGTGCGGAGGTCACCCCGGAGGCGGCCAAGGAGCTGGCCGCCACCTGTGCGCTGAACGCCCTGGCCGCGGTCAAGTCGGTCGCGGGTGACCTCGACCGCGTCGCGCGCGTGGTCAAGGTCGTCGGCTTCGTGGCCTCGGCCGCCGACTTCACGGGCCAGCCCGCCGTCGTGAACGGCGCGAGCGAGCTGCTGGGCGCGGTCCTGGGCGACAAGGGCGTACACGCGCGCAGTGCGGTCGGGGTGGCGGTGCTGCCGCTGGACTCGCCGGTGGAGGTCGAGATCCAGGTGGAGCTGACGGAGGCGTAATCGGGCCTCCTGGGGCGCCGGTCGGTCGTTGATCGGGCTCCCTGGGGGCATTGGTTCCGGCATTGGTTCCTCCGGGGCGGCCCCTGGAGCAGCCAATTGTTGCCTCTCGAACATCAGCTCTCTACGGGATAGCCTCCGCGCATGGCGAATGGGCAGTGGTACCCCCCGGAGTGGCCGGACCGTATCCGCGCGCTCGCGGAGGGCAGGCTCACACCGGTCGTCCCCAAGCGGGCGGCCACCGTCATGCTGCTCAAGGACACCGACGGCACTCCCGCCGTACACATGCTGCGCAGACGCGCCTCCATGGCCTTCGCCGGAGGCGCGTACGCGTATCCCGGGGGCGGTGTGGACCCCAGGGACGACGACCGGCAGATCCGCTGGACGGGCCCCACGCGCGCGTGGTGGGCATCCCGGCTCGGCGTCGACGAGACCTCCGCCCAGGCGATCGTCTGCGCGGCGGTGCGCGAGACGTATGAGGAGGCGGGCGTGCTGCTCGCCGGACCCACCCCGGACAGCGTTGTCGGTGACACCACGGGCGACGACTGGGAGGCGGACCGTGAGGCCCTGGTCGCCCGGGACGTCTCCTTCGCCGAGTTCCTGGAGCGCAGGGGGCTCGTGCTGCGATCCGACCTCCTGGGGGCGTGGACGCGGTGGATCACCCCGGAGTTCGAACCCCGCCGCTACGACACCTGGTTCTTCGTGGCCGCCCTCCCGAAGGGGCAGCGCACCCGCAACGCCTCCACGGAGGCCGACAGCACCGTCTGGATCAGCCCCGGCGAGGCGGCGGACGCGTACGACAAGGGCGACCTCCTGATGATGCCGCCCACCATCGCGACCCTGCGCCAGCTCCGCTCGTACGCCACTGCCGCCGATGCCCTCGCCGCCGCACCCGGGCGCGACCTGGCCCCCGTCCTGGCCCAGGCCCGCCTGGAGGACGGCGAGCTGGTGCTGTCCTGGCCGGGCCACGACGAGTTCACGAAGCACATCCCGACCGGTGGAGCCCCCGCATGACGGACGCAGCAGCCCTTCCCGGCCAGCCGCGGGGCGGGGTTCTCGATGGCCCCGCCACTGCGCGTGCGATCAACGTTCTCGCCCCCAACGCGTCCCCGATGACGCTCGACGGGACGAACACCTGGGTCCTCTCGGAGCCGGACTCCGAGCTCGCGGTGGTGATCGATCCAGGGCCCCTGGACGACGTACACCTGCGCAATGTCGTGGACACCGCCGAGAAGGCGGGCAAGCGGGTCGCGCTGACCCTGCTGACGCACGGGCACCCCGACCATGCCGAGGGCGCCACCCGGTTCGCGGAGCTGACCGGCACGAAGGTACGGGCGCTCGACCCGGCGCTGCGGCTCGGTGACGAGGGCCTGGCGGCCGGAGACGTGGTCAGGACGGGCGGCCTGGAGCTGCGCGTCGTACCGACGCCCGGCCACACCGCCGACTCGCTGTGCTTCCATCTGCCCGCCGACCGGGCCGTCCTGACCGGCGACACGATCCTGGGCCGCGGCACCACGGTCGTCGCCCACCCCGACGGCCGCCTCGGCGACTACCTGGACACCCTGCGGCGCCTGAGGTCCCTGACGGTCGACGACGGCGTACACACAGTGCTGCCGGGCCACGGCCCCGTCCTGGACGACGCCCAGGGAGCCGTCGAGTTCTACCTGGCCCACCGCGCCCACCGCCTGGCCCAGGTAGAGACGGCGGTCGAGGACGGCTACCGCACCCCGAGCGAGGTGGTGGCCCACGTCTACGCCGACGTGGACCGCTCCCTGTGGCCGGCAGCGGAACTGTCGGTACGAGCACAGCTGGACTACCTACGGGAGCACGGCCTCATCTAGCCCCGTAAAGGGGCGTGGGGCTGTGTCGATTTGCGGCTCCGCCGCGATGGGGGTCCCCCCGCTCGAGCGAAGCCGAGAGTGGGGGAGCAGCCGAGAGTGGGGGAGCGACAGCCACGACGGGCCGTCAGCCGCGACACGACTGTCGTCCCCACCCCTTGGCGGGGTTCTGGGGCGCAGCCCCAGGGATGGGACGGGCAGGGGCGGCGGGGGCGAGATCCATCCCGGCCCGCCCCCGAGGGCGACAACAACCGGCCCGCCCCGAGGGCGACAACAAACGGGCCCCGCCCTCCAAAAGGGCGGGACCCCACAGACGTACGGCCAAGACCCAGCGTCAGCGCGACCGCTTGGCCAACCGCTCCACATCCAGCAAAATCACCGCACGCGCCTCCAGCCGAAGCCATCCACGCCCGGCGAAGTCGGCAAGCGCCTTGTTGACCGTCTCACGGGAGGCGCCGACCAGCTGGGCGAGCTCCTCCTGCGTGAGGTCGTGCACCACATGGATGCCCTCTTCGGACTGCACGCCAAAGCGGCGCGAGAGGTCGAGCAGAGCGCGCGCGACCCGGCCGGGAACGTCCGAAAAGACCAGGTCGGACATCTGGTCGTTCGTCTTGCGCAGGCGCCGCGCGACGGCGCGCAGCAGGGCGGCGGCCACCTCGGGCCGCGCGTTCAGCCACGGCTGAAGGTCGCCGTGACCCAGGCCCAGCAGCTTGACCTCGGTCAGCGCGCTGGCAGTCGCCGTGCGCGGGCCCGGGTCGAACAGCGACAGCTCGCCGATGAGCTCGCCGGGACCGAGGACGGCGAGCATGTTCTCGCGGCCGTCGGGGGACGTGCGGTGGAGCTTGACCTTGCCTTCGGTGACCACGTACAGGCGGTCACCCGGGTCACCCTCGTGGAAGAGCGCGTCGCCGCGCGCGAGGGTCACCTCACTCATGGAGGCGCGGAGCTCCGCGGCCTGCTCGTCATCGAGCGCCGCGAAGAGCGGGGCGCGCCGCAGAACGTCGTCCACGAGTTCTCTCCTTGTCGACCTGCTCAGGGGATCTTGCTCCCCCGTGTACCAGGGGACGGTGTTCCCCATATTGCCGGACGGTCCAAACAGTGTGATCAGTCACAAGTCTGCCGCACGTACGTGCCGGACAGTGCGGCAGGGGGCCAATTGGGGTCCGATCCCGGAGGGCCGGGGCGGATGTCAGTGGTGGGCTTTAGGCTGGCCGGGTGTCCAAATCGCCGGTGAGAGCACAGGCCAAGGGGGCTGAACGGGTGGCTGCACGTCGCGATTCCGCTGTGGGCGAACAGAGCCCCGACGGAACGAAGAAAACGGCAAAGGCGGCACATCCGGCACCGGTCAAGCGGACGCCGGGAGCCGCGAAGAAGGCAACGTCTACTACGAAGAAGGCCGCGCCCGTGAAAAAGGCTGCCAAGAAGACTGCGCCTGCGAAGAACGAATCCCGTACCGCCCTCGTCCGCCGCGCCCGCCGTATCAACCGCGAGCTCGCCGAGGTCTACCCGTACGCCCACCCGGAGCTGGACTTCGAGAACCCCTTCCAGCTCGTGATCGCCACCGTCCTGTCGGCCCAGACGACGGACCTGCGGGTGAACCAGACGACGCCGACGCTCTTCGCCAAGTACCCGACCCCCGAGGATCTGGCCGCCGCGAACCCCGAGGAGGTCGAGGAGATCCTGCGTCCGTGCGGGTTCTTCCGGGCCAAGACCAAGTCGGTGATAGGGCTCTCCAAGGCCCTGCGGGACGACTTCGGTGGCGAGGTCCCCGGACGCCTGGAGGACCTGGTCAAGCTTCCTGGAGTGGGCCGGAAAACCGCCTTCGTCGTACTCGGCAACGCCTACGGGCGGCCAGGAATCACCGTGGACACCCATTTCCAGCGTCTCGTCCGCCGCTGGCAGTGGACCGACCAGAAGGAGCCGGACAAGATCGAGGCGGCCGTGGGCGCGCTCTTCCCCAAGAGTGACTGGACGGACCTCTCCCACCACGTGATCTGGCACGGCCGCCGGATCTGCCACGCCCGCAAACCCGCCTGCGGCGCCTGCCCCATCGCCCCGCTCTGCCCGGCGTACGGAGAGGGCGAGACGGACCCGGAGAAGGCCAGGAAGCTTCTGAAGTACGAGAAGGGCGGCTTCCCCGGCCAGCGCCTGAAGCCCCCGCAGGCGTACCTGGACGCTGGTGGCCTCCCCGCGCCGCCGCTGGGGGTGCCCGTGCCGAGCGCGTCTGCGGCGGATTCGGGATGACGGAACGATCGGACGGGCTGCGGGCGTTGAGATCAGCAGAACGGGGGTGTCGATGACGCACGCGAGCGATATGCGGGGCGGCCGCTTGAGCCTGAGCAAGGATGGTCTGCCCGACTGGCTGGACCCGGTGGTGCACGCCGTAGAGACGGTGGAGCCGGTCCAGCTCAGCCGCTTCCTGCCGCCGGCCAACGGCGCGGGCCGCCAGTCCGCCGTGCTGATCCTGTTCGGCGAGGGGGAGTGCGGCCCCGAACTGCTGCTCATGGAGCGGGCCCATTCGCTCAGATCGCATGCGGGGCAGCCGTCGTTCCCCGGTGGCGCCCTCGACCCGGAGGACGGCGACCCGAAGGCCGACGGGCCGCTGCGGGCCGCTCTCCGCGAGGCCGAGGAGGAGACCGGCCTCGACCCGCGCGGCGTCCAGCTCTTCGGCGTGCTGCCCGCGCTCTACATCCCGGTGAGCGGCTTCGTGGTCACCCCGGTGCTGGGCTGGTGGCGCGAACGTACGCCGGTGGGTGTCGTCGATCCGAACGAGACGGCCCGGGTCTTCACGGTCCCCGTGGCGGATCTCACGGACCCCGCCAACCGCGCGACGACCGTCCACCCCAGCGGCCACCGAGGTCCGGCATTTCTGGTCGAATCGGCCCTGGTCTGGGGTTTCACGGCCGGAATCATCGACCGTCTCCTGCACTACTCGGGCTGGGAACGACCTTGGGACCGGGACAAGCGGGTCCCGCTCGACTGGCGCTCATGACAGGGTGGCGTGCGTGCTGTGTCTTCCCAGGGGTCGCTGTGTCCCATTGCCGCTGCGCGGCGGGCCGGACCCCCGGCCGGGCGATGGCGAACGTGAAGTGACGAGGCGAGGCCTGAATCAGTGAACGTGCTGGACATCCTGCTGCTGGTCGCCGCCGTGTGGTTCGCGATCGTGGGCTATCGCCAGGGGTTCGTCGTCGGCATCCTGTCGGTGATCGGCTTCCTGGGCGGCGGTCTCGTCGCCGTCTATCTGCTGCCCGTCATCTGGGACGCCCTGACCGATGACGCCGAGGTGGGCACCACGGCCGCCGTTGTCGCGGTGGTCATCGTGATCGTCTGTGCCTCCGTCGGCCAGGCCCTCACCACCCACCTGGGCAGCAAGCTGCGCCGGTACATCACCTGGTCCCCGGCCCGCGCCCTGGATGCCACGGGCGGCGCCCTGGTCAACGTGGTGGCGATGCTGCTGGTCGCCTGGCTGATCGGCTCGGCCCTCGCCGGTACGACACTGCCGACGCTCGGCAAGGAGGTCCGTAACTCCAAGGTGCTGCTCGGCGTGTCGCGGGCCCTTCCCGCACAGGCCGACACCTGGTTCGCCGACTTCTCCTCCGTCCTCGCGCAGAACGGCTTCCCGCAGGTCTTCAGCCCGTTCTCGAACGAGCCCATCAACGAAGTGCAGGCCCCCGACCCGGCCTTGGCCAACAGCCCGGTCGCCGCCCGCGCCCAGCGTTCCATCGTCAAGGTCACCGGCACCGCCGAGAGCTGCGGCAAGGTCCTCGAAGGCACCGGCTTCGTCTTCGGCCAGCGCCGCGTGATGACGAACGCGCACGTGGTGGGTGGCGTCGACGAGCCGTACGTCCAGATAGGCGGCGAGGGCAAACGGTACGCCGGGAAGGTAGTGCTCTATGACTGGGAGCGCGACATCGCCGTACTCGACGTGCCCGATCTGCGCGCCCCCGCCCTCCAGTTCACGTCCCAGGACGCCGCGAGCGGCGAGGGCGCGATCGTCGCGGGCTTCCCGGAGAACGGCTCGTACACCGTCAACGCGGCGCGCGTACGCGGCCGCATCACGGCCGACGGCCCGGACATCTACCACCGGGGCACCGTTCGCCGCGACGTCTACTCGCTCTACGCGACCGTGCGCCAGGGCAACTCGGGTGGCCCGCTGCTCACCCCGGACGGCAAGGTGTACGGGGTGGTCTTCGCGAAGTCCCTCGACGACCCGGAGACGGGGTACGCGCTCACCGCGGACGAGGTCCAGGAGGACATCGCCAAGGGCCGCACCGCCGTCCAGCAGGTGGACAGCGACAGCTGCGCGCTGTAACCGGGTGTGTCGCGAGCCGCTGTGTTGCGAGCGGGTCAGCCGCGAGGGTGGCGCAGGCGCGCCGAGACCCAGCGGGCCCGGCGCCTCAGAATGTGCGGGATGCCCAGCCGGGGGTCCGTGCCCTGCATCTGCGGGGCGCCCCTCTGGTGGGAGCTCAGGCCACTGGCCGAGCGGCGGTTGCGTGCTGCGTCACTGTAGTCGTGCGTCCAGCCCATACCCCGACGTCTGCCCCTGCCCCAAGGTCGATAACCGCCCCCATGCCCCCCAATTGGCCTATGCGCCAGGCATTGGCCGTTCGTAGGACAGGTGTTCCCGTGGAGGGCCCTCAGCGGCGGCTCGAGCGCTCCCGTGGACGGCTCATCGGTCCGGTTCTGGGTCCTTGAGCCAGTTGATGAGCTCGGTGGAGAACGCCACCGGATCCTCCTCGTGCGGAAAGTGCCCCAGCCCGTCGAACAGCCGCCAGCGGTACGGCGCTTCGACGTACACCCCGGAGCCCGCCGCGCTGCGCGTCCGCATCACCGGATCGAGCGAGCCGTGCAAGTGCAGCGTCGGCACCCGCACCGGCCGCTTCATCCGGCGGTTGAACTGGATCCCGTCCGGCCGGGCCAGCGAACGCACCATCCAGCGGTACGGCTCGACCGAGCAGTGCGCCGTCGACGGAATGAGCATCGCCCGCTGGTACATGGCCACGTCCTCGTCGTCCGGCAGCCGAGGCCCGGACCAGTCCCGTACGAGACGGCCCACCAAGGCGCCCTCGTCGGCGACGAGTTGACGCTCCGGGATCCAGGGCCGCTGAAAGCCCAAGATGTACGAGCCCGCCCTCGTCTGCTTCATGTCCGACAGCATCGCCGAGCGCCAGCGCCGGGGGTGCGGCATCGAGGCGACCGCGAGCCGGCGCACCAGCTTGGGGCGCATCACGGCCGCCGTCCACGCCAGATAGCCGCCGAGGTCATGGCCGACCAGGGCCGCGTCGGGCTCGCCGAGGGACCGTACGACCCCGGTGATGTCGAGGGCGAGGTTCGCCGGGTCGTAGCCGCGGGGCGTGCGGTCACTTCCGCCGACGCCCCGTAGATCCATCGCGACCGCGCGGAAGCCGGCGTCGGCGAGCGCGACCAGCTGATGCCGCCAGGACCACCAGAACTGCGGGAAGCCGTGCAGCAGCAGCACCAGGGGTCCGTCACCCAACTCCGCGATGTGGAAACGCGCGCCGTTGGCGGCGACGTCCCGGTGACGCACCTCTTTCGCGCCGGGCACGTCGAGCCGTACGACCGAGGTGGAGGGCGCCGAGGGTGTGTCGGGGTCCGTCATGAGGACGAGCGTGCCACAGCCTTGACGCCCTCACCGACCCGGTCGGCCTCGTTCACCTGACGGGGGTGCGGCTTCGCATTCTGCAGGACGGACGCGGTCTCCTTGACCGAAGCCGCCGTCTTCTGCGGACCCTTGCCCTTCTTGGCCTTCTTCGCGAAGACGACGCCGATCAGGGCGAGCACGCCCGCGACCAGCACGTTCGCCGCGAACGACAGCAGGAAGCAGACCGCGAGGTTCCAGTCGCTCCAGGTGCGGATCCCGTACGCCAGCGCGAAGCTCAGCATCGGCAGGGAGAAGATCAGTACCGCCCCGGCCGCCGCGAACGCGCCACCGCCCACCGCACCGCGCTTGACGTCGCGCTTGAGCTGGGCCTTCGCCAGCGCGATCTCGTCGTGCACCAGCGCGGACATCTCGGTCGTCGCCGAGGCGAACAGCTGGCCGATGCTGCGTTCGGCGCCGACCGGGCTGCCGTCGGGTGCGCTCATCGCGTTCTCCCTGTTCTCTTGGGCGTCTCGACCCCTGAGCCTCTGGACTCTTGGGGCGTTTTGCGTGTGTGTCAGATCATGCCGGACCGTCGTTCTCCTCGCTTGCCCCGGCGGTCACTTCGGCAAGCCTGCGATGTTCGGCGGCCTTCCGCTCGTAGATGTCCGCCATCCTCAGGTGGTACTCCGGATTGTCCTGCTCGTATATGTCGGGGATGCCGTCATGGTCCTCGTCCAGCTCCTCGGCCTCGCACAGCTTGCGGTACTTGGCGTTCCGTATCTTGAGCAGCGTTCCCGCCAGGACGGCCGCGATCAGGGAGCCCATCAGGACGGCGGCCTTGATCTCGTCGGTGAGCACTTCGTCGCCCTCGAAGGCGAGCTCGCCGATGAGCAGCGAGACGGTGAAGCCGATGCCCGCGAGGGAGGACACCGCGAAGACATCCGGCCAGGCCAGGTCCTCGGAGAGTTCCGCCCGGGTGAAGCGGGCCGCCAGCCACGTACCGCCGAAGATGCCGACCGCCTTGCCGACGACCAGCCCGAGCACGACACCCAGCGTCTCCGGCCGTGTGAACACCTCTCCGATCGCGTCCCCCGACACCGCGACACCCGCGCTGAACAGCGCGAACAGCGGCACGGCGAAGCCCGCCGACACGGGCCGTACGAGATGCTCGATGTGCTCGCCCGGGGAGTGCGCCTCGCCCTCATGGGGCGTGCAGCGCAGCATCAGACCCATCGCGACACCGGCGATGGTGGCGTGGATGCCGCTGTTGTACATCAGCCCCCAGATGACCAGGGCGAGCGGGACGTACACGTACCAGCCGCGTACACCCTTCCTCAGCAGCAGCCAGAAGACGGCGAGGCCGACGACAGCACCGCCGAGGGCCGCGAAGTCCAGGTGGTCGGTGAAGAACACCGCGATGATCAGGATCGCGAAGAGGTCGTCGACGACCGCGAGGGTGAGCAGAAAGGCGCGCAGGGCGCTCGGCAGGGACGTACCGATGACGGCGAGGACGGCAAGCGCGAAGGCGATGTCGGTCGCGGTCGGCACGGCCCAGCCGGCGAGCGAGCCTCCGCCTGTGCTGCTGACCAGCGTGTAGACGAGCGCGGGCACGGCCATGCCGCAGAGCGCGGCGACGACCGGGAGCATGGCGGCCCTGCGGTCCTTGAGATCGCCGGCGACCAGCTCACGCTTGAGCTCGATGCCGGCGACGAAGAAGAAGACCGCGAGCAGTCCGTCGGCGGCCCAGTGTCCGATGGAGAGGTCGAGGCCTAGCGAGGCGGGCCCGAAGTGGACGTCGCGGACGGACTCGTAACTGTCCTTGAAGTCGCTGTTCGCCCAGATCAGCGCGGCGATCGCGGCGAGGAGCAGGAGCACGCCGCCGAGGGTTTCGGTGCGCAGGGCGTCCGCGACGAAGTTCCGCTCGGGGAGCGAGAGCCGTCCAAGGGCCTTGCGGTCTTTGTTGGTCGTGGGAGCAGGCGCGGGCACGTGGATTCGACCTCCGGTCGGTGGGCAGGGCAGAGCACATGCCGACCAGACTTCCCGGCGCACCTGAGGCTTCTTGTCGCGTTGCTGACGTTTTCCTTAGCCTACCTAAGAAGGGCACCCGGCGCGTTGCCGGGTGCCCCTCTCGTCGTACGTACGACTCTCAGGCCGTACGTACGACTGTGACCGTCTTCCTCCGTACGACCGTCAGTCCTCGCTTGCCGCCGACGGGAGCTTCGTCTGGATCAGGTCCATCACCGTGGAGTCGGTGAGCGTGGTGACATCACCGAGCTCGCGGTTCTCGGCGACGTCGCGCAGCAGACGGCGCATGATCTTGCCGGAGCGGGTCTTGGGCAGCTCGGCCACCGGCAGGATCCGCTTGGGCTTGGCGATCGGGCCGAGGGCCTTGCTGACGTGGGCGCGCAGCTCGCCCACCAGGTCCGAGGTCTCCGCGGCCGAGCCGCGCAGGATCACGAAGGCCACGATGGCCTGGCCGGTGGTCTCGTCCGCCGCGCCCACGACCGCCGCTTCGGCGACGGAGGGGTGCGAGACGAGCGCCGACTCGACCTCGGTGGTGGAGATGTTGTGCCCGGACACGAGCATCACGTCGTCGACCCGGCCGAGCAGCCAGATGTCGCCGTCCTCGTCCTTCTTGGCACCGTCCCCGGCGAAGTACTTGCCCTCGAACCGCGACCAGTACGTGTCGAGGAACCGCTGGTCATCACCCCAGATGGTGCGCAGCATCGACGGCCACGGCTTGGTGAGGACGAGATAGCCACCGCCTCCGTCCGGCACTTCGTTCGCCTCGTCGTCGACGACCGTGGCGGAGATGCCGGGCAGCGCGCGCTGCGCGGAACCGGGCTTGGCCTCCGTCACGCCCGGCAGCGGCGAGATCATCATCGAGCCGGTCTCGGTCTGCCACCAGGTGTCCACGACCGGGCACGTGTCGGCGCCGATGTGCTTGCGGTACCAGATCCACGCCTCGGGGTTGATCGGCTCGCCCACCGACCCCAGCACGCGAAGGCTGGACAGGTCGAACTTCGCGGGGATGTCGTCGCCCCACTTCATGAACATGCGAATGACGGTGGGCGCGGTGTAGAGGATCGTCACGCCGTACTTCTGGATGATCTCCCAGAACCGCCCCTGGTGCGGGGTGTCCGGAGTGCCCTCGTACATCACCTGCGTCGCGCCGTTCGCGAGCGGTCCGTACGTGATGTACGAGTGGCCCGTCACCCAGCCGATGTCAGCCGTGCACCAGTAGACGTCGGTCTCCGGCTTGAGGTCGAAGACGGCGTGGTGGGTGTACGCGGCCTGGGTGAGGTAGCCACCTGAGGTGTGCAGGATGCCCTTCGGCTTACCCGTCGTCCCCGAGGTGTAGAGGATGAACAGCGGCTGCTCGGCGTCGAACGCCTCGGGCGTGTGCTCCGCGGACTGCTTCTGCGTGATCTCGTGCCACCAGATGTCGCGGCCTTCGGTCCAGTCGACCTCCTGGCCCGTACGGCGCACCACGAGCACCTTGTCGACCCCGTCGACCCGGGCGACCGCCTCGTCGACGGCGGGCTTGAGCGCGGAGGGCTTGCCGCGGCGGTAGCCGCCGTCCGCGGTGATGACCAGCTTCGCGCTGGCATCCTCGATACGGGTGGCGATGGCGTCGGCCGAGAAGCCGCCGAAGACGACCGAGTGCGCGGCGCCGATGCGGGCGCAGGCCAGCATCGAGACGACGGCCTCGGGAATCATCGGCAGGTAGATGGCGACCCGGTCGCCCTTCTCAATTCCGATCTCCGTAAGGGCGTTGGCGGCCCGGGAGACCTCGTCCTTCAACTCGGTATAGGTGATGGCCTTGCTGTCGCCGGGCTCGCCCTCGAAGTGGATCGCGACCCGGTCGCCGTGCCCGGCCTCCACATGGCGGTCGACGCAGTTGTACGCGACGTTCAGCTTTCCGTCCGCGAACCATTTGGCGAAGGGCGGGTTCGACCAGTCCAGCGTCTCGTTCGGCTCGGTGGCCCAGGTCAGCCGGCGCGCCTGCTCGGCCCAGAAACCGAGCCGGTCAGCCTTGGCCTGCTCGTACGCCTCCGCTGTGACGTTGGCGTTCGCGGCCAGGTCAGCGGGCGGCGCGAACCTGCGCTCCTCACGAAGCAGGTTGGCCAGGCTTTCGTTGCTCACGACATCTCCCTTTCCCAGGGTGTCCGTTGTGTCCCAGGCCAGCTCATCAGACGCGGACCCCTGGTGACAAGGGCCGTCGCCGAAATTGGTTTAGACCTGTTCGGGGCGGTGGTGGCCCCTGCACACAGGGGCCACACGTTTTCACGGACGGGGGAGGCGTGCGGTTCAGGCTCAGGGGTGAGGGGAGCCTGGCCGCGGTGGGGTGCTTGCGGCCGGTTAAGGGCTGTTCGCGGGCTGGGTCGAGGCCCCGACTTCGTACAGCGCTCTCGCCTCTACCCGGTCGAACACCATGCCGCCTGGCTCGTGGCCGGGCTTGGCCACGGACCGGTCGCCGGGTGCCTGCTGCTTGTCCGGTGCCTGCTGGTGGTCCGGCGACTCCTGGCTCTCGGGGGACTTCTGGCTTTCGGGTACGTCCGTGAGCAGATACGCCTGGGCCTCGCCCACGTGGAAGTACATCCCGTGCAGCTCGAGCGCGCCCGCCCGCAGAGCCCGTGCCACGGACTCGTGGGCCCGCAGATGCTCCAACTGCTGCACCACGTTGGTCAGACAGAGCTGCTCTACGGCGTCGGCGGGCGTCCGTCCGGCGATCCGCGCAGGTGGCCCATCCTGCCCGGCAACCCGCTCCAGACTCGGCAGTCCATACCGCAGCCACCGCTTCAACGGCGTCCGCCCGCCGGTGGGTTCGGCGTGCAGCAGCGCCTGCATCGCACCGCATCCGGAGTGCCCGCACACGGTGATGGATCTCACCTTGAGCACCTCCACCGCATACTCGATCGCGGCCGCCACCGAGTCGTCCCCGCTCTCCTCGCCGGGCGGCGGCACGAGATTGCCGACATTGCGTACGACGAAGAGGTCGCCCGGGCCGCTGGAGGTGATCATCGACGTGACCAGCCGGGAGTCGGCGCAGGTCAGGAAGAGCTGCGAGGGCTGCTGCCCCTCCCGCGCGAGCCGGGCCAGCTCACCGCGCACCAGGGGAGCGGTGTTGCGCTGGAACGCGCTGATGCCGCTGGCCAGCTCGCCTGCACCCCCGTCCGGCGGCGCGGCCCTCGACGGCTGGGCGCATTGGTGGTTGCGCCAAGGCGTCCAGGGCCGGCAGTGGCACTGGGCGGCGCCCGCGGGCTCGGTGATCCGCCTGCCTCCCCGCCCGGTCAGCTCCACCGATCCGCCGTGCGTGGTGTGCGAACTCTGCCAGTCGTGCAGCGACTCGTACGCCGCGTGGTCCATGAACGAGCCGTCCAACTCCACGACGGCATCCGCCCCTTGGGGCACCAGATGCAGCGCCCGGCTGAGCCGCGGCACGGCGAGAAACGTCAACTGCCCGCGGACGCGCACATGATGGACGCCACCCTCGTCCTCTTCGTGGGTGATACGCGTACGGGTCAGCCGGTGCAGCGCCACAGCCACGGCCACGGCGACGCCGATCCCGACGCCTTCGAGGACGCCGAGGAACACCACGCCCGCCGTGGTGGCCGCGTACACCAGGACCTCGCGGTGGCGGGTGACAGTGCGGATGTGGGTGAGTGACACCATCTGTACGCCGACGGCCGCCACCAGTGCGGCGAGCGCGGCCAGCGGAATCAAGTCCAGTACGGGCACCAGCAGCAGTGCGGCGATCACGATCCACAGGCCGTGCAGCATCGTGGAGTTGCGGCTCACGGCGCCCGTCTGGACGTTGGCCGCGCTGCGCACCGCGACGCCCGTGACGGGCAGTCCGCCCAGCGCCCCGGAGACGATGTTCGCCGCGCCCTGGCCGCGCAGCTCCCGGTCGAGGTCCGCGCGCGGGATGCGCGGCCCCTGCTTGCGGGCGGCGGCCAGCTTGTCCACGGCCACCGCGGAGAGCAGCGACTCGACGCTGCCGACCAGCGCGATGGTCAGCACGGCCGCGGCGATGCCCAGTACTGGCCCTTCCGGCAGCCCGGCGAGGGTGTGACTGTTCCAGGAGGGCAGGTCGACCCGGGGCAGCTGCAGCCCGGCGACCGCCGCTGCCGCCGTGGCTGCCGCGACCGCGGCGAGCGCCGCCGGCACCGTACGGACAACTCGCCCGGCCTGCCCGGGAATGCGCGGCCACAGCAGCAGAACGGCCAGCGTCAGGACGCTCGTCGCCAGCGCCGCCAAACGTGGGTCGGCCAACTGGGCGGGCAACTCGCGGACGTTGTCGACGACGGAGCTGCGCGGTGAGCCGCCGAGCACGATGTGCAACTGGGCGACGGCGATGGTGATGCCGATGCCGGCCAGCATGCCGTGCACGATCGCAGGGCTCACGGCGAGCGCCGAGCGTGCCACCCGCAGGAAGCCCAGGGCGAGTTGGGCGAGCCCGGCGAGCACGGTGATGGCGCAGGTCGTACGCCAGCCGTACTGCTGGATGAGGTCGGCGGTGACCACCGTGAGTCCGGCAGCGGGCCCGCTCACCTGGAGCGGTGCGCCACCGAGCCGGCCGACCAGGAGCCCGCCGGCGGCGGCGGCGACGAGGCCCGCCTGCAACGGTGCCCCGGTCGCCAGGGCGATGCCGAGGGACAGCGGCAGCGCGATCAGGAAGACGGCGATCGAGGCGGACAGGTCGGCGGCCGCGATCCGGGGACCGCGGCGGCGGGGCGAGGGCGGGCTGTGCGGCCTCCCATCGTCGGGCAGATGCGAAGAGTCGTCGCTTCGGGGGGTGGTGCAAGTAGACATTTGGTTTCCGTCTCCTCCGGGGCCGCGTGGTTGTAGAAGGGCTTCAGGGGGCGGCCGTGGGACACGGCCTTACAGTTGCGGGATTTCTCAACTCTCGGTAAATGAATGGTAATGGAGAGTAAAGACCATGGGGCAGAAACTAGCGCAAATGGGCTAGTGATTCACTCTGGCGAGTTAATACGCACATTCATCGGCTTGTCGCACTAATTCCTTCGGATCCCCGTGCGACCTTGGCGGCGCTGTCGGTGTTCGCCCGGGTTTTCCCGGATCTGAAGGAAGTAGGTGGGCGGATGGTGGGCGCCAGCCAGAGAATCGCCATGGGCGTCATGGTCACCGCGCTCTGCGGGGCCGCCCTCGCGGGTTGTGCGACCGGTGACGCCGGCGTGGAGAGGGCGACCGGCGCCCGGGCGTCCAAGAGCGCCGCCGCGGGCGCCCAGGCGCCGAAGAACGCGCTCCGTCTGATCGGCGACGGCTCCACCGCCTTCACCGGCGCGCAGCCGCATCTGCCCCGACCCGAGCGGCTGAGGTCCGGTCAGAAACCGCCGCAGTTCGTGGTGTTCTCGTGGGACGGCGCGGGCGAGGACAGCCAGAAGCTGTTCTCCCACTTCCGCGAGGTGGCCCGGGACAACAAGGCGACGATGACGTACTTCCTCAGCGGCGTGTACATGCTGCCGGACGAGAAGCGCGCCCTCTACCGCCCCCCGGGGCGCTCAGCCGGCCGCTCCGACATCGGCTTCAATGACAGGCAGGGTGTCTGGGACACGGCGGAACAGCTGCGCGGCGCCTGGCTCGAGGGCAACGAGATCGGCACCCACTTCAACGGCCACTTCTGCGGCAGCGGTGGCGTGGGTGACTGGTCGGTCGAGGACTGGAAGAGCGAGATCGCCCAGGCCAAGTCGTTCGTGCAGTCCTGGAAGACCAATACGGGCACACGGCAGGCCTCCCCGTTGCCCTTCGACTACGACAAAGAACTGATCGGCGCCCGCACGCCGTGCCTGGAGGGCCGGCAGAATTTCCTGCGTGCGGCCCGTGAGATGGGCTTCCGCTACGACACCAGCGGCGTCAACGACCAGGTCTGGCCCAAGAAGGAGCAGGACCTGTGGGACCTGTCGATGCAGCTCGTCCCGTTCCCGGGACGCGACTTCGAGACGCTCGCCATGGACTACAACTTCATGGTCAACCAGTCGGGCACCACATCCCGGGGCGACCGGGCCAAGCACAAGTACTGGGGCGACCAGATGCGTGACGGCCTGCTCAGGGGCTTCGCCCGCGCCTACCACGGCAACCGCGCGCCCCTGATCATCGGCAACCACTTCGAGTCCTGGAACGGCGGCACCTACATGCGCGCGGTGCAGGAGACCATCGAGCGCGTCTGCACCCGGCGTGAGGTGCGCTGCGTCTCCTTCCGGCAACTCACCGACTGGCTCGACGCCCAGGACCCGCGGACCCTGGCCAAGCTCCGCACCCTCGAGGTCGGCCAGGCCCCGAAGCAGGGCTGGACGTCGTTCCTCACCGCCCGGCCGACGCCACCCGCACCCGCCTCGAAGGGCGTCCCGGGCACCACGGCAGCGAAGCCGTAGCGCCCGGTCGGCCGATGTCAGGGCCTGCCCGGCGGATCATGCCGGACAGACCCTGGCCGTCACGCCGTGGCGCTCTCGGCCTCACGCAGTACGAAGGCGGGGTCGACCTGGGCGGCCAGGTCGGCACCCGTCCGCTCATTGCCCCAGGACTGCGCGTTCTTCAGGTGGAAGTGCACCATCTGACGCGTGTAGCGCTCCCAGTCGCGCAGCTCGTACGTGGCGTCCGCGGCGGACTGAAGTGCCTGCAGTGCGCGGCGGTTTGCGTCCTCCAGGTGCTCGAAGCGGGGCGGGCGGCCCTTCTCCATGGCGCGCACCCAGTCCGAGTGCCCGACCGTCACCAGGAGGTCGTCCCCGACCTCGGCGCGGAGGAAGTCGATGTCGTCCTGGCCCTGCACCTTGTTGCCGACGACCTTCAGGGTGACGCCGAAGTCGCGCGCGTACTCCTTGTACTGGCGGTAGACGGAGACCCCCTTCCGGGTCGGCTCGGCGACGAGGAACGTGATGTCGAAACGGGTGAACATGCCGGACGCGAAGGAGTCCGAGCCCGCCGTCATGTCGACGACGATGTACTCGCTCTGGCCGTCGACGAGATGATTCAGGCAGAGCTCCACTGCACCGGTCTTGGAGTGGTAGCAGGCCACTCCCAAATCGGCCTCGGTGAACGGGCCGGTGACCATCAAACGGACGGCGCCGCCGTCGAGTTCCATGGCTCGCGCACAGGCGTCGTACACCGGGTTGTTCTCGACCACCCGCAGCAGCCGGGAGCCCTCTCCGGGAGGTGTCGTCTTGATCATCGTCTCGGCGGAGGCGATACGCGGGTTGGAGCCGCGCAGGTAGTCCTTGATCAGCGGAAGCCGGTCGCCCATCGCGGGCAGTGCTGCGGCATCCGCCTCGTCGAGTCCGAGTGCGGGCCCGAGGTGCTGGTTGATGTCGGCGTCGACCGCGACGACCGGCGATCCCGTGGCCGCGAGGTGACGGATGAAGAGCGAGGACAGGGTGGTCTTGCCGCTGCCGCCCTTCCCAACGAAAGCAATTTTCATGTTCAGTAAGCCTAGTGGTCGAACCACGTCTGGTCGCCGCCAAACGTGAAGAAGACCACTCCATCGTGGGGATGGTCACAGTGGTGCGTAGGGTCGTACCCATGAGTACGACAGGTGCGAACGCCGACCCTCTCGCGACACTGGGCTCGCTGTCCGGCGTCGCCGAATCCGTGGAGTCCGTGCGCAAGGCCGTAGACCGGGTGTACGGGCATCGCATCATGCGGCGCCGCAGCAACGAGGTCACCTCCGAGGCCGCGCTGCGCGGAGCGCGAGGCTCCGCTGCGCTGTCCGGCGCCGACTGGGCACTCGAAGAGGTGCGCCGGCGCACCGACTTCAGTGTTGACGACGAGGCCAGAGTGGTGGGCGCGGCCCTCCGGTTGACTGCCGAGGCAGGTCAACTCCTGTCCATCTGGCGGCAATCGCCCCTTCGGGTACTCGCGCGGCTGCACCTGGTGGCTGCCGCGGACAAGGCGGACGAGGTCGGCCGGCCGCGGCAGGACGGCGAATCCGTCGACGAGCCGCTGATCGAACTGCCGTTGCCCGACGCGGCCGAGGTCGGGGGCCGTCTGGACGGCCTCGCGCAGCTGGTCATCGCGGGCAGCTCCGCACCCGCCCTGGTGACCGCCGCCGTGGTGCACGGCGAACTCCTCGCGCTGCGTCCCTTCGTCTCCCACAACGGCCTGGTCGCGCGCGCGGCCGAACGCATCGTCCTGGTCGGCAGCGGCCTCGACCCGAAGTCCGTCTGCCCCGCAGAGGTCGGCCAGGCGGAACAGGGCCGCGCGGCCTATCTGGCAGCCTTCGAGGGTTACGTTTCCGGCACCCCGGAGGGCATGGCGACCTGGATCGCCCACTGTGGCAAGGCGGTTGAGCTGGGCGCGCGGGAGTCGACGGCGGTGTGCGAGGCGCTGCAGCGCGGGGCGGCGTGACGTTCGGCCTCTCGCTGTCACGTCTTGCCTCGCGGCGCGGGCTTCTGCGCTCCGGGGCTCGAAAAAAAGGAGCCTCCTAGGAGGGCGAAAAACTCCCTGAACAGGGTTGCGGCGGTACGAGAGTTCGTACCGCCGCTGGCATGTTCACCGGGTTACCAAGCGTCCTCGAGATATTGCCCATCAGGTCGGGAACTTTGCCCGTTGCCTGGTGCGGCTGGCCCGTAATCGACGGGTCGACGTCGCGTGGGTGCCCTGTGTTCATGCTCGGTCCGTGGGGCCTTGGTTGCGTTTAAAGGTGATCCTTTCGGATGATCCTTGGTCTCGCGGGCCGTTAACTTCTTTGTACTCCAGGACCGGAGGAAGCGGAAGCCCTCGCTGCGCTTCTTTACTTTTGGGTTCAAAGAGGAGTGAATCGGTCACCCGAATCGGCACGGGGCGATTCGGCGTGCTCAGCTCACCACCGAACGGCGTCGGCTCGCGTACCAGACCAGGCCCGCGGTGGCCGCCGCCGCGCCTATCGCCGCCGCCGCGACCAGGGCAGGCCGGGGCGGCACGGACAGCCGCTGCTTGAGCCGCACCGGATGGTGGAAGTCGAGTATGGGCCACCCTCGCGTAGTGGCCTCGCGGCGCAGGGCGCGGTCGGGATTGACGGCATGGGGATGGCCGACGGCTTCGAGCATCGGGATGTCGGTGGCCGAGTCGCTGTAGGCGTAGCAGCGCGAGAGGTCGTACCCCTCGGACGCGGCCAGGTCCTTGATCGCCTCGGCCTTCGTCGGGCCGTATGCGTAGTACTCCACATCGCCCGTGAAGCAGCCGTCGTCGCCCACGACCATGCGGGTCGCCACCACCCGGTCCGCGCCGAGCAGTTCACCGATGGGCTCGACGACCTCCGTGCCGGAGGTGGAGACGATCACGACGTCGCGACCGGCGAGGTGGTGCTCCTCGATGAGGGACGCCGCCTCGTCGTAGATGATCGGGTCGATCAGGTCGTGCAGCGTCTCGGCGACGATCTCCTTGACCTGCTGGACGTTCCAGCCGCGGCAGAGCGCGGACAGATACTCGCGCATCCGCTCCATCTGGTCGTGGTCGGCGCCGCCCGCGAGGAAGACAAACTGGGCATATGCGGTACGCAACACAGCCCGGCGGTTGATCAGTCCACCTTGGTAGAACGACTTGCTGAACGTGAGCGTGCTCGACTTCGCAATGACCGTCTTGTCCAGATCAAAGAAGGCCGCTGTGCGGGGCAAGGAGTGGTTTTCCACGAGGGTGAGCATAGGCGCCCACCATTCGGCGTAAGGTGAGGTGCGTGGGTTTGCCTGAGAAGGCTCTCGGGTACACCATGGAAGTCACGGATCGTTCGCGACCGTGCTAACCCGGTCCGGCTCCTCCCCCCCCGAGTCGGCCGTGGGGACGACCCCCGCTCTCCCCCCCGGCGGGGGTCGTCGCATGTCCGGGTGGGTTTTCTCTCTTCCTTCGCTGAGCGCCGGGTCCGTTGTGCGGGCTTCGGCGCTTCTTCGCGCATACGCATGATCCGTCACCATCCGTAGTCGTCGCGCTGCTCTGTGGAAGTCGCACAACAGTCACCGGTTTGGGTGAACGCGATATTCACAACCATCGGGTCGTCCACAGTTATCGACCAAGATCCACACGATTTCCGGGATCGCTGCACCGTGATTCCAGCGCGTGCCGCCGAGTGCGAGTTCATGGCCGGTTCGGTTTGTCCGGGGCTATGGCCGGTTCGTATCGGCGGTTCATATGGAGGACCGGTTGCCGGTTCTTGTGCGCGGCGGGATGCGCGGGGCCGCGGGGGCTTCGCGAGCAGGCAGCGAAGGGGGATGGAGATCGTGGCGGGAGCCATCACATACGACCGGACGTCGGCCGCCGAGGGGCGACAGGGTAGGCCGTTGATCGTCACGGAAGACGTGGAACTGCTGGACGACCTGCTGCGGCTGTGTGCCGCGGCGGGTGCCAGGCCCGAGGTGCACCACGGGGTGCCGGAGCGCGGAGGCGGCTGGGACACGGCGCCCTTGGTGCTGGTCGGCGATGATGCCGCGCGGCGGGTGCGCGGGGCAGGGCGCAGGCGCGGAGTGGTGCTGGTAGGGCGGGATCAGGACGATCCGGGGGTGTGGCAGCGGGCCGTGGAGATCGGCGCCGACCATGTCCTGCTGCTGCCGGATGGCGAACAATGGCTGGTCGACCGGATCGCCGACGTGGCCGAAGGAGTCGGCCCGCCCGCGCTCACCGTGGGCGTGATCGGCGGTCGTGGCGGGGCCGGTTCGTCCACGCTCGCCTGCGCTCTCGCGGTCACCTCGGCGCGCGAGGGGCGGCGCACCCTGCTCGTGGACGCGGATCCGCTGGGCGGCGGACTGGACGTACTCCTCGGCGGCGAAACAGCCGAGGGCCTGCGCTGGCCGGCCTTCGCCGGCTCGCGCGGCCGGGTCGGCGGCGGTGCTCTGGAGGAGTCGCTGCCCGAGCTGCACGCTTTGCGTGTCCTCAGCTGGGACCGCGGCGACTGTGTCGTCATCGCGCCCGAGGCCGTCCGCGCGGTGCTGGCCGCGGCCCGACGGCGAGGTGGCACGGTGGTCGTGGACCTGCCGCGCCGGATCGACGAAGGCGTCGCGGAGGTTCTCGCCCAGCTGGACCTCGGGCTCCTCGTGGTACCCGCCGAACTGCGCGCCGTCGCGGCGGCAGGGCGGGTGGCGTCCGTGGTCGGCATGGTCCTGCGCGATCTGCGGGTCGCGGTACGAGGGCCGTACGCACCCGGCCTGGACGACAAGGAGGTGGCCCGACTGCTCGGGCTCCCCTTGGCGGGCGAGGTCCCCATGGAGGCGGGACTGCCGGTGGCCCAGGAACGCGGGGCTCCACCCGGAGCCGACGCACGGGGGCCACTTGCCCGCTTCTGCTCGGCGTTCTGGGAGCGGGCCGCGATGGCGGGAGGGAGCGTATGAGCGGGGGCACGCGCGTGCGTGGCGGAGGGCTCGGCGGACGTACGGGTGTTGCGGGGCTGCCTGTGGACGCCGGGTCGTTGGACGGGCGTGCGGGTGTGGATTCGTCTGCGGGCGTGAGGCCGACGGATGGTCGTACGGGCGTGAACTGGCCTGCGCATGCGGGGTCGTCCAGCAGGCGAGCGGGAGTTGGGCCGTCTGTGGTTGCGGGGTCGGTCGGTGAGCCTGCGGGTGTGGGTTTGCCTGCGGAGGCGAGGTCGGCGGATGGTCGTACGGGCGTGGGCTGGTCTGTGGATACAGGGCCGACCGGCGGGCGAGCGGGAGTGGGGCGGCCCGCGGTTGCGGGGCCGGTCGGTGGACGTGCGGGCGTGGGATTGCCGGCGGACGCGAGGCTGACGGGCGGGCGTACTAGCGTCAAGTGGCCTGCCGATGAAGAGCTGTTGGACGGGGTGCGGCAGTGGCTGGCCGAGAGTGGGGCCGAGCCGACTCCAGCCCGGGTGGCGCAGGCCTTGCGCGACCAGGGGCGGGTGCTGGGGGATGCCGAAGTGCTCGGCGCGGCCGAGCGGTTGCGCTCCGAGCTGGTCGGGTCCGGTCCGCTGGAGCCGCTGCTCGCCGATTCCTCGGTGACCGATGTGCTGGTCTCGGCGCCCGACCGAGTATGGGTGGACCGGGGCGGCGGCCTGGAGCTGACGGCCGTCTCCTTTCCGGACGCGGCGGCCGTACGGCGGCTCGCACAGCGCCTCGCGGCCGTGGCCGGGCGGCGGCTCGACGACGCGCACCCCTGGGTCGACGCCCGGCTTCCGGATGGCACGCGTCTGCATGCCGTGCTGCCACCGGTCGCGGTCGGCTCGACGTGCCTGTCGTTGCGGGTCGTGCGGCCGCGGGCGTTCACACTCGACGAGCTGGTGGCGGCGGGGACGGTACCCCCGGGCGGCGACCGGGTGCTGAGGGCACTGCTCGATGCCCGGCTGTCCTTCCTGATCAGCGGCGGTACGGGCAGCGGCAAGACAACGCTCCTGAGCGCCCTGCTGGGGCTGATCGGACCGGGTGAGCGGATCGTGCTCGCCGAGGACTCGGCGGAGCTTCGCCCCGATCACCCCCACGTCGTACGCCTCGAATCCAGACCCGCCAACCAGGAGGGCGCTGGACTCGTCACACTCCAGGACTTGGTACGCCAGGCTCTGCGGATGCGCCCGGACCGGCTGGTCGTCGGTGAGGTCCGCGGGCCCGAAGTCGCCCACTTGCTGGCCGCGTTGAACACCGGCCACAACGGCGGTGGCACCGTCCACGCGAACGCCGCGTCATTGGTACCCGCCCGATTGGAGGCGCTGGGTACGGCGGCGGGGCTCGACCGAGCCGCCCTGCACAGCCAGGTGGCGGCAGCTCTCTCGGTGGTGCTCCATCTCGTACGCGACCGGGCCGGGAGGCGGCGGATCGCCGAAGTTCATGTGCTGGAGCGGGATCCGGCGGGGCTCGTCGTGACGGTGCCGGCGCTGCGCTGGGGCGCGGAGGCCTTCGCGTATGAGCGGGGCTGGGAGCGGCTGCGGGGGCTGCTCGGTGAGAGGAGTGAGGGCTTGTGACGGGGGTCGGAGAGGTGTTGATGGTCGCGGCGATGGTGTGTGCCGGGGCGGCGGCCTGGCTGATGGGTGGCCAGGGGCCAGGTGCTCGGCGGGCTCAACTGCTGTGTGCGGGTGGCGGGGTGGCGAGAGCCGGACCGCCGACGTGGGAGCGAAGGGCGCGGGAGCGGGCCGCACCGACTGTGGACTGGCTACGGCGGTTGCATCGGCGCCGGGGCGACTGGTGGTCGCTGGTCGCCGGGGTGGTGGTCGCTCTGCTGGGGACGTCCGTGGTGCCGCTCGTCGTGGGCGCGCTCGGGGTGCCGCTGGTGAGGCGTGCTCGGCGGGTGAGTCAGGCGCGCCGTATCCGGGAGCGGAGCGCCGACGCGGTGATCGTGTTGTGCGGAGCGCTCGCGGGGGAGGTCCGCGCCGGACGGCAGCCGGGCGAGGCGCTGCTTCGGGCCGCTCGTGATTCGGGCGGGCTCGGCGAGGCGCAGGCGGTGGTGCTGGCGGCGGCGCGGTTCGGCGGGGATGTGCCCGGCGCGCTCACGGATGCGGCACGGCGGCCGGGTGCCGAGGGACTCCTGGGCCTCGCCGCGTGCTGGCGGGTCGCTGTGGACCGAGGTGCCGGACTCGCGGCCGGCCTCGACCGGCTGGAGGCGGCGCTCCGCGCGGAGCGGGACCAACGGGCCGATCTGCGCGCCCAGTTGGCGGGGGCGCGGTCGACGGCGGTGCTGCTCGCCGGGTTGCCCCTGCTGGGTCTGCTCCTCGGTACCGCGCTCGGCGCCGATCCGCTGCACGTCGTCCTGCACACCGGCGCGGGCCTGGGCTGTCTGCTGATCGGCGGGGCGCTGGAGGGCGCCGGGCTGTGGTGGGCGCTGCGGATCATACGGAAGGCGGAGGCGGGATGAGTACGGAGGCTGTCCACAGGCTGGGGGTGGCCCTGTGCCTGGTGGCGGGACTGTGGTCGCTCGCATGGGTTCTGGGGGCGGCGCGGCGGGAGCTGCGGGTGCGCAGGAGACTGCGAGCGGTGCTGGACGTCGTGGAATCGACGCCCACCGGACGACGCTTCGCCGTTCGGGCCCCGATGCGGAAGTGGCTGCCGGTGGTGGGTGCCGTCAGCGCCTGCTGGGTGTTCGTCGGCGGCGTTCCCGGGGTCGTCGTGGGGCTCGTAGCCGGGTTCGGGGTGAGGCGGTGGCAGCGCAGGCCGGCTCCGGCAGAGGAGTCCGACTCGGGACTGGCCGAGCGGCAACTGCCCCTGGCAGCCGACCTGTTGGCGGCCTGCATTGTGGCGGGCGCCAGTCCCGTAGCGGCGTCCCAGGCCGTGGGGGAGGCGCTGGAAGGGCCCGTGGGAGAACGGCTCGCGCGGGGTGCGGCCGAGGTGCGGCTCGGCGGTGAACCGGCCGAGGCATGGCGGGGGTTGGCCGCGTTGCCCGGCGCCCGGGCATTGGCCCGGCTGCTGGAGCGGGCGGGTGAGTCGGGCGTACCGGCGGCGAGTCCTGTCGGCCGCCTCGCCGCGGAGGCCCGCGCGGAGTGGGGACGTACCGCCACCACTCGTGCGCGGCGGGCGGCCGTCATGGTCACCGCGCCGGTGGGGCTGTGCTTCCTGCCCGCGTTCATCGCGATCGGGGTGCTTCCTGTGGTGATCGGGCTCGCGGACGGGGTGTTGGGAGGTGGTGGATGACCGGCGAGGCGTGATGAAGAGCGAGCGATGAATGGAACAGGTCCGGCACAGCTGGACGAAGTGAACGAGTTGAACGAGTCGAACGAGTCGACAGTGCGGATCTACACGGGGGTTCGGATGAACAAGGCAATGCGGGTACGAGTGCAGGCCGACCGGATGCAGGCACTGGCGGGCAGGGCGTGGGCGGTGCCGGCTGCCTGGGCGGTGCGGAGGGCTTCGGCGGCGCGGAAGGATGCCGGAATGGTGACCTCCGAGTACGCGATGGGGCTGATCGCGGCGGTGGGGTTCGCGGCGCTGCTCTACGAGGTGGTGACCAGTGGGCAGGTCAAGGGGGCTCTGCAGGACATCGTGGAGCGAGCGCTCAATGGCCAGTTCTGAGGAGCGGGCGGCGCGTCCGGCAGGGCGCCGGGATCCGTTCCCGCGCCTGGCCGGGGACCGAGGGTTCGTGACGGCGGAGGCGGCCATGGTGCTGCCCGTGCTGATCGCGTTCGCCTTGGCACTGGTCTGGGCCCTGCTGGCCGCGTCCGCGCACATCCAGTGCGTGGACGCGGCCCGGGCGGGGGCACGTGCGGCGGCCCGCCAGGACCCGCCGGGCACGGTGACGACGGTGGCCCGGGAGACGGCACCGGACGGGGCGCAGGTCACAGTTCGGCGCGAGGGAGATCTGGTGCGTGTGCGGGTCACGGCGAAGCCTCCGGGGCCCGACGCGCTGGCTCTCGACCTGGACCACGAGGCTGTGGCCCTGGCCGAGGAGACGGTGGGGGCGGGCGGATGACGAAGGGGAACGAGCGATGGTGGGAGTCGCGGAGGAGAGCGTTCTCCTCTGACCGGGGCTCGGCGACCGTTACGGCGGTGGGCGTCATCGCGGTGCTGTGCGTCTTCTTCGGCGCCATCCTCGCGATGAGCCAAGCGGTGATGACACGTCACCACGCGGGTGGTGCCGCCGACTTGGCGGCCCTCGCGGCGGCCGACCACTGGATGGAGGGCGGTACGGCGGCCTGCGCCCAGGCGGACCGGGTGGCGCGGGCCCAGGGCACCCGCATCGTCCGGTGCGCCGTCTACGGCGAGATCTCGGACGTCAGGGTCGCGGCGGGGCGGGGGCCGTTCACCGCGGAGGTCAGGTCTCGGGCGGGACCGGCGGGGCCGAAGCCACCGGCGGGACCTGAGGGGGTGATAGCTCCGCCTCACCCCGGGGGTGAGGCAGCGGAGCCTGAGAGGGGATGAACCCGTGGAGGGACCCGGCGCTCGTGTCGAGCTACCCCTCCGCCACCTCACCCC
>NZ_JAAKZX010000057.1 GCF_011045025.1 Streptomyces ureilyticus
AGCTTGCCGAACTGACGAGGGCTCAGCCCGGTGAACGGGGCTATCCAGGACGGCTCCGACGCCGTGATCACACCAGACACGACAAGATCATCTCACCCGTGACCAGCACTTACGGGACAGCCCTTAGCTTCCGGGTTCGGTATGTAACCCGGCGTTCCCCTCACGTTATGACCATCGTGCGGATGTTGAGAGTTTCATAGTGATTCATCGCTGCCATGACGAGCCTGGCAGCGGGGCAAGCGCATCGGCCGAAACGGGATCGTTCGCAATCCGCTGCGCGGGGTACGTGCCATGATGCCGCGATCATCGCGTGCCACGAATGCGATTTCAAAGGCGCCGTCACGTCATGATCGCATCGACAAGACAGGAGCAAGCATTGATCGACCAAGAAGTGCGCTTACTGGTCGTCGCGGATTGCGAAGCCGTGGAGGCGATGATCAAGGACCTTGAACGCCACGGTTTCGGGACCGAAGCGGCTGCGACGGGTGCAGAAGCAATGGTCGCCGTACACGACGTCGACGTAGTGCTCATAGATCTTGACCTCAAGGTCTTTGACGGACTCACGCTGTGCAAGAGAATCCGCGAGGCCAGTCACGTCCCGATGATCGCTTTCTCTTCCAAGGGCGAGTCCGACCGGGTGCTGGCCCTGGAAATAGGGTGTGACGACTGCATCGTGAAGCCTTATCCCAGTCGCGAGCTCATGGCGCGTCTTGAAGCGCTGCTGCGGAGGGTACGGGCCAAACCCCAACCGTTACTGGTCGCTGACCAACTGGAGATCGATCCCAATCTGCGAGAGGTCCGGGTCGGTGGCGAAATCATCGGACTGACCCGCACGGAGTTCGAGATCCTCCACCTGCTCGCGGGCGAGCCGGGGAAGATCTTCTCCCGGTCCGAGCTGCTGCGGCGCGTGTGGGCCTACGACAACACGGACCCGGAAGTGACGTCGCTGGCCAGCCGGACGATCGACACGCACCTGAGCAGCATCCGCAAGAAGCTCGGTTCCCCGCAGTGGATCGTCACGGTGCGCGGGATCGGCTTCAGGTTCGGCAATGAGACGGTATCGGGAGAGTTGAGGACGGGAGAGTTGAGGACGGGTGAGTTGGACGGGTGAGTAGAAGACCCTTTCTGCGGGCCGTGCAGTGGTCCCGGGCGGTGCCATGGCGACGGGATCAGACGGTTTCGTGCAGCGCCTCGGCGGTGGCCGTGGAAGTGATGCCGGCGACGGGCCCCTGATAGAGGATCTGCCCGCCGTGCTTTCCGGGTCCGGGGCCGAGGTCGATGATCCAGTCGGCCTGTCGGATAACGTCGAGGTTGTGCTCGATCAGCACGACGGTGTGACCGTGGTCCACCAGGCTGTCGAGGTGGCTCAGCAGGGTGTCGATGTCGCGTAGGTGCAGGCCTGTAGTGGGCTCGTCGAGGATGTAGAGGGTCGGGTCGATGGAGTCCCGGAGCTCCTTGGCGATCTTCACGCGCTGGCATTCACCTCCGGAGAGCGACGTGAGGGGCTGGCCGAGTCGGAGGTAGCCCAGGCCGACCTCGTCGAGGTGGCGCAGCGCCTTGGTGACCGTGCGATCGGAGAGCCGGTCGATGGCGTCGGTGACCGTGAGGTCGTCGATGTCGGCGATGGACAGCCCGTCGACCCGGTACTCCAGGACCTCGGGCGTGAACCGGCGCCCCTGGCAGGCCTCGCAGACCGTTTCCTGATCCTCCATGAACGCCAGGTCGGTGGCGACGGTCCCGAGGCCCTTGCATTGGGGGCAGGCGCCCTCGGAGTTGGCGCTGAACAGGCCGGCTGGGACCTGGTTGTGGCGTGCGAAAACCTTACGGATGGGGGTCGCTATCCCGGTGTAGGTGATGGGGGTCGAGCGGCGGTTGGTGCTGACCTGTTTCTGGTCGATCACGACCGCGTCGTGCTGGGCGACGAGTTCGCTCGCGAGACTGGATTTCCCGGAGCCGGCCACGCCGGTGAGCACGGTTGTCACGCCCGTCGGAATGTCCACGGTCACGTTCTTGAGGTTGTTGCGCGTGGCGTCGGCCACGGTGATGTGTCCTCGCGGCGTCCGCGGATCGTCCTTGATGGGCCGACGCTGTGACAGCGCCGCCGTCGTGGCGGTGCCGGCCGTGCCGAGGCCACGGAAGCTGCCCTGGTAGACGAGTGTTCCGCCGTGCGCGCCCGCGAGGGGCCCGACCTCGATGATCTGGTCGGCGATGGCCATGACGGCGGGGTCGTGCTCGACCACGAGGACGCTGTTGCCCTTGTCCCGGAGCTGCTTGAGCAGCTCGGTCATGGAGGAGATGTCGTGGGGGTGCAGTCCGACGGTGGGTTCGTCGAATACGTAGAGCATCTCGGTGAGGCTGCTGCCCAGGTGCTTGACGGTCTTGATCCGCTGGGACTCGCCGCCCGAGAGCGTCGTGGTGGCGCGGCCGAGGTGGAGGTAGCCGAGCCCGATGGTGATCATCGCCTGGAGTCGTTCTGTAAGCGCGGCCACCACCGGTGCCACGGTTGCGTCACTCACGCCCGTCACCAGCTCCGCGAGCTCATCGACCTCCATCCGCGCCATCTCGCCGATGGTGTGGCCGAGCACCGTGGCCGCCCGACTCGCCTTGTTGAGACGGTCCCCGCAGCAGTCCGGGCACACCTTGGAACGGGTGAACTTGGCGAGGGTTTCCTTCTTGCGGTCGTTCATGTCGTCGGAGGTGCGCAGGTAGATGCGCTCGAACCGCTCGACGACACCCTGGTAGCCCTTGGGAAGCCGGTCCGCCAGCGACCCGGCGGACCCGATGCCGTACAGCAGCGCGTCCCGCTCGGTCCGGCTCCAGTGGCGCAGCGGCTTGTCGACGTCGAAGACGCCGATGTCGGCGAAGTTCGTGTACCAGTAACCGCTGACGGCGAACCCGGGCAGCAGGACGGCGCCCTCGCGCAGCGACCTGTCCAGGTCGATGAAACGGTCGACGGCGCTGGCCATGACCTCGCCGATGCCGGAGCAGGTGGGGCACATGCCGGCCGGGTCGTTGAAGGAGAAGTGGCTGGACTCGCCGACGTGCGGTGTGCTCACCCGGGAGAACAGCAGCCTGAGATAGGTCCAGGTGTCCGTGATCGTGCCGACCGTGGAGCGGGCGTTCCCGCCCAGGCGCCGCTGGTCGATCACCACCACCGGGGAGAGCCCCCCGATCTCGCCGACCTCGGGGCGCGTCCACTTCGGCAGCCGATTGCGGAGGTAGGGCGGGAACGTCTCGTGCAGCTGGTAGCTCGCCTCCGCAGCGATTGTGTCGAACACCAGCGACGACTTGCCCGAGCCCGACACGCCGACGAAGACCACGACTTGTGAGCGGGGCACGTCCACGTCGAGGTCTTGCAGGTTGTGGGTACGGGCTCGCCTGATCCGGATCCTTCGGTTGGACATGTTCAGGACCGTACCGCCAGATGTGGACGGTAAGTGGCCGCGACTGTCTGCGACGATGCGGTCATGGCCGACGTCAGGCATCGCCTCCTCGCTCCGCTAGTCGTGCTGGAGTCGGGCAAGACGTTCACGGGTGAGGAGCCGGCGGCCCGGCTGGACGTCGCCCACGCACCCTGCGGCGCGACATCAACCGGCTCTGCGGCTAGGGATATTCGGTCAAGACGCAGCCGGGCCCGGGCGGCTACTACCGGCTCACGGCCGAACGGACCATGCCCCCGCTGCTGCTCGACGACGACGCCATCGCGACCCTGCTGGGCCTGGCCGCCTTCGGCGCGACCGGCAACGCGCGCGAGGGCAGCGTCGACGACGCGGCGATCCGCGCCTACGGCAAGGTCGATCAGTACCTGCCCAAACGGCTGCGCCCCCGCTTGACCGCGCTGCGCACTGGACTGGAGACCACGCCGACGCCGGGCATCAGCGCCCAGACGATGAGCACGCTCGCCGAAGCGATCACGCACGAGCGCGTCGTGACGTTCCACTACGTCGGCGCGAACGGGACGGCCACCTCGCGCAGGGTCGAGACCTATCGCCAGATCCACCTGCTCCTGAAGTGGTACCTGCTGGGACGGGACACCGGCAAGGAGGACTGGCGCGTGTTCCGCATCGACCGCGTCAGTGAACTCCAGGCGCAGAGCAGGATGTTCGCACCGCGCGCGCTGCCGACGGGGACCGGAGTCGACTGCCTCCGCCAGGGCGTCAACAGAAACCGGCAGCGTGTGGTGGTGACGATCGACGCCCCGATGACGCAGGTGGCGGACGCGTTCGGGCATGAGGACATCGACCTCACGGTGGCCGCCGAAGGCGGGATGCACGCCGTCCTCATGCTCGACTTCTGGCAGTGGCTCCGGCCGCGTCTGGCCTTCCTCGACGCCGACTTCTGCGTCGAGGAGTCCGCGGAGTTCCGCGAGGTGTTGCGGCGGTTCGGTGCCCACCTGGGCCGTCAGTGACCGGCCCGCCGTCCCGACGGCACGCGACATCACGAGCCCGACAGTTCGAGGAGAACCCGGACGGCGGACTCCAGCGCGTAGTTCATGGACCCTCCATTGGGCTCGTAGGAGGTGTGCTCGCCGGCGAAGTGGATCCGTCCCTCCGGGCGCCGTGCGGGTTCCATCAACGCGTGGTGGCCCAGCTCCGGGAGCACGTACGCGCCCCCTATATGCCGCTCGTTGTCCCAGGAGAAGGACGTGCCGAGCTCGAAGTTCGCGCGCGTGCCGGGCAGAAGCGGCTCGACCTCGTCGAGCGCGAAATCGACGCGCTCCTCCGGGCCCATGCTTGCCACCGCCTGAGCGGACCAACCACTGAACCAGCACTCGAGAATCTTCCGCCCCGCCGGCCGCAGCGGCATGGCGTCACGCACGGCGCGGACCGGGCCGTCGGTGGACAGCATCAGCTGCTTCTCCGGCCAGAACTGCCTGCGCATCTGGAGGAAGACGCGAGTGGCCGACGTGTACCGCATCCGGCGCATGGTCGCGTGCTTCTCCGGGGACAGCCGGGCCATCCCCAGGTTGATGTGCCGCATGCCCACGAAGGGCGCGGTGACGATGACGCGGTCCGCGGTGAGCGTCTGGAGCCGGTTGCGGTCCAGGAAGGTCACCCGCACCTCGTGGTCGTCCTGCGTGATCCGCACCACGGGCGCCCGGTAGAGGACATGATCCGCGACCTTGTCGGCCAGGGCCCGGGCCAGCATGTCCGTACCGCCCTTGATCTTGCGCCACTCGGCACCCGCCGCTGACAGGGACCACGGGCCCGACTCGTAGCGTGCCCACGCCATGGCCGACGCGGTTCCCAGCTCGTTCCCGCGCATCTCCAGGAAGTACGGCTCGATCAGGCTGATCGCGGCGGCGGAGGCGCCCCGGGCCTCAAGCACCTCGCGCACCGAGAGTTGGTCGAGCTCCAGCAGCCGCGGCGACGGGCCCCAGAGCGGCGCCAGGATCTCCGGGCCGATGTCCTTGTTCGGCTTCGTGACGTACCTGGCCACCATCTCCTCGATGGTCAGGTCCCGCTCGTCCGGGTGCAGGCCCAGGAGGTCGGCGTGGTCCGCTGTCTGGTCCGGCCGGATGCGCGTGCCCTCGCGGCAGTACGAGAAGTCCGTGCCGACGAGGTCGCTCGGTTCGGTCTCGACCCCCATCTCGCGCAGATAGTGCACGGTGTAGTCGTCGCACTGGGTCGACACCGTCAGTGCGCCGGCCTCGGCTTGGAGACCGTCGGCGAACGGGGCGCGCAGGGTCCTGGTCCGGCCACCCGGATGGCCGGACGCCTCCAGCACCGTGACGCGCGTGCCCCGCTTGGTCAGCTCGTACGCGGCGCAGAGGCCAGCCAGACCCGCACCCACGATGACGACGTGACCGATGCCGCTGTGGGGCGGCGGGAGGCCGTTGTCGAGGGCGGTCCGTGTGTCTTGCTGAGTCGGCCAGGACACTGTTCTCCCTTTCGTCGGGGTCACCGGGGCATGGGGGTGGACGGCATGCGGCTCATGGCGTCACGCGGACTTCCTGGCGTCCTTCGTGGCGAGCCCCGGTGCGCTTTCGGAAATCGGGGGTGAGGGTGAGCAGCCCGAGGAAGGCCATGACCGCGCCGCTCCACAGCGGCGCGGACAGACCGTGCCCGGCGCTGATCCCGAGGCCGCCGAGCCAGGGGCCGATGGCCACACCGACGTTGATCGCGGACCCGTTGAGGGAGTTCACCAGAGTGCCGTTGTTGGACAATGCCATGACGCGGGTGGCCATCGCCGGGTTGAGCGGCAGCCCGATCAGGCCGAGAAGGACGGTGGCGACGATCACCGGCACCTGGTGGGTGAGCGTCAGCGCGAAGCCGGCCAGCACGAGGGTCAGCGCGGTGAGCCCGCCGACGAGTATCGGCTTGGTGTAGCGGTCCGCGTACCGCCCCACGACGGCGTTGCCCACCACGGTCGCCAGGCCGTACACGGCGAACAGCACGGGAACGGTCGACCGCGAGAAGCCGCCGGCATCGGTGAAGATCGGCGACAGGTAGGTGAAGCCGGTCACGGCCGCCCCGATGACGAGGGCGTTGGTCGCATACGCGCCCCACAGCCGTCCGCTGCGCAGAGCCGGGATCTCCGTGGGCAGGTCGAGCGTCTGGGTCTCTCCGCGGGCCGGGACCTTCAGCACGACCGCGACGATGCACACGAGGGCCAGGGCGCCGACGATCCAGAAGCTCGCCCGCCACCCGAGGTGCTGCTCGATGAGCGACGCGGCGGGCAGGCTGACGACCTGGGCGATGGTGAGGCCGCCGTAGAGGACCGACATCGCCCGGCCGCGGTGCTCGGCGCCGACGAGCTGCACGCAGACCGCGGCGGCCACGCCGAAGAACGCGGACGCGGCCAGCGCCGTTACCACGCGTGCCACCGCGAGCACCCAGTAGCTCGGGGCGAGTGCGGCGATCATCTGGCCGATGACGAAGACGACGAGCAGCCAGATCAGTGACCGCTTCGGTGGAAGCTCGCGCATCGCGATGGTCAGGGACGGGCCGCCGACGACCATCCCCACGGCGAAGATCGAGATCAGGTACCCGACCGCGGCGACGGAGACGCCGAACTCGGACGCGATCCCGGGGATCAGCCCGGCCACCATGATCTCGGTGGTGTTGAGTGTGAAGATCGCGACACCCAGCACGTACACGGCAAAAGGCATGACTATGTCTCTTCCACGAACCGGCTTCACTCGGCCGACGGCAGGGCGAACGTGCTCCACCGGTTGCCGAAGGGATCGAGGAACTGTCCGACCACCACTCCGTTCGCATCCGAGACGGGACCCATCACCCGGCGTCCTCCAGCCGCCTCGGCGCGCTCCAGCACAGCCGGGACGTCGGCGACGCGCACCCCGGGGATCGCGTAGTCGGCCATGCCGTCGAGAACGCCGCCGATCTCACTGGACGCCCCGGGCGGCACAACGCCGTAGTACGCCACGCTTTCGACCGCCTTGTCGCGTTCGGTGGTCCAGCCGAACGCCTTCTTGTAGAACTCCTGCGTCGTGACGAGGTCGGTGGTCCCGATCTCGAAGAACCCCATGGCGTTCAGCACGGGGGCGGCGTCGCGAGCAGCGGCCGGATCCCGCCGCGCGGCGGGCTCGAACAGCCCGAGCCGGTTGCCCCGCACGTCGATGACCACCGCGTGGATGTCGCCCGCGGGCGTGCGCTCGGGCTGCTCGGCGAGCGCCGCGCCGAGCGGCTCCAGGCGGCGGACCTCCGCCGCCGCGTCGGAGCAGATGACGCTGATGCACAGGGTGTCCCGGCCGCCGCCGCGCAGCGCCCCCATGCTCGTTGCGGCACCGGGTGCGGTGATCGTGCGGTACGTGTCGTCGCTGCCGAACGAGTTGAAACTCCAGCCGAAGAGCTCCTGGTAGAACTGCCGGCTGCGGGACGGGTCGGTGGCGGTGATCTCGAACCAGCCCACCATGGCCGGGTGGGAGTCCGACGTGCTCATCAGCACTCCTTGCTTGTCGGATGATGCTTGCCGGATGGCGTTTCGGGCGCGGGGGGAACCCGTGGCCCGGGGGCTCAGCCCGTCAGGTCGAGGCTCACGTCGCAGGACTGAAGCCAGAAGTTGAGCCGCACGGGGGTTTCGTCCTGGAGCGCGCGCTTGGCCATCGACGACGGCGCGTCGGGCGATGCGTCGAGCGCCTCGTGCATCGCGTCCCGGTCCAACAGCGGCAGCGCCGGGGAGTTCGGTTCCGCGACGATGCTCTTCAGTTCTTGGAGTATCGCGCGGTCGTAGCCTGCGTCCAGGGTGGACGGATACGGGGCCTTGCGGCGCTCCACGATCGAGCGGGGGAGGAGATCCCTGGTCGCCGCGCGCAGCAGGCTCTTCTCGCGGCCGTCGAAGGTCTTGAGCGACCAGGGCACGTTGAAGACGTACTCGACCAGGCGGTGGTCGAGGAACGGGAGGCGCTCCTCGACGCCGTTGGCCATGCTGAGCCGGTCCTTGCGGTCCAGGCAGATGGGCATGAACCGGGTCAGGTTCAGATAGGTCGCGGTCCTCATCCGCCGCTCCATGCCAGTCTCGCCCGGCAGATGCGGAACCTCGGCGAGGGCCGTCCGGTACTGATCGGCGATGTACTCCGAAAGCCTCAGCTCCTTGACCAGATCGCGGTCGAGGAACGCGGTGGACTGCTCCTCGACCGTCTTCTCTTGGAGCCCGTGCCACGGGAAGGTGTCCGCGTGCACCGCCCGCTGGTCGTGGAACCACAACAGTCCGCCGAAGGACTCGTCGGCGCCCTCGCCGGACAGGACGACGGAGCACTCGTCGCGGATCGCCCGGAACAGCAGGTAGATCGAGGGGCCGTGGTCCCCGATGCCGTAGGGCAAGTCCAGGGCCTTCCACGTCGCGCTCAGGACGTGCGGGGCGGCGAGGTCGGGGGTGTCCAGGACGATGTCCCGGTGGTCGGTCCCGGCGTGCCGTGCCAGCTCCGCCACGAAGGGCGCGTCCGGGGCCGCGCGTTGCGGCTCCGGCTTGAAGTTCTCGACCTGGCCGACGAAGTCCACGGAGAAGCTCCGGAGGCGTTGCTTCCGGGTGGGGTCGAGGATGCTCTGTCCAAGGGCGGTCAGCGCGCTGGAGTCCAGCCCTCCGGAGAGCAGGGTGCACAGCGGGACGTCCGCCACCATCTGCCGGGCGACGATGTCTTCCAGCAGGTCACGTACCGTCCGGATGGTCGTCGGCTGGTCGTCGGTGTGCTCCCGGGACTGCAGTTCCCAGTACTTCTCCTCGGAGCGGTGTCCCTTGCGGACCCGGAGAAGATGGCCGGGCCGTACCTCGTGCATGCCCTTCAGGGGTGTCTGGGCCGGAACGCGGAGGAAGGAGAGGAGATCTCGCAGCCCGTCCAGCGACAGCACGGCCTTGCTCTCCGGGTGGGCGAGGATCGCCTTGGGCTCGGATCCGAACAGCAAGCCGTTGCCGGTCGGGTAGTAGAAGAGCGGTTTCATGCCCAGGCGGTCCCGGTACAGCAGCGCCTCGTCGGTACGAGCGTCGAAGATCGCGAAGGCGAACATTCCGTTCAGCCGCTGCACGAAGTCCGGTCCCCACTCAAGGTAGGCCCGGAGCACCACCTCGGTGTCGCACCGGGTCCGGAACGGGTGACCGAGCGCCTTGAGTTCCTCGCGGAGGTCGAGGAAGTTGAACACCTCGCCTGTGTAGCTGATCGCGGCCAGCGGCCTTCCGTCGGGTGTCGTCTCCGGCGTGACCATGGGTTGAGCGCCGTTGCCGGGATCCATCACCCCCTTGCGCCGGTGGCCCAGGGCCACGTGGGGGCTCAGCCATATGCCCTCGCCGTCCGGCCCGCGCGGGGCCAGGGTGTCCACCATCTTCTGGAGGACCTGGCCCTCGGTGGTGAGATCGCGGTAGTAGTCGATCCAGCCGGTGGTTCCGCACATCGCGTTCTCCTTTGACGTACGCGCAATGAACTCGGAGATATTCGGTCGCCGACGGACGCCCGTCGGACATCGCAGGCGTCAGGTGACGCGGATCGGCAGGCGCTCCAGGCCCCGAATGATGTTGTTCGGGGCGCGGACGGGCTCACCGGCGAGGTCGATCTTCTCGACCCGTGAGGCGAGCGCGTTGAAGAGGGCGTGCGCTTCCATCGTGGCCAGCACCCGCCCGGGGCAGTTGTGGACGCCGAAGCCGAAGGCAACGCTGTCCGAAGGGTTCCGGCTCACGCGGAAGCGGTCGGGGTCGGGGTAGTGGCGCTCGTCCCGGTTGGCCGAGCCGTAGGAGAGCACCACCCTGGACCCCGCGGGGATCGTCACGCCGTCGAGGTCCACGTTGCACGTGGTCACACGCGTGAAGGACTGTATCGGCGCCTCCATGCGCAGGCCTTCGAGAAAGGCGCCGGGGACGGTCGTGGGGTCCTGGCGGACTTTGGCCCACTCGTCCGGGTTCCGCGCCAGCAGCCACAGAGTGCTGGAGATACCCGCGATGGTCGTGTCCACCCCGGCGCATGCGTAGGCGCTCATCGTCATCAACGCCTCGTTCTCGGTGATATCGCCGCGGCCGACCGCTTCCCAGACGATCTGGCCGAAGCTGTCGGGGAGCAGTTTCTCGGGCGTCGCCTTGGTGGTGAGGTACTGCGCGAGCGCCTGTACGTCGGGCAGCGATGAGGCCTGGTGGTCGCTGTAAGGGCCCATGTAGTTGAACGCGCCGAGGGCCCAGTCGAGGATCTCCTCGCGTTGTTCGTCGCGGGGGAACCCGATGAGGTCGAGCACGATGCCCACCGGCAGCGTGCGCGCGAAGTCCGTGACACCGTCGAACTCCCCCCGCTGTACGAGGTCGTCGACGAGCTGACCGGCGAGTTGCTCAAGGCCGTCGGCGACCTTGCGCACGTACTTCGGTCGGAGGGCGTCGGTGAAGACCGTGCGGACCTCGCGCTGCCGCGGCGGGTCCATGCCCAGGAGCGACCCTTCCATGGCTTCGTTCGTGGTCGGGTTCATCGCGATGCCCTCGGCTGAGCTGAACCGCTCCCAGTCGACGAGCGCCGGGCGGACGTGTTCGTAGCGGAAGAGACCGTAGATGTCGTACTCGCTCAGATAGACGGCGGGACCGAGGCCGCGCAATGCCGCGTAGTGGGGGTAGGGGTCCATCAGCGCCGTGGTGGAGAAGAGTTCTACGTCGCTCTCGGGTATCGAGCTCGACGTCTTTGCTGTGGTCACGTCTGGATCCCTCCAGAGGGTGTGAGTGTTGATCCGGGGTCGTGCGCGCAGGGGGCAGGGCAGGACCACCGCCGCGGCCGTGTCGCCCCGTCTCGCCGACTGCCGCGGCGGTTGCGTGCGGCGTCGGCCTCAGCTCGGTGGCGCCACGAGGTCGTAGAAGCAGATCCGGGGGCCGGCGCCCGGCCGTGTGTAGACCTGGCGGCACTCAAGGCGGGACTTCTCGAAGACGTCGAACCAGGCGGACCGGTCGCGGGGGAGCCCCTGTCCGCTCAGCACGTGGATCAGGAAGAAGTCGTCGTCGTTCTCCCGGCCGTCGAAGCGCAGCTCCGGCTCCCCGACCAGGAGGATCTTCAGATGGGGGAACCTCGCCGAGATCTCGTCCAGCAGGTCCACGACGGCCTGCTCGCCGTGCCGGAAGTGCTCGTGGAGCGCGCTCATCATGCACAGGCCGTCAGCCTCGGCGCAGACGGCCGGCCAGGTCTCGGGCGCGAAGGCGTCCCCGACGACGAACTCGACCCGGTCGGCCACCCCGGACCGCCTGGCCAGGTCATTCGCCCAGGCGATGGCGTCGGGGGAGTTGTCGATGCCGATGCCGGTCAGCGACGGGTCGCGCAGGCAGGCGTCCACGATCAGTTGCCCGCCGCCGCAGCCGACGTCGAGCACGCGCCGGACCTCGCGTCCCCGCATGGCCCGCAGCACGGCCGGGGTGTGGAAGAAGGAGAACAGTGTGGCGCAGTGCGCTCCGAGCGCTGCGCCGTCGCGGACGACGTCCTTGCCGTAGATGGCCTCACCGGTGAGCAACTCTCCGATCCGGCTGGTGACTTGGCCGTAGGCCTCGACGTAGACCCCGAGCCGGGCCAGTGAGACATCGGTCGTGAGGCACTCCCCGAGCTGGGTCAGGAAGTACTCCTCACCACGGGTTTCGAGGATGCCCCGGCCAGTTAGGTAGCGCAGGAAGCCGGTTCCGATGTCCGGGTCGAGCCCGGCCAGCAGGCCGTTTCCGGGCTGCCGCGGTCCGCTGCGCAACCGCTCCAGCAGAGGGGTGGCGGACAGCGCGTGCACCGCATGGCAGACGTGCATGGCGCTGATCATCTCCGGCAGGTCGGACAGCGTGAACTTCTGCCATTCCCGCCGCTGTTCCGCGTCCTGCAGTTCGACGATCGGCGGCGTGCTGTTGGTGAGCGTCACGGGCCCTCGTCCTCTCACGGGTCGGTCGGTGTCGGTTGCTAGGTGCACACGGCGTAGGCGTGCCTGCCGCGGGGGCTGGCGGCCGCACGGACGAACTCCCCGTCCGGGGTGAACCCGGCCGTGCAGATCCGTCCGAGCGAGTAGGCCGGCACGAGTTCCACTTCGTGGCCGCGCCTGCGGAGCGCCTCGACCGTTTCCGGATCGCAGGTCTCCTCGGCGACCAGCACCCCGGGGCGGTACGCGTGCGGGGTGAACGACGCGGGGACCTGGTCGGTGTGGAAGACGGTGGTCTCGGTCGACTGCTGGAGATCGAGCCCGAATTCGACCGCGTTGAGGAAGAACTGCAGCGTCCATTGGTCCTGCCGGTCGCCACCCGGTGTGCCGAAGGCGAGGAACGGACGTCCCTCCCGGAGCACGAGGGTGGGACTGAGGGTCGTTCGCGGCCGTTTGCCGGGCTCCAGCGAATTCGGGTGACCCTCCACGAGGTACATGGACTGACCGCGGGTGCCGAGCGGGAAACCGAGACTGCCGATGGCCGGCGAGCTCTTCATCCATCCGCCGCTGGGCGTCGCCGCCACCATGTTGCCGTGCCGGTCGGCCACGGTGACCGTGCACGTGTCGGCCTTCGCGGTCGTGGCCCGGAGAATCGTCGGAAGCCCGTTGCGCAGTTGGGACATCAGCTCCGAGTCGGGCTCGGCGTCGTCCTGTGTGGGCAGGGGCGGGATGAACGGTGTGCGGCCGTCGGGGGCCCCCGGCCGGAGGGCCAGTGCGGCTGAGTCCCCGACCATGGCGCGTCGCCGCAGGGTGTAGTCCTCGCCGAGCAGGGTGTCCAGCGGTACGTCGGTGAAGGCGGGGTCGCCGTACCATGCCTCCCGATCGGACATCGCGAGCTTCGTGCACTCCACCATGGTGTGGAGGTAGTCGGCACTGCCCTGCCCCATCTCCCGCAGGTCGAATCCCTCCAGCAGCGCGAGTTGCTGGAGGAACACCGGACCCTGTGACCAGGGGCCGGGCTTGAAGACCCGGTACGGGCCGTACGCACGGCTCGGCGCGGTCGCCACGGTCGGCTCCCAGCGGGCGAGGTCCTCGCCCGTCAGCAGCCCACTGTTCCGCCGGCCGGTCGCGTCGAGCATGGGCCCGGACGCGAGGAAGTCGGAGATCTCCTGCGCCACGAAGCCCTGGTAGAAGGTGTGATGGGCGGCCTCGATCTGGGCTTCGCGGTCTGAGGAGGCGGACTCGGCGGTCTTGAGCAGGCGTTGGTAGGTCTGGGCGAGCGTGGGGTTGCGGAATCGGCTGCCGGCGGCGGGGGAGGGGCCGCTGGTCAGGTAGGTTTCGCCGGATCCGGGCCACTCGTCGCGGAACAGCGGGGCGAGTGTGGAGATGGCCAGCGCGGTCTCGGGAAGCAGGGGGAAGCCCTTCTCCGCGTAGCCGATCGCTGGTGCGAGGACGTCGGCGAGACGCATGGTCCCGAACTCGCGGAGCAGCCGCATCCATCCACCGAACGCGCCCGGCACGCAGGCGGGCAGGAGCCCGGAGCCCGGGATGCTGCTCAAGCCGAGCCGGCCGAACGCGTCGATGCTCGCGGCCTGGGGCATCGGGCCCTGGCCGCAGATCTCCTGGACGTCGTCGCGTCCGGCCCGGTGCGCCACGAGGGACACGTCCCCGCCGGGGCCGTTGAAGTGCGGTTCCACCACCTGAAGGACGAATCCGGCGGCGACAGCGGCGTCGAAGGCGTTGCCGCCGCTGGTGAGGATGCGCATGGCCGCGGAGGACGCGAGCCAATGGGTGCTGGCGACGGCACCGACGGAACCGTGGAGTTCCGGCTTGGACGGCAGCATGCGGCTACTCCCAACTGCTTCGATATTGACGTGGAGGCCGCGAAGCAACGGCCTCGGCCGGGTTCAGCTCTTTTCGGGCAAGTCCCTGGGGAAGATGCCCGGCCCTGTTCCGAGGAGGGCATCGGGGTCGTAGCGGTCCTTCGCCGCGTGGAAGGCGGGCCACGTGTCACCGAAGTGCGTGCGCCAGTCCTGCGCTGTGAACCGCACCGAGCCGATCGGGTAGAGCACCGCGCCGTAGTGGTCGCGTGCCCGGGCGAACCAACGGTCGTTGCGGTCGAGCATCTCCTCGACGAATCCCGGATCGGTCTCAGGGGAATCGGCGGTGGTGTTGACGTCGACGACGTACACCCACGGCGAGTCGTCCGGCTCCGGCCGCGGTGGGTGCGGCCTCGTCAGGTGCGAGCGCCGCTGCGGGTAGATGAGGCTGATTCCGTACGGCCCGATGTCGCGCTCGGTGAGTGTCGGGTGCACCTCGGCGACGTAGTTCTCCACAGCGTTGCCGGGCAGCCACACGTCGTACCACGGCTTGGTCAGCCGGTCCCAGCCGACGGTGTCCCGCCACTGGTCGACCATGCGGTCGATCGTGAAGACGTAGTCGAGGTAGGAGCTGTCGTCGATACTCGGCGTAGAGGTCAGCCCTGTGAGGGCCTCCTCGTCGCGGGGCGGGTCGGCGGGGTCGTAGAGGATGGTCGCGTACAGCTGGTGGGTCGGCTCGGCTCCCGGCGGCTGGAGCGTCGCGTAGACGTGGTCGATGCACGGCCGTTCGATGAGTGTGCGCATGTCGCTGAAGAACGCGGCGTTGTCGGTGTAGCCCAACAGGTAGGTCCGGGCACGCTCCTTCGCCGGCACGAGTTCGACGACGGCCTTGGTGATCACGCCGCACTGGCCGAGGCCCCCGAGGACCGCGTCGAACAGATCGGCCTTGTGGTCGGCGGAACAGCGCTCGATGTCGCCGGTCCCGGTCACGACCTCGAGCTCGCGCACGTGGTCGCCCTGGAGTCCGGTGCGCAGCGCGCCGACGAGCCCGCCGAGCCCGCCGACCGAGAGCGTGCCTCCCACGCTCAGCGAGGTGTATGCGGTGATCACCGGCGGCGTCCGTCGCGGGGTGCTCTCGAACGCGGCGTTGACCAGGTCCTTCCAGGCCACGCCCGCGTCGACCTCGGCGATGTCGGGACCGATCGAGTGGATCCGGTCCAGGGAGCGGGTGTCGATGAGCAGGCCGTCGGAGAGGGTCTGACCGAGGGTCGTGCTCGCGCGCCCCCGGACGGAGACCGTGATCCCGTGCGCACGGCAGAAGCGGATCATCGTGGCGACATCCCGTGCCGAGCGCGGCCGGAGCACCGCACAGGGTGTGCTCGTGGTGATGTTGCCCAGGTCGGTGGCGCAGGCCTGCCGGGACGCCCCGTCGGTCAAGAGCTCGCCGTCCAGCGCGGGGACGGTCTCGAACGAGGGGTCCGTCCCGCTCGTCGTGCTGTCCTGGGCGGTGCCCCAAAGCCGCTCGGCCGGGTCGTATCCCATGATTGCGGCGTTCCCGGGGGAATCCGAGCGGGTCATTGCCTCATCTCCTGACGTGCGATATCGGTTCGGTTCCTGAGCATTTCCAGTGATGAATAGGGCGTCATATCCGCCTCGGAATTATCATCAGGAACGTCAACTTCCCCGGTAACTGCCTCGGTGGAATTCGTTCCTTGTCCGCCGTAGTAGCGTAGCGTGGCTTGCCGCTGGAGATCAGAAGGAATTTCTAAAGTTGCTGTCAGAGCTTTCTTAAGTTGCATATCGGCCGCGTGTGGCGCCTCATTTCCGGTGGTCAGCGCGATCGGCCCCGGGTGCCCAGTGCCAGGGCGGCGTCGTTCAGGGGTATGGCCGGGTTGATCATGCGATGCCAAGGGAGATGAGCGGGCGGTTGGTGTCGCGGGCGTGGTGGCGGAGTCCGGCAGCGATGTTGGTGTGGTCGGCGAGTCGGAGTGCGCCGATGGCCAGGTTGCGCAGGGATGCCATGGCGCGTGGTGCGGTGCCGGTGCGCACACGGGAGGCATCCTCGGCGTATGTGGTGTCCCTGGCGTGGTGGGTCTTGTTCTCGATGCCCCAGTGGTCGCGGACGCGCTGCGCGACCTCGGTCGCGTCGGCCTGTTCCGCCGTCAGGTCGGTGACGCCGTAGACGCGTTCCAGGGTGACCTTGCCGGTCGTGATGATCCGGCGGCGGCGCACGATCTGCACGGCCTGCTCTGCGTGTGGGAACGAGATCCCGGTGACGGCGGCGGCCTTGAACCGACGGATCTCGTCGCGGCCGTGCGCGGTGGCCCGGGTCTTGTCCAGGAGCGGCACCTCCCGCCACGGCAGGGCCTTCAGCCACCGGTGCGGGGTGGGCTGGTTGCCCTTGATCAGCGCGATGTAGTGGGCGTGCTTGTCCTCGACGACGTAGCGTGCGTGCCCGGTCTGCGAGTGGAGCGCGTCGAACGTGACCACCGTGCCGTGCAGGTCGAGCGGCGCGAGCAGGGCCGGAAGACGGTGATCTCGTTGGTCTTGCCGTCCACCTCGCGCTGTGCGGTGACCAGGCCGGTCCTGGTCATCGCGGCGAGCAGGTGGACCTGGGTGCCGTCGGCGCGGCGGGCACCGCGCACGGTCTTGCCGTCCACCGCCAGGCAGTGCGGGGGCCCCTCTCCGTCTGCCGCCTCCTTGGCGGCGGTGCGCTCGCGCCGGGCGAGCCAGCTGCCGACGGCCGTATCCAGCGCGTCGCCGTCGATGCGCTGGAGGACGCGGCGCACGGTGGCCACGGCCGGGGTGACGGGGCCGCGGTCAGGTTCCCGGCACGGGCCACCGAGCCGGGCCGGGACGGCGGGCGGGGCGTCGGCGGCCCACTCCGCGATCGCGGCCAGGGACTTCGCTCCGGCCAGGACCGCGCAGGCGGCCCGGGACAGGACGAAGGCGAGCGGGTGGCGCCGGCCCTGACATCGGCGGGGGGCGGGCACCTGAGCCAGGCGGGTCAGCAGGCTGGGAAGGTCATTGGGCGCGGCCGGTGCGGCGTCGGTGTGTTGGCCCAGAGGGCCCGGGATGGGCGAGGATGAGCGGGCAGGCACGGTCTTCCGTCGTGGTGATCAGGGACTCGACACCTCATGATCACCGGGAGCCGTGCCTGCCTCCGCATCGGCCCCAGGCGACCATCCCGCAGCCCTCCCCCGACTCCTGAAGCCTCATCAACCCGGCCACACCACCTGAACGACGCCGCCCAGTGCTCAGTGCCCGTGTGCAGAACCAGTCAGCTTGCCCTGCCTCCCGGACGACGGCCGCCTGGTGGTTCCGTGCAGATCAGCAAGACATTCGCTCGAAACATCGTGGGGCAATGGTCACCCGACAGCGACTTAAAACTCTTAAGACTGTCTTGAGAATCCTCTGATTGCCCTGGCGCCGTCAGTTGTGGAGACTTTCTAGTGCTGGCTGGTCGTCCCCGTCCAATTGGGGATCGGACACACTGACTCGCTTAGTGGCGGGAGCGATACGCCGGTCGAAATCTTCGTGACGATGACGACGTCGCGTCGAGCGATGTCGCAGCCGATGCCGCCGCTGTCAGGGTGAGGGCAGCCAACCGCAGGCCACATCCCGCCTGATGCGCGCGGCCGCCTCGTTGGGGCTGTGTGAGCCCCGAGAGCGAGCGACGCTTCTCTCTCACCGGCCGAGGCCGACTGCTGCGCTCGGATGTGCCCGGCTCAATCTTGCAGGGCGAACTGTGGACCATGGGAGGGTATGAATGACTATCACGGATCAGCCGTCAACCTCGCGACTCGAGGCCGACCTCTTCCTATTGCATGCGCCCAGCGTCTACGACTTCCGCGAGCGCGACGACATGTTGTTCGCCTATCTGAGCGACAGCGACAGCGTCAATGTCACCTCGGTCTACGAGATTTACCCAATCGGCTGGTTCTCGATAAAACAGCGGCTGGCCGACTCCGGGTTCGACACGAAGATCGTGAATGTCGCCTCGTTAATGCTCATGCATCCTGAAATGGATGTCAAACAACTGATCTCCCGCTTCGAGGCACCGATCTTCGGGTTCGACCTGCATTGGATGGCGCACTGTCACGGCTCGGTCGAACTCGCGGCCCTCGTGAAAGAAGTGCACCCCGAAGCTCTCACCATCTTCGGCGGCATCTCGGCGACCTACTACGCCAAAGAACTGATCGAGTACCCGAGCGTCGACGTGGTCGTTCAGGGTTACGACACCCTCGACCCGGTCACTGAGCTGGTCACCAGGGTCCGGCAGGGCAACAGGGACTTTCGCTCCATTCCGAACCTGCTGTACAAGGTCGACGGCGAAGTCCAATCCACCGGCTTCTCGCACACGCCGGACAGCAACTACAACAACGTGCGCAACGACTGGTCTTATTACCGCGAGGCGGCCGACGGAGGGCCGTCAGCGTCCAAGCTCATCATGACCTTACCCAACACCGGCTGCGCGCACGACTGCGGCTGGTGCGGCGGGTCACGGTTCGCCTACCGCAACATCATGGGCGTTAAAAGGACTCTGGTGCAGAAGGACAACGACCTCGTCGTCGAAGAGCTCCGCACCATGCGAGAGGCGGCGAAGAACACCTCGATATACGCGCTCCAGTGTTATTCCGAGAACCGAACGCGGATGCACCAGTATCTGGACGCCGTGAAAGAACTCGGATACAAGAGCGTCCACTTCGAGCAGTTCAGCCTGACGCCACCCGATGTTCTCAAAAAGATGGGCGAGTCCACAGATTCCTATATCATGCTCTCCCCGGAGTCCCACGACCTGAAGATCAGCAAGGCGGCCGGTCGCGGGAACTACACCATGAAGCAGATGGAGGAATGGATTCCCCGCGCCCTGGATGCCGGCGTGAAAGGCATCATGATCTGGTTCTTCATCGGCATGCCATACCAGGACCGACAGTCGGTGATGGACACGATCGCGTACTCCGAGCGACTCATCCGCAAGTTCGGAGGGTGGGGCGCCCTTCCGCTCATTTGCCCGATGGTGCCGTTCCTGGACCCGGGGTCCCAGTTCTTCGAAGAACCGGAAAAGCACGGTTACCGTATCCACCACCGCACACTCGAAGAACACCGCCAGGCCATGGTCGAGCCACTGTGGCATCGGCGACTGAACTACGATACGAACTGGCTTGACAGGCGCCAGCTTCAGGACGTCTCCTACGAGGCGATCACCCGCCTGGTGGAGATCAAGGGTGAGTACGGGGTGCTCCCGTCCGGTTTCTGCAACGCCGTTCTCGGGACTATTGAGGAGACCCGGGAGCTGCTCGGGGAAATGGAACGAGCACTGCTGCTCGACAAGAAGCTGCCGGCCGAACTCCGGGACGAGATTCGTAACTACAACCGCAAGGTCCTGGCCTATACGAACGACCAGATCATGCCGGTTCCCCGGCCGCTCGGCGGCCGGTGGTTCGATGATGCCACCGTCCCGCCACAGATGATCGAGGACATTCTGACATCGTCGGCTGCCTCGTCTCCGGTCCGCGGAGCATAAATGAACTCACCGCCGCATATCCAGGGCGAATCAGCTGACCGTCTCCGGCCATTCCTTGAGCATTGGCCGGGCGGACAGCGCAGGTACGGTGATGCCGGCCAGGAGCTGAGCCGGCCGTCGTGTCCGCGCCCAGACTGTCGCCACCACACTCCGATGGCAAATCGGTGAAGCAGAGGAGGATGTCGTGTTAACCGACCGGGATGTGCAGGAGCTGGTGGCAAGGGTCCTGGAGATCGACGTTGCCGATGTCGGGATCGATAAATCATTTTATGTGGATCTCGAGATGGACTCGCTCCACAAAGCGGAATTCATCGTGGCGCTGGAGCGTGCCTGCGGCGCGGAGTTCACCCCGGCGGATGCCGCAGAGATGGACAGTGTCGGTGACGTGATGCGGCTGCTTCGCGACCAGCAGCGGGTGCCATGAAGGCCACCACCGGAATTGCGAACCCGGTCGAGTTGCTGCTACTCGGCCATGCCGGCGACCGGCGCTGCGGCGTGGACCGCCGGGTCGGTGAGGTCACCTACGCCGACATGCGGGGTGCCGTGACGCAATACGCCGGGCGCCTGCGGGCTGCGGGGGTGCGGCCGGGCTGCCGTGCGGTCGTCGTCTCCGACGACTGCATCGCAGCGATCACCTCCGTACTCGCCTTGTGGTGGCACGGGTGCGTACCCATCGTGCTGCACCCGACGCTCCGGCCTGCGGAGATCGGCTTCATCGTGCGGGACAGCGAGGCGGAGTTCGCCGAGCTGAACGTCACCCCCGAGCACGAGGCGGCCCTGCGGGCCGAGCTGGGCGAGATCGACACGGAAAGGCGGGCGGCCGGGCGCGTCGGGTTGCTCACCGAACTCGGCCCCAACAGCGTGGACCAGTCCACGCTCCCGCCGGCCGCCTTCCGCGAAACCGATGAGCTGCTGGTTCAGTACACCTCCGGCAGCACCGGCAGGCCCCGGGGCGTACGGCACTGCCTGCGGGCGGTGAACGCGATTCTGCGCGGCGTCGGCAGCATGCTGGAGCTCACTCCGGACGACGTCGTGCTGTCCACGGCAAAACTGTCGTTCGGATACGGATTCGGGAACTCGCTGCTGTACCCGTACGCCGCGGGCGCGAGCTCGGTGCTGCTCGACGGTCAGGCGGACCCCTACAACGTGGCGGCGGCGCTCGACGAATACCGGCCGACCGTGCTGTTCGCCGTGCCTCGGCTCTACGACGGCCTGCTCCATCTCTCGGAACAGGGCAAGGCGATCGAGACCGGTTCGCTGCGACTGGCTGTGGCCGCCGGGGAGCATCTGCCAGGTCAACTGGCCACCCGTATCACCGAAGCGTTCAACGTGCCCCTGATCAATGGGTTCGGCGCGACCGAGGTCCTGCACATGGTCGTGGCGGCTGCCGTGGGGCAGGGCCGGGCCCCCGGTCCCGGATCGATCGGTTTCCCGGTTCCCGAGGTGACCGCGACCATTCGCGACGACGCGGGCCGGCCGCTCGGCGACGAGATCCCCGGCCGGCTTCACATCACTACGGAGTCGGCCGCGCTCGGCTACCTCAACCGGCCCGAGGACACCGCCCGCGTGTTCGCCGATGGCGGCGTCTACACAGGTGACATCGCGTTCCGCGCGACCAGCGGCGACATCTGCCACGTCGGCCGCGCCGACGACATGCTCCTGCTCGGCGGACACAAGATCGCGCCTGCCGAGATCGAGCGCGTGGTCCGAGGAATCGCCGAGGTCGCTGATTGCGCGGTCGTGGGCAGCACGGATCCCAACGGGCTCGAACAAGCCACGGTGTATGTCGTGGCGCGGGACCCGGCCCACCCGGACAAGGTCCGTAAGGCGGTCAGATCGGCACTGCGCACCAGCCTGGCACCGTACAAGAGGCCGTCCCGGGTCGAGATCATCGACGAACTCCCTGTCACCGCCAACGGCAAGCTGGCCCGCTTCCGCCTCCGCCGCCAGCTTGGCGGCCCCGTCGACAGTCCGGAGGGCAGGACATGAGCTGGGAGATCATCGGGATGAGCGCGGTATGCGCTCTGGGGGGACACTGTCGCCGGTATCCACGGCGCATTGTGTTCCGGACAGTCCGGCCTGGTACCGATCTCGACGTTCGACGCGTCCCGGTACCGCGCGGAGGCGGCGTATGAAGTGCCGGACCGGGTGCGCCCTGGTGTGGATGAACCGCTCCGGGCCACACGCTGGCTCGTCCGCGTGGTCCGGGAGGCCCTGACCGACGCGGGCCTGCCAGAACCAGAGCCCGGGCTGCCGGTACTGGTCGGGACCACGCACCGGGAGATGCGGACCGCCGAACTCTGGTGGCAGCACGACGGCCCCCTCATTGCGCAACTTCTGATAGCCGGAACTACCAGCATCTTCGGGCTTCATCGCGCTGTGCCTCCGGTCTGCGTCGGCCAGGTGAAGTCGGAGGACGGCGGGACAGGAGGGACCACGGTGTTCCTTACGGTCTTGGGGAGTTGGCTCAAGCAGGGCAAGCGGGAGGTGCCTGGGCCAGGCGGTCGGAAGTACGGGCGGTGGGCCGCCCACGGATGGGGCGGCACCCATGGGTCATCGATCCTGGGACAGTGCGAGCAGCCGGGCGAAGGTGCCGTTGGCGGCGGCGAGGTCCTCGTAGCGGCCCTGTTCGGTGATCCGGCCCTCCTCCATCACGATGATCGAGTCGGCAACACGCGTGTTCTCCAGCCGGTGCGTCACAACGACCGTGATGCGGTCCGCGGCCATCGCCTTGAGCGTTTCGAACGCCCGGTGCTCGCCTTCCGGATCGACCTGCGAGGTGGGCTCGTCCATGATCAACAGATCCGGGAGCCGGTACAGGCCACGGGGAAGTCGTGCGCAAACAACCTTACGATTCCGCATAGGTATTCGATTCCTCCCTGGCTTCGACATAGCGGAGAACTTCTTCCGCGCTGTGAAACCGTTGCGCCCTGTGAACGGGGGTTGGGTTGTACCCGTCCTCTTTGAGGAGTGGGCGCAGTTCCACGAGTGCGTTGCCGATGGTTCGAGGGCTCACTTTTGAAGAGGTCAGCGATTACCGGCCGGGTGGTGACCTGGCGCATGGCGAGAATCGCGGCAAGAACGCGGCCCTCGTCGGTGATCTTCCTGTAGATGACTGCGCCCGGGTCCTTCTTCAGCTCTGCTCCGCGTCGGTTGTGTCGCATCTCTTGGAGCCGGGCCTGGTATCGAGTAGCCAAGCGCGTGGTGATGGCATCAAGTTCGGCATGGGTCATACCCGTGATGGCAGGATGCCGCAGTGCTTCTTGAGGATCGATTTCCTGGAGGGAGCCGGCAGAGGCGACAAAGTCCCGAACAGCTTGCGTGGTGGTAAGCCTGAGATCGATGGCGCGCACTGTGTGGTTGTGTTCTGCCAGGAGGGCTCGGGTCTCACGCATGGGTTTCTGGGGGCCGCTTCGAGTTACTCCGAGGAGGTCTTGGAGAACGGGCATCGTGCAGATCCCACGGAGATGGACGAGCGTGGCCACAATCCGGGCTGTTGGCGTGATCACTGTCATCCCGCCCGCCCCTTTCGCACGTCGTCGTTTCCCGCCTCGTCGGTTGTAGTTGCGCTGCTCGGTCTTGGCCTCCTGGGCTGGCGCCAGAAGCGCGACAAGCTCGGCCAGTTCATCCCGAGTCGTCCCGATCATCACTGGGTGGGAGAGCATCTCCAGTACCTCCGACTGGATGAACCTGGGGCCGCCAGCTCCGCACACGCCGCGGCGAACAGACCCGCCGAGACGGCGAAGGCGTCCTCACACGCCGCGAGCGCACCCTGGGCCGGCCCGACCACGCTCACCACCCCTGCTTCCTGCCGTCGACCTTGAACAGCCCGGACGAAGGCTCGGCCAGGATCCCGCGCTCCACGAGCCTCTTCAGCTTCGAGCGCATCGCCTCGACATGCCGCGGCTCGGTCCCCAGACCCAGGTGCTGGCAGACCTCTTTGCAGCGCATCGCCGCCCCCGAGGTCGCGAACAAAGCGATGATCTCCCGGTACTCCGGCGACATCACCGTCACGTCCAGCTCTGCCTCGGCCTTCACCAGCGCCACAGCGACCCCGCCGACACCCCCACCCGCGGCATCCGCGTCCGGCACCGGCGAAGACGGCGCGGCCAGCACCTCCTCCACCGCCTCGCGCGATCTGCAACCGCGCCAGCCGCTCCTCAGCCCGAGACAACTCTTCGGACAGACCAGCGATCTGCTCACGCAGCCGCTCGGCCTGGCCCAGCACCTCAGCCCGCCTGGCCTCCAACGCCTCCAACAACGGCGGCACACCACACCCACCCTCGCTCAGCACCCGCACGCCTCACGGCGGGCTCGACCCCGGCGACGGTAGAAGTCGGCAAGACCAGCTACCTCCCGAACCTCTGCGAATCACCCCAACGAGGCACCCCCAGAAGATCTGCATCCAAGCCTCATCAACCCGGCCACACCACCTGAACGACGCCGCCCTGTGCCCAGTGCTCAGTGCCCGTGTGCAGAACCAGCCAGCTTGCCTTGCCTCCCGGACGACGGCCGCCTGGTGGTTCCGTGCAGATCGGCAAGACATTCGCTCGAAACATCGTGGGGCAATGGTCACCCGACAGCGACTTAAAACTCTTAAGACTGTCTTGAGAATCCTCTGATTTCCCTGACGCCGTCAGTTGTGGAGACTTTCTAGTGCTGGCTGGTCGTCCCCGTCCAATGGGGGATCGGACACACTGACTCGCTTAGTGACGGGAGCGATACGCCGGTCGAATCTCCGTGACGAAAGGGCTCCGATGAACGCGCTTGCCATCACGCCGAGAATTCACCATGTCGCCATTCAGACCGATGATGTGGAGTCCACGACCAGGTGGTATGAGGAGTTCCTGGAGGCGACGGTGGAGTGGTCGCTCAGCACGTTTTCGCCGCTCACTCACTCGCGTCTCCCGGGGATCGAGAAGCTGGTCGAGCTGAAGGTGGGGGACCTGCGGCTGCACGTCTTCGACCGGGCTGGGCACACCCAGGACGGGCCCGACCAGCTCGGCTATCAGTTCCAGCACATCGGGATCACCGTGGACCGCCACGAGGGCCTCGTCGAGCTTCGGAAGCGCTGGTGGCAGGTCCGGGAGCGGCACGGCATCCAGTGGAGGCGGGACGAGCCGCCGTCGGACATCGTGACCGACGACGACGGGATGCAGAGTCTCTACGTCCTGGATCCCAACGGCCTTGAGCTGGAGTTCATCTACTTTTCGGGTGCAGCGACATGAACGACGAACACGGGCGGCTGATAGGACCGGGCCAGATCGACTCTCCCGCGTTGCAGTTGCGCCCCTTACTCTTGCCGGCACCAGGTCAGGAGTTCGAGCCGTCGAGCGAGGAGATCCTCGACGACGACACCGTGGAGCCGGGCATTTCGGAATACGGCATCTTCGGTGTGCACCCGGTCGACCCGGAGCGGGTCTTCTGGTACCGGTGGATCACGGGACATCAGGTCTCGTTCGCTTTATGGCGTGCGATGTACGACATCATCGGGTACCGCCGCGACAACATGCCGAGCGCTCCGGAGCTGAATACCCTGGCCGTCTGCGTGGATGCGTACAGTGCGATGCTGCTCTACTCGTCAACGGTGCCGCGAGCTCATTACCACAGCCATATCCGGCACCGTATGTCGCTGCAGCACCCGGCCTTCAGCGGCACCTGGGCGCCGGATTACCGGCCGGTCCGCCATATCTTCCGGGGCAAGTTGCCCTGGCGGGACAACCCGTTGTGCGCATCCCTCGCCGAGGCCGTGGCGAGGAACGCCGCCACCCACGACTACATCGCCGCCCATCTCGTGCCGAACGGGCGCTCACTGCTTCAGCAATCCGCGCAGACGGTGAGTGCGACCGTGTCCCGCGAGAAAGAGGAGCTGTACGACAGCTTCTTCCTCACGGTGCGTCGCCCGATCAGCCGCGCCCAGTTCATCCGTCCTCTCCGCGTGCGCGTCGCGGAGGTGGGCGCGGACCTGGCACACAACGGCCTGTACCCGAACGTCGACGGCCACCATCATCCCGTCGTCACCGGGCCGTCCGGCGGAAGCACGATGACGCTGGTTCCCCGCGTGCTCAGCACTCTCGACGAGGCGACCCGACTGGTCGCCGGACAGCAGCTCCAGGGGGTGGGCGCATGAGGCACGGCATCGTGCTGCTTCCCGAGCACGAATGGAAGGTGGCGGCCGAGCGGTGGCGGGGCGTGGAGCAGCTCGGATACGACCACGCCTGGACCTATGACCACCTGATGTGGCGCTGGCTGGCTGATCGCCGGTGGTACGGCGCGATTCCGACGCTCACCGCCGCGGCGACGGTCACCCGCTCCATCGGACTCGGCGTCTTGGTGGCCACCCCGAACTTCCGGCACCCCGTGGTGCTCGCGAAGGACCTCGTGAGCGTCGATGACGTCGGCGAGGGACGTCTGATCTGCGGGCTGGGTGCCGGCGCGCCCGGGTACGACGCGAGCATTCTCGGAAGGGCGGCACTCCGCCCGCAGGAGAGCGCCGACCGGTTCGACGCGTTCATCCGCATGCTCGACTCCCTGCTGGTCCGCGGCACTGCGCACGAGGCAGCGGCCTGGTACACGGCGTCCGGGGCGAACTTCCGCCCACGGGCCGAGGACGGGCGGCGGCTGCCCTTCGCGGTGGCGGCGACCGGGCCGAGGGGCATCGCGCTGGCCGCGCGCTTCGGGCAGTACTGGGTCACCTCAGGCCCGCCCTCCGACTTCAGCATGAGGCCGCTGCGTGAGGTCATGCCGGTCCTGCGGGAGCAGATGAGCGGCGTCGACGCGGCGTGCGAGCGTGAGGGACGAGACCCCGCCACGCTGAGCCGGTTGTTCGTGGCCGACGCGTCAGTGGGCGGTATCACCGGGTCCGTGGCCGCCTACGAGGACGCCGCCGGCGAGTTGGAGGAGGCCGGCTTCACCGACCTCGTCGTGCACTGGCCCCGCCCCGAACCGCCGTACCAGGGCGACGAGCAGGTCATCGTCGATTTCGCCGCCAAGCAGTCACTGGGTGAACGATGCACGTGACAAGGGTGGACATGTTCGGCACGGCCTCCGGTCGCGGCAGCGCGCTCGACGTGCTCGTCCCGGACGGACCGTGTGACGCCGACGCGGTCGCGCACGCCGCCGCGCACGCGCGCACGACCGACGACTCGTGCGAGAGCGCGCTGGTCAGCGCGTGCTCCCGGACGGAGCGGACCTTCGCGACGCGCATTTTCAACACCGGTGGGGAGACGCCGTTCGGCACGCACTCGCTGGCCGGTGTGGCCGTCCTCCTGGTCAGCAGGGGGTATCTCGACCCGGGTGAGGTCGGCCGGACCGACGAGGCCGGGTGCCAGTGGCTGAGGACCGACGGCCGAGAGGTCGAAGTGCCGTTCACCGGGCCGGTCGTGGACCACGAAATCCCGGCCGATCCCACCGTGTTCCGCGCCTACGAGGGCACGCCGCGCGCCAGCGGGGTCGGCAGGGGGTTCACCCTGCTGCGCGTCTCCGACGATCCGCGGGCGCTGCCCGCTCCGGACACCGCGCGGATGGCGGACCTGGGCCTCACCGATCTCACGCTCTTCCGATGGGACCCGGACCGCAGGGAGGTGCTGGCACGCGTCTTCGCCCCTGGGTTCGGCCTCCCCGAGGACCCCGGTTGCCTCCCGGCGGCCTCCGCTCTGGGCCTCACGGCGCTGCGCCTGGACTCCGGCGACCGTGGTGCACCGGTGACGGTCCGCCAAGTGACGCGGCACGGTACCGAGGCGGTTCTGCGCTGCACCAGCTCGGTGCGCAACGGCGTGGCGCAGGTGCGGGTCACGGCGCGGGTCCGGGTCGACGGCGAGCGGAAAGCGGGTGTGGCATGACGGCACATGCCGAGCCCGGGACGGCCATGCCGCTTGCGCGCGGGTGCCTCCAGCGGGACGCGGCGTACCTCGATGCCCTCGGAGTCCCTGTGACCGCGCGGTCGATGGCCGACCGGGACCACTTCGACCTGCCGCTGAACCTGGCTGACCCGGCGACGCCGTTCGGCCGCGTCAGCCTGGTCCACCTGGGTCTGCAGGAATCCCCCGAGAATCGGAAGGGTGACTTCACGCGATGACACACCCAGTGAGTGCCACGCCGCTCCGAACCGCGGCGACGGTCGCCGCCGGCACGGTCGAGGCCACCACCGAGACGATCATCGACGCCTTCGAACGGACAGCGCGGGAGCACGCCGCGCGCGAGGCGATCTCCGACCGCGGTACGACACTGACGTACGCCGAACTGGACACCCACAGCAATCGGATAGCGCGCGTGCTGCGCGACCACGGTCTCTCCCCGGGCGAGCGGGTCGGGGTGCACTTCGACCGCAGCCTTGCGACATTCCAGGTCTTCCTCGGTGTCCTCAAGGCCGGCCTCGTGGTGCTCCCGTTCAACCCCCGCCACCCCGCCGACCACAAGGCACGGATGTGCCGCATCGCCGAGCCGTCCCTGACCGTGACGGGGTCCGAGGCGGCCGACGGCATCCGCGGGGCCTGCATCCCGATCGACGACCTGCTCTCCTCGGCCAAGGCGGCGTCCGGCGAACCCGTGCGGTGCGGGGTGAACGCGGACGCGCCCGCGTTCGTCCTGTTCTCCTCGGGCTCGACCGGCGAGCCCGAGGGCGTCGTCATCGCCCATCGGGGCATCGCACGGCTCTCCCGACACCTCGCCGGCTTCACGCCGGGACCGGAGGACCGGTTCCTGCAGCTCGCGCAGCCGACCTTCGCCGCCTCGACCACCGACATCTGGATCTGCCTGCTGCGAGGCGGCCGGCTCACCGTCACCCCGCAGGACGTGCCCCATCTCGGCGCTCTCGCGCGGCTGGTGGAACGCGAACGGATCTCGGTGCTCAACCTCTCCATGGATCTGCTCAACCTGCTCGTCGAGCACCATCCGGAGGTCGTCGCCCGGGTCCGATCGGTGATCGTCAGCGGTGACTTCCCCTGCACGCGATACGTCGAGCGTGCGCTCGGCGTCATGGCCGGTGACCTGTTCAACGCCTACGGGTGCACGGAGAGCTCCGCTATCGCCACGCTGCACCGGGTCACTCCGGAGGATCTCTCCACCGCCGAGATCCCGATCGGGCGCCCCCTGCCCGCCGTCGAGATATCGGTGCGGACGGAGTCGCTCGAGGAATGCCCGCCCGGCGAGATAGGCGAGCTGTGCATCGCGGGCGACGGCCTCGCGCTGGGATATCTCGGTGACCCCGAGTCCACGGAGCGCAAGTTCGTCCGCCACGAGGGCCGACGGCTGCTGCGCACCGGTGACCTGGCCAACCTGACCGGGGACGGCGAGCTGGTGCTGGCCGGCCGCACGGACCAGATGGTGAAGGTCCGTGGGTTCCGCGTCGAGCCGCGGCACGTGGAGTTGGCCGCCGAGACGGTGCGCGGCGTCGAGCGGGCGGTGGCGCAGGCCATGCCCAGCGACGGGGCGGCGGACCGGCTCGCGCTGTGGTGCGTGCCCGAGCCCGACCATGACCTGGTGGAGCGGGACCTGCTGAAGGACCTGCGGGGGCGCCTGCCCGACTACATGGTCCCGTCGGAGGTGCTCGTCCTCGACGCCCTCCCCCTCAACGCGAACGGCAAGATCGACCGCAAAGAGCTCGCGTCGTGGCTCGCGGCCCGCGCCACCGGCCGGTCCCGGGGCGAGGAGACGCAGGACCGGCTCGCCGCCGTCGTGGCCTCCACACTGCGCGACGTCCGCGACCGCGAGGAGATCGGCTTGGACGTCGGCCTGCTCGAAAGCGGGGTCACATCGCTGCATCTGATCGACCTCGGCGCCCGGCTCAAGGACGTGGTGGGAGTCGCCCTGGCACCCGACGAGATCGTCGAGGCCGGCACCGTGCGCGGGGTCGCCGACCTGATCCGCACCAAGCGAGGCCGGGACTGACATGACCGCTCCGACCAAGCAGCCGGCGACCGGGGCAGGGCGCTTCCCCGCCTCGCCCGCCCAGCCCGGCATGTGGTTCGCGAGCGTCCACGGCGCGGATCCCACGGCGTACAACCAGCCCCTGCTGCTGCGCCTGCAGACGTCGTTGGACCATGCCCTGCTCATCGAGGCGCTACGAGCCGTGCACCGGGCCCACTCCGCGCTGCGCACCACATTCGAGATGAACGCCGACGGTGATCTGAGCCAGATCGTGCACGAGGCGCTCGAACCGCTCGTCGACGTGCGCGACCACGCCGGTCCCGCCCCCGACGACTGGGTGGCCGAGCAGGTGGCGGAGGTCGCCGGGACCACCTTCGACCTGTCCGCCGGGCCTCTCGCCCGGGTGCGGCACCTCCGCCTCGCCGCCCAGGGCCGCAGTGTGCTGGTGTTCAACATCCACCACACTGTTTTCGACGGCATGTCCTTCAAGCCCTACCTCCGCCAGCTCGAAGCCGCCTACACCGCGCTGGCAGGGGGGCACGAGCCGGTCGTGCCGGCGAGGCGCCAGGCCGTCGAGTCCTACGCACGCTGGTCCGAGCGGTTGACGAACGAGGGGATGGACTACTGGCGGAACAAGTTGGCGAACGCGCCGGCCCCGCCGCCGATCGGCCTGCCGGGTGAGGGCCCTCCGCGCCACGTGACCCGGCAGCTCGTCCTCGATGAAGAGCTGTCGGCGCGGGTGGGCGAATTTTGCCGCGCCGAGTCCCTCACCACCACCATGTTCTTCGTCGCCCTCGTCTTCATGCTGCTGCACCGGCAGACTAGCCAGGACGACGTCCTCCTCGGTGTCCCGTTCACCTTGCGGGACAGCGAAGAAGCCGAGGTCCTCGGGCACATCACCAACACCTTGGTGCTCCGGCACCGGCTGAGTGCCGGCATGACCGCGCGCGAGGTGCTCTGCGACGTGAACAAGGAGATCCTCTACGCCCTCCGCCACCGGCACACCCCACTGGAGGCGGTGGTGGGCGGCCTGCGTGCGTCCGGCGCCGATTTGGGCGGTACCGGTGACCCCTTCAGCGCCATGATCACCGTGATGCCGTCCGGGTCCCGCAGGCTGGACCTGCGCGAGTGGGGCGCGGATACCTGGGAGCACGTGCCAGGAGGAGCGAAATACGATCTGGCGATCTGGGTGGACGAGACGCCGGACCACTACACGCTGAACGTCGAGCACACGACGGCCGCGGACGACGGCGAGCGCTTCACCGAGTATCTGGCCCAGCGTCTGGGGACGCTGGTCGAGAGCGTGCTGAACGACGCGGATACGCGGGTCCACGACCTGCGCTGGACCGGTGAGGAGGAGGAACGGGCGATCGCCCGGTTCTGCGCCCGTCGGGCCGACGCGCCGGAGCTGGGCACCGAGCTGACGGCGGAGCTGTTCACCGCGAGCGCCGAGGCGACACCGGATGATCCGGCGGTCGTGACGGACGGCGTGGAGACGGACTACGCCGAGCTGGCACGGCGGGCCGAGGCGGTGGCGGCGGGACTCACGGACCGGGGAGTGCGCGACGGTGCCCCCGTCGCGGTGCTGATGCGTCCGGGTGCCGACCTCGTGGTGTCGATCCTCGGCATCCTCCGTGCCGGCGGCAGCTACGTCGTGCTCGACGCCGACCATCCGCCGGAGCGGCTGAGGTTCGCCCTGCGCGACTGCGGCGCGAAGATCCTGGTGCGTGCGGCCGGGACCGACATGGCGGGTGTGGAGCTGCCTGAGGGCCTTGAGGTCGTCGAGATGTCCGGGGCTGGACGGGACAAAACGGTTCCCGGTGGCCGGCGCAAGACGCCGGAGGACGCGGCGTACATCGTCTACACCTCCGGGTCGACGGGACGCCCCAAGGGCGTCACGCTGCCGGAGATCACGCTGGCCAATCTGGTCCGCAACCAGGAGATCCTCTCCTCGGGCCGCCGGATGAGGACCCTGCAGTACATGCCGCCGGCGTTCGACGTGTTCACTCTGGAGGTCTTCGGGACCCTGTGCACCGGAGGCACACTCGTCATCCCACCGGCCGGTGCGCGCACCGACTTCGAGCAACTGGCCGCGTTCATGGCCGGGCAGCGCGTCGAGCGGGCGTATTTCCCTTACGTCGCTCTCCGCGAGCTCGCCGCCGTCTTGAGGTCGTCCGCGAGGCGCCTGCCGGACCTGCGCGAGGTGTACGTCACCGGCGAGCGGCTGGTGGTCACCGACGACCTGCGCGAGATGTTCCGGCGGAACCCGCAGGCCCGGTTGATCAACGCGTACGGCCCGTCCGAGGCGCACCTGTGCAGCGAGGACCGCCTCCCGGCGGACCCCGGCACGTGGCCCACTCTCCCGTCGGTCGGCCGGGTGGTCGCGGGTGTCGACGCGTACGTACTCAGCGACGCCGACGCGGCCCAGCGTGCCCCTTTCGGAGCCGAGGGGGAACTGTGCGTGGCGGGACCGGTCGTCTCGCCCGGCTACATCGGCCTGCCCGAGAAGACGAGCCGGGCCATGGTCCCCGATCCGTTCGTCCCAGGGCAGAGGATGTACCGCACCGGGGACGTTGTCGTGCTGGCGGCGGACGGGCGTCTGCACTTCCATGGGCGGGCGGACGATCAGGTCAAGATCCGCGGGTACCGCGTCGAGCCGGGTGAGGTCGAGGCCGCGCTGGAGCGGGAACTGGACGTGAACGCGGCGGCGGTGATCGTCGTTCCCGCGGGTGGTGACCGTGTCCTGCACGCGTTCGCGCAGAGCGACGCGCCGCTCCAGCCGGACTGGCGGGAGCGCCTCGGTGCCGTCCTGCCCGGCTACATGATCCCCCGGACGGTCACACGCATCGAAGCCTTCCCGCTGACGCCGAACGGGAAGACCGACCGTCGGGCGCTGGAGGCGTTGCTGAAGGCCGACGCTCCGCCGGATTCCCGCGACGAGGGTGCGGTGGGGCCGGGTGCGGTCCTCAGCGATGCCGAGGAAGCGATGACCGAGCTGTGGGCCCAAGTGCTCGGGCACCGGCCCGCCGCACCGGACCTCGACTTCTTCGAGCAGGGCGGGCACTCCTTGCTCGCCGCTCGGCTGCACCGGCTGACCAAGGAGCGTTTCGGCACCGACGTCGCGCTCTCGGTGCTCCTGAGTACGCCGACGGTGCGCGGCATGGTGCGGAGCCTCGGCGACGGCCGGTCCAATGACCTTCCGGACCTGCGCGACGAGGCCCGCCTGCGGGACCTCGTCGTGGGGGAGCGGCACCGGCCGGTGGACGGCACGGTGCTGCTCACCGGGGCGACCGGGTTCCTCGGCAGCCATCTCCTCGATGAGCTGCAGCGCACTGGCCACCGCGTTGCCTGTCTGATCCGCGCTCCCAGCGAGGAGGAGGGGCGCGAGCGTCTCCGCGCAACGTTCCGGAAGTTTGCGCTCGACACCTCCAGGATCGACGAGGTGGACATCTGTCCCGGCGATCTGTCCCGGCCCCGGTTCGGCCTCGGGGAGGAGTACGAGGCATGGGCGCGCAGGGTGAGCGAGGTCTATCACGCGGCCGCCCACATCAACTTCGTCGTCCCGTACCGCACCGTGAAACACACGAACGTCGACGGCATGCGACGGCTGCTCGAATTCTGCGGGGTCAACCGCACGCCCCTGCGAGTGGTCTCGACGCTCGGTGTCTTCCCGCCGGACTCCACGGCGGGCCTGGTCGAGGAGCATGCGGTGCCGGGCGACCCCGCATCGCTGGGGATCGGATACTCGCAGAGCAAGTGGGTCGCCGAGCATCTGGCGCTGCGGGCACGGGAGTTCGGCCTGCCGGTCACGGTGCACCGCGTCGGTCGCGTCGGCGGGCACAGCCGTACCGGAGCCTGCCGGCACGACGACTTCTTCTGGCTCCAGATGCGGGGATTCGCGGTCCTCGGCTGCTACCCGGAGGACATTGCCGGGATGCCGGCCGTCGACCTGCTCCCCGTGGACCACGTGGCGAGGGCGGTCGTCCGGTTGTCCGAGGACAAGGCGGACAACGAGAACTGGCATCTGTTCCACCCGCACGGGCTCGCCTGGGCGGAGATCCTTCGGGCGATCCGCGCGGAGGGGTACATGATGCGCCCGGTCCCGCACGCCGAGTGGATGGCCGCACTGGAGCGGCGGGTCGAGGCCGACGGCCAGGAACGGGGGCTCGGGCCGCTGGTGCCCCTTATGCGGGAGGGCGTGATGCGCCTCGGCGACATCTCGTTCGACAACCAGAAGTCCCGTCGCGCTCTCGCTGACGTCGGATGCCCGCTCCCACCGGCGGATACGAAATGGGTTCAGCGCATGTTCGAGTACTTCCGTGCGGCCGGCGTGGTTCCGTCGGCGAGCCGGGCACCGTTGGAGGAGCAGGATGCCTGAGTGGGACGGGCGCGCGGTGGCGATTGCCGGCTCGGGCCCGGTCGGTCGCACACTGGCCAAGCCGCTGCGGAAGCAGGGCGTGGAAGTGGATGTCTTCGAGCGCGAGGAGGCGTTGGACGAGCGAGCAGCAGTCGCGGCCCGCGACGAGAGCGCCGCCGTGGTGGAGGACGTCGTCGAGGAGTACAGCGGATCGCGGGTCCCGGCGGGTCACGTGCTGACGGAACTGTCCCTGCGCAATCTGGAGGAGCTCTCTGCGCATGTGGCCGACTCGTCGTTCCTCGAACGCCGCGCGCCGGAGAGGCGGCTGCACGAGCCGTACCCGGAGCTGTACAAGCCCCTCTGCCGGCGGGCGGCGTTCACCGGCATGCCGTACGACGCCGCCCAGCGGACCTGTCATGAGCTGAGCTCGGCGCTCGACTCGCTGCGCGAGAGCCGGGACCTGCGCAGGGACCAGGACGACTCTCCAAGTTCGTCGAGAAGTTCGGTGACGCACTCCATCGTGACCTCCGCGCGGGATCCGACCGCGTCGGCGAGCGAGGAAATCCGTTCCGGAGCCGCGATTCAGGGCGGCCGGCTGTTGTGGAGCTTCATGACGCTGCCGTTGCGGCCGAACGGCGACAAGACCGTTCCATCTGTGGATGAAGGGGAGAACTGTCATGCAGATTGGCGTCACCACGCCGACCGGCAAGGTGGGATCACGCGTCACCGAGCTGCTGATCCAGGCAGGAGTCCGGCCCACGCTGTTGCTCCGGGACCCCTCGAGGCTGAGCCCCGAAGTCTCCGGGAAGGTCCACGCCGTGCGATGCGACCAGCGCGACACCGACGCGGTCGTCGAGGCCACCAAGGGCGTCGACGCGCTGTTCTGGGTCGCCCCTCCCATCCCCGGCCCGGACCCGGTCGCCGCGTATGCCTCGATGGGGGGCAACGCCGTGCGCGCCATCCAGCACAACGGCATCGGCCGGACGGTCTTCTTGAGCAGTGTGGGCGCCGAGAAGCGCCACGGCGTCGGCGAGATCGACGGACTCGCCCGGACCGAGGAGCAGCTCGACAGGCTGGACGTCGCAGTCACTCACTTGCGTTGCGGGTACTTCTTCTCGAATCTCCTGCTGAGCCTGGACCAGCTCAAACAGGGCGTCCTGGCCACGACGTTCCCGCTCGACTACTCGATGCCCTGGGTCGACCCGCGCGATATCGGAGACGTCGCCGCCGCCAGGTTGCTCCATGAGGGGTGGTCAGGCCGGCAGGTACAGGCTGTCCACGGGCCGTGCGACCTCACGTTCGCGCAGGTGGCGGAGATCGTCTCGCAGTCCACCGGCAGGTCGGTCAAGGCTGTGGAGATCAGCGATGACGACCTTCGCAAGACGCTCCTGGAGGGAGGGCTCGGCGCCAAGCAGGTCGAGGGGTTCGTGGGTATGCCCGCCGGTCTGAGGGAGGATTTCACCCCCGAGGACGAGCGCTCCCTCCTGACGACGACCCCCACCGGGCTCGGCGCCTGGGCACACACCGTGCTGCGCCCACTTCTCGCATGAAGCCGTCGCGCGACCGGAGACGACCGCCGCCGAGGGACGCGGCGTCCCTGATCCGCGGATCGCCCGACCACAACCCACGTACACCCCCCCCTCGAACGGAGAAGGGCAATGACCTCTCGGCGGATACTCCTGTTCGCCTTCGATTTCCAGGGCCCGGCTCACTTGTCCGCAGGACTGTGGCGCCATGAGAGCGACCGGGGCTACCGCTACACGGACCAGCGGTACTGGAACGACTACGCCAAGCTGCTGGAAGAAGCCCGGTTCGACGGCGTCTTCTTCGCCGACGACGCCGGCTACCACGACGTGTATCAGAGCAGTGTCGCCGAAGCGCTCGCGGACGCGGCGCAGCTTCCGGCCAACCACCCGCTGCTCCTGATCTCGACGATGGCCGGCGTCACCGACAACCTGGGCTTCGGCGTGACCGCGTCGACCTCCTACGAGCACCCCTACGCACTGGCCTGCCGCTTCACCACCCTTGATCACCTGACGGACGGCCGGGGGGTGGGCCGGAATGTGGTGACCTCCTACTCCGACAGCGCGGCCCGCAACTTGGGCGTCGACCGGGCTCAAACGGCAGGTCGACGCGATAACGAGGGTTCGCCGCCGAAGCCGGGCGTAACCCCAAGAGCGTGAAGGTGCTGGAAATGCTCAGTGTGATCTGCGCTCCCACTGACGAGGCCGCCCAGGCCAAGTACGAGTCCCATCGCCGAACTGGTCAGCGACACCGGCGCGATGGCCCGCTACAGCGGCTGGAGCGGGCTGGACCTGTCCCAGCTGTACCCCGACGTGCCGATCAGGTACGCCAAGACCGACGCCGGACGGACCATGATCGGCATAATCTCCAAGCTGGACCCCGACAAGAAATGGACGTCCCGCGACATTGCCGAGTTCATCGGCATCGGCGGCTTCGGCCCCACCATCGTCGGCTCGCCTGGCACGGCCGCCGACGAACTCATCCGCTGGATGGAGGTGACCGGCGTCGACGGGTTCAACGTCGGTCACGCGGTGAAGTACCAGGACATCGCCGACTTCATCGAGCTCGTAGTCCCCGAACTCCAGCGCCGCGGCGTGATGTGGAGCGAGTACGAAGGGTCCACGCTGCGCGAGAAGCTGTACGGGCCCGGTGTCGTCCGGCTCCGCGACGACCACCCCGGACACCGCCTCGCCCGTCGGCCCACCCGGCCGCACACACCGAAAGTCCCGGAGGCCCGGCCGGCCGCACAGGGCGCGAGCCTGTGACGCGCGCTGCACAACCCGGCGTGACCAAAGAACGCTCACTCATCGCCCTCGGTTCGCCCGCTGTCATGGACACCCGCTGCACGGAATCGATCATCTAGGAGTCAACGTGAGTACGGATCTCGAAGAATTCGTCGACCGGCAGGGGCGGAGCGAGGAGGTCGAACGGGTCCGAAGGCTGATCGACGAGCACAACGTCAAGTACATATACTTCCAGTTCGTCTCGGTCACAGGACGTGTGCTGGGCAAAGGCGCTCCCGCGCATTGCTGGGGGAAGTTCGCCGACACGGGCTTCCAACTCGTCTATGGCGCGACCGCCAACTTGTTCACCGACCGTTCCGGGGAGTACATCGGGTACGGCGCCGAGGCCCGGGAGCTTGTGGGCATTCCCGAACCCGAGACGTTCCGGATCCTCCCCTGGGATCCGAGCACCGCGCGCGTGTTCTGCACGTTGTTCCGAGGCCGCGAGGAAGAAGACGATCCGGGTGCCTTCCTGACCTCCGACTGCCGCGGCAACCTGAGGCGGATCCACGAAGACTTCCGACGTGAGACTGGCCTGCGGCTGCGTATGGGCACCGAGCCCGAGATGATGTGGCTGAAACTCAATCCGGACGGTACCCCGTCCGTCGAAGGCAAGACGCAGCCCTACTGCTATCACATCGATCAGTTCGCCGAGCTGCAGCCTGTGATTCATCGAGTCATCGAGTACGGCGAGGCGATGGGGCTGACGATGATCCAAGGCGATCATGAGGACGCCCCGGGCCAGTTGGAGCTGAACTTCGCATTCGACGACGCCGGTGTGACCGCGGACAATCTCACCGTCTACCGGCAGATATGCCGCCAGGTAGGCCGGGAGATGAACCTGTATCCGTGCTTCATGCCGAAGCCGTTCATGGGTTCGTCCGCGAATGGGTGTCACCACAACATTTCCCTGTGGCAAGGAGACGAGAACGTCTTCCTCCCCGAAGGAGACGACCCTCGGCTGCCGAGCAAGACCGGGTTGCATGCCATCGGCGGAGTTCTGGAGCACCTGGAAGCCCTGACGTGTATCACCGCTCCGACGGTCAACTCCTACCGCAGGTTCTGGGATGCGGGGTTCTGGGCCCCGCTGTTCGCCGACTGGGGGTTCCAGAACCGGACCACCGCGCTGCGGGTCAGCGCCCCCGGGAGGTTCGAATACCGCTCCGTCGACTCGGCGGTCAACCCCTACCTGTCCTTCGCGGCGCTGCTGAAAGCGATGCAGGACGGGATCCAGCGCAATCTCGACCCGGGGCCGCCCGAAGAGCGCAACATCTATGACGCGATAGCGAGCGGCAAGAAGGTCAAGAAGATCCCCCTGAACCTAGGCGACGCGCTTCGCGCTCTGGAGACCGACACAGTCGTCCGAGAGGCCTTGCCCGGCGACATGTACCGCGTGTTCCACCACTACAAGAACGACGAGTGGGAGCGATTCTGTGCCGCGGTGACCGAATGGGACGTCAAGGAGTACCTCGATGTCCTTCCGTGAGTCGGCATCAGAGAGGGGAGCGCGTGATGCGCGGCATTGCCGGGATCATTCATCGTCACAGCCCGGGACACTCGGCATGACTCCTCCGCTGCCCACAATGCCGTCCTGATAGCCCCCCATGAAGGGGGTTACGCCGCCACCATGACGAAGATCTCTTTTCCCCTCTCAGCGTGTCGATCCGTTGGATCACGTCTACTCAGGAAAGCGATATGACCACCTATCTCGACGAAGACGTCAATCGGAAAGTGGCGCTGGAAAGCGCCACTGTACCGGATCGTGCTACTGCCACCGCCCTGGCCTTGGACCACGAAGTGGTGCCTCTTTACCAGGAGTTCCTGAGTGACGAGATGAGCCCCATAACCGCCTTCTCGGTGCTGTGCGACCCCGACGAGCCGGGCTTCCTGTTGGAGAGTGTGCCTGTCTCTGGGGGGGTCGCCCGCTACTCATACGTCGGCCACCGTCCCGTACGGTTCTCGCTGCCCCAAGGCGATCCGCTGGCCACAGTCGAACCGTGGCTTGCCCGCTCGGCGGCGTTTGTGCCGGGGCTGCCGCCGTTTCATGGCGGCGTCGTCGGGTACCTGGGCTTTGAGGCCGCACGGCACTTTGAGCAACTCCCTGTCGCAGAGGGCACCCCGACGGGTCTGCCGGAATCGGGCTTTCTGGCCGTTGACGAATTGGTCGTTTTCGACCACGCCACCCGACGTGTCCTGCTCATCACTCTGTATCGCCCCGCAGCGGAGGACTATGACACTGCGGTGGCCCGCATCGTGCGGCTCGGTGACCGGCTGCGCAGTGCTGGCCCAGCCGGCGGGTTTGCCGGCCGCCCGATGTACCGCACCGATGCTGACGACCGTGATCCTCTGATCGGGTGGTCATTCAATCTCACCGAAGACGAGTTCACTGACCGGGTTTCCCGCGCCCGGGACTACATCGCTGCTGGCGATGCCTACCAGATCGTGCTTTCCCGGCGAATGAGCCGCCCTCTGCGCACCCGGCCCTTGGACCTGTACCGGCACCTGCGGGCAACCAACCCGTCGCCGTACATGTACCACCTAAGCCTCGGAGAGGGGCGGCACATCATCGGCGCCTCGCCCGAAGTGCTTGTCAAGGCAGAGGGCGGCCGGGTGGTGACGCGCCCTTTGGCTGGTACCCGGCCCCGCCATCCCGACCCGCAGACAGACCGCGAGCTGGAGGGCGAACTACTCGCCGACGACAAGGAACGAGCCGAGCACCTCATGCTCGTCGACCTTGGTCGTAACGATCTGGGGCGGGTCACTGAGCCCGGCACGGTTCAGGTGGAGCGACTGATGGAGGTGGAGCGCTTTTCGCACGTGATGCACCTGTCATCTACAGTCTCCGGCCAACTGGCTTACGGCTGCACGGCAGTGGACGCACTGCGCGCCGCCTTTCCGGCCGGCACGCTCTCCGGTGCTCCCAAGATCAGGGCCATGGAGATCATCGCTGAACTGGAACCCCAGCAGCGCGGTGTCTACGGCGGGGCCCTGGGCTTCGCCGGCTTCAACGGCCACCTCGACTTCGCTATCGCCCTGCGCACCATGGTCGTCGCTGACGATCATGTACATGTCCAGGCTGGCGCGGGTATCGTTGCTGACTCCGATCCTGCCTCCGAGTATCGCGAGACCCTGCACAAGTCCCGCGCGATGATCACGGCTGTCGGGCATGCGGAGGCAGAGGCGTCATGGTGACCGACGCAGGTCCCAAGTCCGTAGTCCGCCCGCGCGTCGCGGTGATCGACAACTACGACTCGTTCACTTACAACCTCGTGCACTATCTCGCCGAGCTGGGCGCTGCTCCCTCGGTGTTCCGCAACGACGCCACCACCATTGCCGAACTCGCCTCGTACAGGATGGTGGTGATATCCCCTGGCCCGTGCACCCCGGCCGAGGCGGGCATCTCCGTCGAGGCGGTCCGTGCCCTCAGTGGGCGGCTCCCGATTCTTGGTGTCTGTCTCGGTCACCAGTGTATCGCCGACGCTTTTGGCGGATCCGTGGTGCGCGGTGAGCCGGTGCATGGCAAGACAGCGTTGGTGCGTCACGAAGGCAGCGGTGTGTTCGCCGGACTGCCCGACCCGATCACCGCCACTCGCTACCACTCGCTAGTGGTCGGACCGGACGACCTGCCGCCCGGGCTGAGCATCGTCGCCCGCACCCCAGAAGGCATCGTCATGGGCTTACGTCAGCGCGACCACCCGACGTACGGCGTTCAGTTCCACCCCGAGTCGATACTCACCCCCCACGGTAAACAGTTGATCGCAAACTTCTTGGAGTTCGGCGATGATTGGCCTGCTGCGAATACTCGCCCGGCGCAGACTGACGAAGCTGGAGTCTGCCGAGGCGTTGCGCGCAATCATGCGCGGAGAGGCCACAACAGCTACAGCTCAGATAGCCGGATTCGCGCTGTCCATTACGGTCCATGGTGAGTCTGCCGACGAGCCGACTGGAATGGCCCATGCAGCTCGCGAGTTCGCAACTCCGGTGAAATCAGAGGGCAACGTACCCGACACCTGCGGTACCGGTGGGGACGCCCCGGGCACCTTCAACGTTTCCACCGCCTCGGCGCTGGTGGCGGCTGCTTGCGGGGTACGCGTCGCCGACCGAGGCAATCGCAGTGCGTCCTCGGCATGTGGCAGCGCGGACGTGGAGGAACTCGGCGTTCGTATTGATCTTGATGCCCCGCTACGCACCTCGGCGTACCGAGCCCGCACCTTGTCGAACCGATGGCGGAGGCCCTCGACCGACTGGGTATCGCGCGCGCTCTCCCGGCCCGGGTCATGGAGCTGCGCGACGGCAGCGACTGATCACGGACTGCGTCCGGGCCGCGATCTTGGCAACTCTGGGACTACCGGGAGGCGGTGTGACACGCAAATCGAGCGATGGCCACGGTGAAGCGGATGTGCAGGGTGACCGTACGGCTCGGCAAGGCGGAAGCGGCACTGTGAGTGACGTGCTGACAGAGCTTGTGGCCCAGGCCGTGGAACAAACTGCGCGCCGTCGGAAGCCGCGCGGCGACGCCGAGTTGTCGGTGCTGGCCAGTGCGGCGCCGGAGCCCCGTGATTTCGTCGCGGCGCTGTGCGCCCAGGGGTTGTCAGTCATTGCGGAAGTGAAGCCGCGCAGCACGTCCCAGGGCTCGCTTACCCATGACTACCGGCCCATCGAACTTGCCCGGGCCTATGAGATCGGCGGCGCCTCCTCCATCCCCACCCATGAGGTTGGCTTCGGCGGCAGCCCCGAACACCTACTCGCCACTCGGGACACTGTCGACATTCCCATCCTCCACGAGGATGTCATCGTCGACGAGTATCAGGTCTTAGAAGCACGTGCTTTCGACGCCGACGCCCTGCTGCCGATCGTCGCGGCCCTGCCCACCGACCGCCTCGCAGAACTCCTCACCCAGACTCGTGAGCTGGGCATGGAGGCACTGGTCGAGGTGCACGACGCCGACGAGGTGGACACCGCGCTTTCGGTCGGCGCCCAGATCATCGGCGTCAACCACCGCGCCCTGCGCGACTTCACGATCGACCGGGCTTCGTCCGCTCGCCTGCGGGACCGCATCGGCAGTCGGCAGGTGATCGTCGGCGAGAGCGGCATCCGCCATGCCGAGGACGCCCGGCGCCTGGCGGAGGCCGGCGTGGATGCCGTCCTCGCCGGGGAACTGCTCATGCGGGCCAAAGACCCCGCAACGGTGATTAAGGAACTGGCCCCATGACAGTCAGCGGTATGCACCCGTCGCTCACGGCTCCCCTCTCGGCTGCGGCGGACACGGCGAGTCAGCCACGTCCAGCCAGTTGGAGCCCGTCCTCCTGGCGCTCCTATCCCGCGAAGCAGCAGCCGGAGTGGCCCGACGCACAGCTCCTGCGGCGGGTGTCGGACACGCTGTCGATGCAGCCTCCGCTCGTCCTACCGGACGAGATCGCCGACCTGCGGCAGGCGCTCGCCCAGGTCGCTGCTGGGGAGGGCTTTTTGCTCCAAGCCGGCGACTGCGCGGAGCGCTTCAGCTCGTGTACGGAGGAGGGCGTACGCAGCAAGCTGAGCATGATCCTGCAGGTTGCTCTCCTCCTCACCTACGGTTCCGGACTGCCGGTGGTGAAGGTCGGCCGGATCGCGGGCCAGTTCGGCAAGCCACGCAGCCGACCCACAGAGGTGGTGGGCGGAGTGGAACTGCCCGCCTTCCGCGGCGACATCGTCAATGACCCGGAGTTCACCGCAGAGGCCCGCCGCCCCGACGCGGACCGCCTACTGCGCGCCTACTACCACTCCCTGGCGGCGTTGAACGTCCTGCGTGCTCTCACCCGCGGTGGCTGCGCTGACCTCGGGCAAGCTCACGCCTGGAACCAGGAGTTCGTTCGGCGCAGCCCGGCTGGTCGGCGCTATGAGAACGCGGCCGACGACATCACTTGGGCACTGCGCTTCATGTCCGCATGCGGGGTGGACACCCGCTTGCAGGCGGAGCTGCACCGGATCCAGCTCTACACCTCGCACGAGGCCTTGCTGCTTCCTTACGAACAAGCGCTGATCAGGTATGACGAGAGCCGGGGGGCCTGGTTTGACACCAGCGCGCACATGCTGTGGGTCGGTGAACGAACGCGCCAGCTCGACGGTGCGCATGTCGAGTTGCTGTCCGGCATTGACAACCCAATCGGTGTCAAAGTGGGCCCGTCCACCACCCCTGATCAACTGCGTGCCCTGTGCGAACGCTTGGACCCCGAGCGTACGGCTGGGCGACTGACGCTGATCAGCCGCCTCGGGGCCGGCCGAGCGGACAAGGTACTGGCACCGCTGATGCGTGCCGTACGGAACGCCGGTCACACCCCGGTGTGGGCGTGCGACCCGATGCACGGCAACACATTCATATCCAAAAGCGGCTACAAGACGCGCCGCCTGGCAGATATTGTCACCGAGATTGCAGAATTCTTCTCTGTGCACAATGAAGAAGGAACACATCCGGGCGGGATCCACCTTGAACTCACCGGGGACGATGTCACGGAATGCCTGGGCGGCGATCTGGAGGAAATTCTCGATGATCACCTTGGCACTCGGTACGAGACGGCTTGCGATCCGCGCCTGAACACGGCCCAGTCGATTGAACTCGGATTTCTAGTAGCCGAGTTCCTGCGGGAGAGCCGTCCTGGGTAGCGAACCCCGTCGCGACTCACGGGACCGTAGCCGTCACGTTCCGGCCTGTGAGGTCACCATCACCCTGACGCCCACTTCCCCCAAGGTGCCTGGGCCGGCGTCTCACTCGCCGTCACCGTCGAGGGCACCCGACTCACTCGCCAGAGGGTGGATCAGACACACCCGTCGTCCGCAACTGGCTGTACCGCACAGCCATGACGCGTTGCCGTGAGGTTTCGCCGTGCCCGGAAAGGTGCCCAGATGACTGAAAGGGCCGTGGAAAAGCGGCAGTTACTGAAGGTCCTGCGTTGGTGGGACGGCTTCGCCATCGCCCTGTGCAATCCGGGTTTCCTTGTCGCGGCGCTGGGCTTCTCGATAGGCGCACTGGGGACGTGGAGCGCGGTGGCGCTGTGGGCAGCGTCGGCGGGCATCGGGCTGTTGCAGAGCTGGATCTACGCCGAGATGGCGTGCATGTTCCCGGACAAGCCCGGGGGCATATCGCTGTACGCGCACGAAGGCTGGCGCGCCAGGTTCTCACTGATCGGCCCACTGGCCGCGTTCGGCTACTGGATCGGCTGGTCGGTGGTGCTGTCGGTCTTCGGCAAGGTCATCGGCGACCTGGTTCAGGCCCGGTGGTTCCCTCACACCACCTGGACGGTGTTCGACGGGGTGGTCCACGTGGGCCTGTCCCACATCATCGCGATCGGCTGCATCGTGCTGGTGTGGCTGGTGAACGTCTTCGGTATCCGCCCCGCGGTCTGGATCTCCTACGTCACCGGCGGGGGCCTGATGGTTCCACTCGCCGCGATCATGATCGCTCCCTACTTCACCGGGGACTGGCACCTTTCGAACATGGCGTGGGGTCTGCACGGCTTCGCCGGGATCAAGCTGGCGATGGTCTACCTGTTTCTGTGCGCCTGGTCGGCTTACACCTCGGAGGTGTGCGCGACATTCGCCCCCGAATACCTCGACACCCGACGGGACACCTCCAAAGCGATGCGCAGCTCGGCAGCCTTCACACTGGGGGTTTTCCTGCTCTTCCCGCTGGGACTGGGCGGAGCGACCGGCGTGCCGGATGCCGGCAGTGCCGAGGGGCAGTTCTACATCCCCGCGCTCACCAAGATCGCCGGCAGCGGCATGGCCGACGTGATGCTCGTCCTGCTGATCGGCAGCCTGTTGCTGTCGATGATCTCCTCCACCGCGGACGCCTCCCGCGCGCTGTACGGGATCGCCCGCGACGACATGACCATCAGGCAGCTGTTCCATCTGAACAAACACCACGTCCCGTCACGCGCCATGACGGTGGACATGGTGGTCAACGTGCTCCTGGTGCTGTTCGTCTCCAGCAACCTGGCCATCCTCTACTTGAGCAATATCGGCTACGTGTTGTCTCACGTCTTCGCACTCAGCGGCTTCTTGCTGCTGCGCCGGGACCGGCCTGGCTGGCCGCGGCCGATCAAGGTCGGCACGGCATGGGTCGTGATCGCCGCCGTGCTCATGGTGTTCAACGCGGTACTGGTCGGCTTCGGCGTCGCGTACCCGTCGCTGACCGGGTACGGCACCTGGACGGACCTGATCATCGGTGTCGGCGTCCTACTTGGATCTGTGCTGCTGTTCGCCTACCGCCGCATCGTTCAGGACGGGGCCCGGATCACCCTCCGTGAGCCGGTCGCCCTCCTGCCGTCCCCCGAGCAGATGGCGCCACTGGGCGCAGGCGGAGGAAGCGGTGATGCCAACGAGCCGTACACACGCTGACCGGCACCCTGACGTGCGGCAGCGCCGACGAAACCACGCCGCAACCGAACGTGCTCGCCAAGCGGCGCGGAGACGACGTCCAGGGCCTCGCCCACGGCTTTCGAGCGGTCGCCGTCTCGCTCAACGACCACCATCCACTCCACTCAACAACCACCAGCCAACAGCCACAAGGGCATACCGCCATAGGGAAGGATCAGAGGGACATCGTGGAGAACAACACAATGATCGGAACCGACCGGCAGCCGCGGCCGGCCACGAAGGCCGCCGCACGTCCGAGCGCCACCATCTGGAACTACCTGTACCGCGAACCGCAGCTCTACGAAGAGGTCTTCCACGGCCCCGACCGCTCGTATCTCGACTGCTGCCGCCAGATGCTGGGCCTCGGACGCGCTCCGGCCCGGATCCTCGACATCGGCTGCGGCACTGGTCGGGACCTCGCGATGCTCGCTGCCGACGGGCACCAGTGCACCGGCATCGACCTCCAGCCCGCGATGATCGATTACGCGTCGGCAACGTACCCCGGACCCACATTCGTGGCAGCCGACATGCGCACCTTCGACCTCGGCACCACCTTCGACCTCATCATCAGCTTCGGCTTTCCCCTGTCGAACCTGCACTCCCACAGTGACATAGTCGGAGCACTGAAGCGTCTGGCGGCGCACTGCGCCCCAGGCGCTCGCCTCCTGCTGGAGACCGTGAACGGCTACGCCTGGGACACCCTGCGCCGCCACTTCACGATCGACACCGCGGGCGTGCAGGCGACCGGCCACGCCGACTACGACCTCGACCGCAGCTCCCAGCTCCTCACCCGCCGCCGACACTGGACGTTCGCCGACGGCTCCGAGGAGGACGACTACGTGCGACTGCGGCAGTTCTTCCCCGCAGAACTGACGGCCCTGCTCACCGACGCAGGCTTCACAGTCACCGGCGTCTACGACAACGTCACATTGCGCCCGTCCGATCTCACCGGCCCCGAGCTGATCGCGGCCGCGACCTTCGCCCGGTGACCGGAACACACAACGCGGCAGCGCACCGGCTGCTGCCCCAGCGGGGACGCCCCTGGGGCAGCGAGCCCGCGCTGACCGTCGCCTACGCACAGGTCAAGAAGGCGGCCGCACTCGCCAACGCCGACACCGGTGTACTTTCAGCAGAGCTCGCTGCCGCGATCACGACAGCTGCCGACGAGGTGATCGCCGGGCGTCACACATCGCTGCTCACCGCCGACCTCCTCACAGGCGGGGGCGGCATCGGCCTCAACATGGAACTGAACGAGCTGCTGGCCAGGCGGGCGGCCGAACTGCTCGGCAGGCCTGTGCATCCACTCGACGACGTGAACGCCTGCCAGTCGACGAACGACACCCTGCCGACCGCACTCAATCTGGCCCTGCACACCGAGCTGACCGCCGCCGCACAAGCCGTGGACACTCTCGCCGAGAGCCTCCACTCCTGGGCCGCCGCCCACGGGGGAATGGTACGAACGGCCCGCACGTGCCTGCGCGACGCGCTGCCCGTGACGTTCGGTCAGACCTTCCGCGGATACGCGCAGACCGTCACCCGCTGCGGCAGCGACCTGCACGACAGCGCCGCCGAATGCCTCTCGATGCCCCTCGGCGCCACGGCCGTAGGCACCGGCGTCGGCGCCGCACCCGGATTCAACGAAGCCGTACACCGACACCTCGGGGAGGTGACCGGGCTACCGGTACGCGCCCACTCCGCCCCCTTGGCCCAGTTGCAGCACGGTGACCACCTGAGCGTGGCCGCGACGATCAGGAACGCCGCCGTCCAGCTCGCGAAGATCGCTCAGGACTTCCGGCTGCTGGCCTCGGGCCCGCGCGGCGGCTTCGGCGAGTTGGTCCTACCCGCACTCCAAGACGGCTCCTCGATCATGCCCGGCAAGGTCAACCCTGTCGTCCCGGAGACCGTGATCCAGATCGGCTTCCAGGTCCGCGGCAACGACCAAGCGGTCACGGCCGCCATGGCCGCCGCTGATCCGGACCTCAACGTCTGGGAGACCGTCATCGCTGCCAACCTGCTGGACTCCTGCGGCCTGCTCACCGCGGCCGCCCGCCTGCTCACCGACCGCTGCGTGCACGGCATGCGCCCTGACCACCTCATGGAACCAGAACGCTCCCTGGGCCTGTCCGCAATCGTCGCCGCCTTCTACGGCCACGAAGCCGGCGCCCGGGTCGCCCACCTCGCAGCAGCCACCGGCCGCACGATCGAGGAGGCAGCGGTCGAACTCAACATCGCCGACCAAGCGACCGCGCACATCCTGTTCGATCCCGCACTCCTCACAAGCCCCGTCCCGGACCGGACACTCCTCGACCGTGCGCTCGACCAGCTGACCGAGCGCATCAGACAGCACGCCCAGGGTGCCGAGCAGGAAATTGCCGCGATGCTCCACGACACCCCTGCCGACGGTACCGCCTTCGCCCTGCTGCACGATCTGTTCGGCGCGGCTCCCGGGCCCCGCCGCACCGCCCTGGCATACGCCTGCGTCATCTGGGCCCACAGCTTCGAGGGCATGCCAGCCCCGACTCCTAACGGCAGGAGGGAGGAGACCGGGCTCGACATCCTCGCCGAAGTCGCCCGCGTCCGGCTCCGCCCTCACTGGATCAAGGACCGCTATCCGACCCTGCTCGCCGCACAAGAACTCGCAGCCCTCCTCGCCAACTTCGACCTCTCGGTTTGGCGTGGGTCTGACACAAGAATGACGTGAGGTTCCCGGCTCAAGCCGCGGCGATGGGTTCGAATCGGACGGTCAGGCCGAGACGGTGGCCTCCTCGAGAACGCAGCGCATGGCGGGTTCGGGATCGCAGCGAGTGACATGGCCGGCGCCGGAAAGCCGCCGTCAGGCGGGCGAGACCAGGGCCGTTGCCCAGGCGCGGGCCCGGGGCAGCCACGTTCCAGTATCGCGCCAGGCGAGATGACGGCGAGGCCCGGCCACGGGCTGCAACGGAGCAGGTTATGTGTTCTCCACGGCGGATCGGGGCGGCCTCGCTGTCCGCGGCCCGGGGCCCCGGAACGTGTTCACGTGGACCAGGGCGGATTGCGGGTTACGCAGGCACAGGACGAACATCTCCTGTTCGTCGCGCCGGTTCGAGGCGATCTCTCCGCCCTTGCCGTAGGCGATCACACTGTTGGCGCCGTTGGATGACTCCGTGACGTCCAGGCCCTCCTCGATCTTCCGCTGGAGGTCCCGCAACCGCGAGTAGAGGGCCACGAAGATGGTCTTCTGCGCCCGGCCGCCCTCCAACATCGCCGCGTAGGTGGGGCGGGAGGCGTTGCGGGTGGAGCGGCGCAGGATCGCCTCGGTGGACGCGGTCCGCGTACGGACCGCTGTCGCTTAATTGATCATATGGTCGCACTGCTAGTAGGACTCCGTTAGGTTGCTCTGGCTCTTGGGTTCTGGCTGGTGGTGGACGTTCTGGGCAGGGGGCGGTGGCAGGTGGTGCAGGTGCCGGTCCAGCAGTTCAGCAGGTCTTGGATGGCGTCGA
>NZ_JAAKZX010000058.1 GCF_011045025.1 Streptomyces ureilyticus
CCGGGCTGAGGCTTCGACGAGTCCGCGCTCGATGGCCTCCTTGTCCGCGTGCAGCCGGGCGACGCTGGACAGGTTGAGCGTGAGGTACAGGTCCAGCTCGTCGGGCAGGTCGTAGGCGGCGCCCGACGGCCCCGAGGACCACGTTGCCGCCGAAAGCGCCGCCGGTGAGAGCGAAGCGGCGGCTGAGCGCGGGGACATCGAGGACCGCGCTGCCGCCGGAAGCGCGAGCGATGGCGGGGACGCCGCGGGCAACCGAGGCGAGGCTGAGAGCAGCGCTGCCGCCGCCAATGCGAGTCGTGAGGGTGGCGCCGCGGCCGATCGCGGGGACGCTGAAGGAAGCGCGGGCGGTGAGGGCAGCGCGGCTGCCGGCAGCCAGGCCGCTGAAAGCGGCGCGGTGGCCGACAGTCAGGGTGCCACGGCCCGCAGTGAGGGGTCCTCGGGCGCGGAGGGAGAAGCCGACGGGGCCAGTGAACTGTCCGAAGCTGAGGCTGAGTTGGCTGCTCAGCGGGGGTTGCGGGAGCGGATTGAGCGGCGGAAGGCTGAAAAGAAGGGGGCCGTTGAGAGCGGGACGAAGTTGAGCGGGGCGGCGGCCGATCTGCTTGCGGCCGTGCGGGCGGTGGAGAGTGGCGAGAAGCCCGGGGGCAGCGTCTTCAGTGAGGCGGAGTCGGCGCCGCGCAGGGTCGCGCCCGAGCCGGTGCGGCGGCCGGGGCCCGTGACCTCGTCCGCCGCCGCACCGGTGCCGGCCGAGGCCGTCGACGCCGTACGGGCCGTACTGGGCGAAGGCAGTGCACCCGAAGCGCTCGCGCCGCAGGTCGCCGCGGCTCTCGGAGAGGGAGCGGACGGACAACTGCGCGAGGATCCCTGGCAGTTGCTGCGCGTGGCGGGGGTGCGGCCGGAGCAGGCGGACGGGTTCGCCCGGGCGCTGCTCGGCGCGGAGTGCGGGCCCGGCGACGAGCGAAGGGGCCGGGCAGTCACCGTATGGCTGCTGGAACAGGCGGCCCTCGTCGGGCACACCGCCCTGGAAGCCCCGGCGCTCAGCACGGCGCTCGCGCAGCGGGCCGTGCCGGATCCGGACGCCGCGGTGCAGAGCGCCATCGCGGAGGGGGACGCCCTGGTGTTCCAGGACGCGCTGGCCGAGCCTGGCGCACCCGTGGCGCCCAGCGCGCCCAGGCAGTCCGGCGACGAGGCGGAGGAGGGCGAGGAGAGCGAGCAGGAGCGGCCGGTACGCGTCCTCGTCGGCCTGGAGCGGTACGCACTCGCCGAGGAGAGCCTCGCCGACGGACTCGCGCGCGTGGTCAACTCGCTGCCCAAGGAGGACGGTTCGGCCGACGCCTGGGAGTCGGCCGCGACCGGCTCCGCCGCCGAACTCATCCGCGCCGTCGCGGGCCACGGCCTCGTGCTCCACACCGGCGGCGAGGCGTCCCGCGCTGAACCCGCGGCCCTGGTCGCCGCTGCCAGCGCGATGGGGCTGCGGGTGTGCGCGGCCACGCACAGCGTGGACGGACGGCAGCGGTTCGCGGCCCTGCTCGCGCGAGCCGAGCAGCGGGAGCCGGAAGCCGAGCCCCAGGAAACCGTAGCTACCGTCGCGGGTCTGCTGTCCGGGGCCGAAGGGCCGGGCCGGGACGCGGACGGCCTGCTGAGAACCGATCTCCTGGTCGTCCTCGACGCGCCCCAACTGGACGTGGAGAGCGCGGCGATGCTGGCCGAGTCGCTGCCCGATGGCGCGCGCTTCGTGCTGAGCGGTGACCCCGGCGTCCTGTGGTCGGTGGGGCCCGGGCGGGTCTTCGCCGATCTGCTTGCGGCCCGGGTGTGCCCGCAGGTCGCCTCGCGGACACCGGACCCCGGCCCCATCGGCGAGCTGGTCTCGGGCATCGGCGTAGGCGAGTTGAACCAGGTGGAGGCCCCCGGCAAGGAGGTCGTGATCGTCCCGGTGCGCGACGCCGGCGAGGCGGTGCACCGCACCGTGCAGCTGGTCGCGGACTCGGTGCCGCGGGCGTTCGGGATCCCGGCGGAGCAGGCCCAGGTGATCACGCCGGGTCATGGCGGCGCGGCGGGCACCCGGGTGTTGAACGCCGCGCTGAAGGAGCGGCTCAACCCGGGCCCGGGCCGCTTCGGCGGCTTCGACCCCGGCGACCGGATCGCCTACACGCCCGCTCCGGGCCGTACGGCGCCCGGTCACGTGGTGAAGGCCGACGCCGAAGGGCTGCATCTGGAGTGCGCGGGCACCCCCGTGGTCGTACCGAAGGAGCGGGTCGAGCAGTCCGTACGCCACGGCTGGGCGCTCACCGCGCACCAAGCGGTCGGCCGGCGCTGGCCCGCCGCGATCGTGGTCCTGCCCGGCGACGCCGCCCAGACCCTGACCAGACCCTGGATCTACACAGCCTTCAGCCGCGCCGAACGCCACCTCTCCGTGGTCCACGGCGTCGAACAGGCCCTGCCCCGCGCGGTGACGGACATCCCGGCCAAGCCCCGCACGACCCGCCTGCCCACCCTGCTCAAGGCGCAAGTCCCGACCGCAGGCTGATCCCACGGGCAGTGGCGGCCGCGGCGCTCGCAGTGCGCACGACCCGCGCGGTGGCGGAGGCCCCGGCCAAGCCCCGCCCGCCCGGCCTGCCCACCCCGCTCAAGGCGCAAGTCCCGACCGCAGGCTAATCCCACGGGCAGTGGCGGCCGCGGCGCTCGCAGTGCACACGACCCGAGCACCCGTGCGCCACCATCCGCAGTGCGCTCGGCGGCGTCGGCGGTCTCCGCATGACCCGCGCACCCGCGCGCGTCACCGAAGCGGTGACGTCGTGCGACTGGGCGAGCGCGAGCCGCTTCACCCGGCGGTTGACCTTGCCGAGACCGACTCCGACCACCCGTGCCGCCGACACCGCACGCGATACCGGCCGGGGCCCACCGCCCCGGGCCGACCGGGCGGCGAGCTGGCCGTCAGCCGGGCGCCCACGGTCCCCACCGCACCGGAACTCCTGCCCGAGTGGCCGAGCCGTGCCAGGGGTGCGCCCTCCTGACCCGCGCCTCAGCCACCAAACACCGGTGGCGGCCACAGGCCCAAGCCCGTGACCGCCACCCGTGCGAACCCTCCGCGCACCTGCTCAGCGATCCGCGTCCAGCGACTCCATGTCGTCGTCGTCCAAGCCTCCGCCGAGAGCCGGACCGCGGCCGTTCGCGCTGCTGCCGTCGAGGTCATCGAGGTCGTCGGGGCCGTCGTCGGGCTCCTCGTCGAAGACCGCGCTGACGTCGAAGCGGCAGACGATCCGCTGGGGATCCGTCCCCTCGAAGGGGGCGTCCAGCCATTCACCGGGGTCGGCCGGTTCGTCCGCGGCGGTGACCCACAGCGTGGAGTCGCCCTCCTCCAGGCCGAACTCCTTGTGCCGGGAAGCGATTTCGTCCGGCTCGAACTCTCCGAACAGCACGCCCAGCGCACCGTGCACCGTGCCGGACGCCGCGTCGAAGCCCACGGCCGCCGCTCCCGACTCCTCCACGGCCTCCACCCGCTGGGCCTGCGCCAGCAGACGCTGCGGCTCCGCGACGGCGTAGTCGCGGCGGATCAGCACGCTCAGCGCGTTCGGCTCCTCGGGCCCGGTGTACGGCGGCAGGGTGTCTTCCGTACCGGGGATCTCGAAGGGCGTGACCTCGTCATAGCGGTCATAGAGGAGCTCGTCGTACTCCTCGGCGGCCGAAGCCAACTCGTTGAACGCCTCGTAGACGGCCGGGTCGTCCTCACCCGACCTGCGCTCGACAGCCGCAAGGTGGCGGTCGAGCGCAGCCTTGATCGCCTCGGCGGCGGCGCGTACCTCGGCAGCGGTGGGCTGCGCAGCATCAGACATAGTGCAGACGCTATCCGTACCGGGCCTCTGCCCGCACAATAGATGCGATGCCGGAATACGAATTTGTCGACGTGTACGTGCCACGCGGGGTTTCCCGCAAGGAGGCGACGCGCCTGCTGACAGACCATGCGGAGTACGGACACTGGGAGTTGGACCGCCTCAGCCTGCACCCCGACGGCAGCCGCAGGGTGCGGTTGCGCCGGCGGATCATCCGCCAGGTGCGTGCCACGTGGTGACACGAAGTGGCTGAAACGGAGCGGGCCCCGCGGTCGCGGGGCCCGCTCCGTTTCGGCAGGTGGCCGGTGCCTTCCAGGCTTTGTTACCCGGGCCTTCCAGGCCTTGTCACGCCGCGGCCCGTGCCTTGCGGTAGAGCACGGCGCCCATCAGCAGCGCGCCCGCGCCCACCGGCAGCGCGAGGCCGATCGGCAGGTCGCTGCCGGTTGCCGCGAGCTGCGCGGAGCCCTTGGGCTGTGCGACGGCCTGGGTGTCCGGGTTGTTCGGCTTCGCGGCGCCCGCCTGTTCCTCGTCCGCGGACGGCGGCTGCTCCAGGTCGCCAGGAGGCGTCTGCTCTCCGTGACCGGGAGGCGGCGTCTTGTGATCACCCTCGGTGTTGGCGCAGTCGTTGCCCGAGGTTTCGTTGCCGATACCGCCGACGTTGACGCCGTTGCCGCAGACGTTGACCGGTACGTCCACCGGGACCTGCACGTGGTTGCCGGAGCCGATGCCGGATGAGTCGCCGGTGTGTCCGCCGGCCTGCGAGCCGCCACCGGAGGAGTTGTTGCCGCCGGAGGAGTTGCCGGAACCGCCGCCCTCGTTGGCGCAGCTGTTGCCGACCGCCGGGTTGAGCAGCCCGACCACGTTCACGGTGTTGCCGCAGACGTTCGCCTGCACGTCGATGGGGGCCTCGACGGAGTTCCCCGAGAGCACGCCCGGAGAGTCGGAAGCGGAGCCGTTTGCCGCCGAGTCGGCGTGTGCGTAGCCGCCGGTGACGGCCAGGACGCCGGTGGCTGCCGCCACGGTCATCAGGCCCTTGCGGGTGACCTGTCGCATAGCTTTTCCCTGCCTTGTTGCTTCAGGAATGCGCACGCGCCCAGTGCACGTACGCGGAATGCGGAAAGTCGGCGGCCCCGGAGCGCGTGGCGCGTACTCCGGGGCCGCGGACTCAGACCCCTATGGGGTTCAGACCCCTATGGGGTGAAGCGCAACGTCAGTCGTTGATGCAGATGTTGCCGAACGCCGGGTTCAGCAGCCCGACCACGGAGATCGTGTTGCCGCACACGTTCGAGTCCACATTGATCGGCGCCTGAACGACATTCCCCGAGAGCACGCCGGGCGAGTGCACGGCAGCACCGTGGGCGCCCGAGTCGGCAGCCGCAACTCCCGCACCAGCGAGAACGAGGCCACCAGTGGCAGCCGCAGCAGCGACGACCTTCTTGATCATTATTCCTCCTAGTTGGCAATGCGACCCTGGTCACGGGTCACATCACCTGTAACGAGGAGGGAGTAATAGGGCTACGAGCCTATGAGCGCATTCACCCTTCCCAGTCAACTCTGGACGCGCTGGCGATTATTGGAGTGTCGTTTCAGCGTGTTAATTCGGGACGTACCGAAGGACACGCCTCGTTGGGGACTCCTCGTTCAGGACGCCTCGATGAATCGGTCGAGTACCCGCACGCCGAACTTCAGGGCATCGACCGGCACCCGCTCGTCGACACCGTGGAACATGCCCGCGAAGTCCAGCTCCGGCGGCAGCTTCAGCGGGGCGAAGCCGAAGCAGCGGATGCCGAGGTCGTCGAAGGACTTGGCGTCGGTGCCGGCCGACAGCATGTAGGGCACGGCGCGCGCGATCGGGTCCTCGGCGGACAGCGCGGTCTGCATGGCGTCGACGATGGCCCCGTCGAAGGTGGTCTCCAGCGCCTTGTCGGCGTGCACGTCCTCCCGCTTCACCTTCGGACCGAGGATCCGGTCCAGATCGGCGAGGAACTCCTCTTCGTAGCCCGGCAGATAGCGGGCGTCGACATGTGCGGTGGCCTGGCCCGGAATCACGTTCACCTTGTAACCGGCGCCCAGCTGGGTCGGGTTGGCGGTGTTCTGCAGCGAGGCGCCGATGAGCTTGGCGATGCCGCCGAGCTTGGCGAGCGTCTCGTCCATGTTCTCCGGGTCGAGCTCGGTACCGAGGGCGTCGCCCAGCTCGTCGAGGAAGTGCCGCAGTGTCTTCGTCACGCGCACCGGGAACTTGTGCCGGCCGAGCCGCCCGACGGCTTCGGAGAGTTCGGTGATGGCGTTGTCCCGGTGGATCATCGAACCGTGTCCGGCGGTGCCGTCCACGGTCAGCTTCATCCAGTGCATGCCCTTCTGGGCGGTCTCGACGAGATACAGCCGCAGCTTCTCGTTGACGGTGAAGGAGAATCCGCCGACCTCGCCGATCCCCTCGGTCACGCCCTCGAAGAGGTCCGGGTGCTTGTTCACGAGGTGCTTCGCGCCGAACTTACCGCCGGCCTCCTCGTCGGCCAGGAAGGCCAGCACGAGGTCACGGGGCGGCTTGCGTCCGCCGCGCACCCGGTCGCGTACGACCGCGAGGGTCATCGCGTCCATGTCCTTCATGTCGACGGCGCCGCGACCCCACACACAGCCCTCCGCGATCTCTCCGGAGAACGGATGGTGGGTCCAGTCCGAGGCGTTGGCGGGTACGACGTCGGTGTGGCCGTGGATGAGCAGCCCGGGCCGCGATCGGTCCTCGCCCTCGATCCGTACGACCGTGGAGGCACGGCCCTTGTGCGACTCGAAGATCTGCGGTTCGAGCCCCACCTCGGCGAGCTTCTCGGCGACGTACTCGGCGGCCCTGCGCTCCCCCGGGCCCGAGTGGTCGCCGTAATTGCTGGTGTCGATCTGGATCAGCTCGCGGCAGAGGTCGACGACCTCGTCCTCACCGGTGATGCTCCTGGCCGTATCCGACTCACTCACGCTGCTGCCTCCCACGGTCACTGCTGCCTCTCCCCCTCATACTCCCTCTCCGTCCCGTCCGCCCCAAGGCCGGATCCGGGCTGTCACACGGGGTTCACACGCCGTGGCCTGTGATCGGGAGCCTTCGGAAGCCTGGTAATGTTTCCTCTGTCGCCGCGGGGCCATCCCCGCACGACCTACACCTTGTCCGGGTGGCGGAATGGCAGACGCGCTAGCTTGAGGTGCTAGTGCCCTTTATCGGGCGTGGGGGTTCAAGTCCCCCCTCGGACACTGAAGAAAAACCCAAATTGTGCGGGCCGAGCTGAGTCTCGGTCCGCACAAGCTGTTTTACGGGGGTGTGGGTGCGCCGGAGTGCCCCTGCTCCCGGGCGTCTCGCCCGGGAGCAGGGCGTGTCCGGAAGTCAGTCGGTGGCGTGCCGGCCGGCGCGTCGCTGGCGGGGCAGGACCGGCTTGGCAGGGGTGGTGAGCGTGAGCTGGCGGACGAACTGCTGGAAGGAGAGCAGGGCGGTCACCGGCGGAAGAGCCGCCACCGCCATCGCGATCGGCGCCCTGGGCGCGTGGGCGACACACAGGCACATCGCGACGGCGGAGAACAGCAGCACCACGGCCCAGGAGTGCGCGGCGCTGCGGCGGTGCAGCGCGGCGCGCAGGATGGACAACGAGGCCACCAGCCACGGCCCGTAGACCAGCAGCGGCCACCATGCGCCCAGCCCATGGGCCATCGGGGACGCCACCTCGCGCAGGGGGTCGTAGGCGACCAGCGCCCCGAGCACGCTCACCATCCCCACGATCACCGCGGTCAGTGCCGCGATGGACAGGCTCAGCACCTTCAGCCACGGCCTCTGGAACCAACGGGCGCACCGCACCAGCCTGTTGGGCCGCCGGCGCGCACCGCGCTTGCGCGCGACGGGGGGCGCCGCGGAGACGGGTACCTCGGGAGCACCGGTCTGGAGCAGCCGGGTCAGGTCCTGGTCGAAGTCCCACTCGGTGCGCAGGCCTTCGGGGACCGTGGGGTCGAGCACGTCCGCCCCGAAGGAGCCCAGGTGATATCCAGTGCTGTCCAACCCGTGCTCGGGCTGGGGCCAGTAACCGCTCATGCCGTCACCGTGCCCTGTGGGCTCATCGTCGCCATGCACTCCCCAACGAGGGGAAAATTAGCTGGATACGCCCAATTTAAAAGCAATGTACCCATATTGATGCGCTTAATGATCGTCAGATCTCCGCCCACGGCCGATGTGTGGGCGATCTCTCGCCCGAGGGGAAGATCGCGAGGTCACGACGCATGGGCACCTTCGATGGGCTGCTCCGAACGGACCTCTCACATGGCTTGTCGTAGGGGGCGAGTCCAGAGTCGTACTAGGATTTCCGGTTTGTTACGGAGCTGGAGCCGGACAACCCCAGGCAGACCTGCGGGCCCGCCAGCGCCCCGGAGGTTTCCGGGAACGAGAGGCGAGGTCGCGATGACAGCCATACACGAGAGCAGTGCTCTCGGTGTGCTCGACGCAGAGATCCGCGAACAGTTCGGCGATACGGCACGTTTCTCCGCGGGTCCGGCGGCCTCTCCCCGCTCCCTTGTCGACATCTTCGAGGCCTCCGTCCGCTCGTATCCGGACGAACTCGCCCTGGACGACGGGACTCGCCCGCTCACGTACCGGGCGCTGGCCGTCGAGGTCGAGAACCTGCGGCGACGCCTGAGCACCGCCGGGGTCGGCCTCGGCGACCGCGTCGGCGTACGTGTCCCCTCCGGGACCAATGACCTGTACGTCGCCATCCTCGCCGTACTGGCCGCCGGCGCCGCCTACGTTCCCGTGGACGCCGAAGACCCCGATGAGCGAGCCGAGTTGGTGTTCGGCGAAGCCGGAGTGCGGGCGGTCGTCGGAGCCGGGCACGAGCTGACCGTCGGGGAGAAGAGCGAGACGCCCGCCGCGCGGCCCGGTATCGAGCACGACGCCTGGATCATCTTCACCTCCGGCTCGACGGGGAAGCCCAAGGGCGTCGCCGTCAGTCACCGCAGCGCCGCCGCCTTCGTGGACGCCGAGGCCAGGCTGTTCCTCACCGAGGAGTCGATCGGGCCCGGCGACCGGGTCATGGCCGGGCTGTCCGTCGCCTTCGACGCCTCCTGTGAGGAGATGTGGCTGGCCTGGCGGTACGGGGCCTGCCTGGTGCCTGTGCCGCGTTCCCAGGTGCGCAGCGGTGCGGATCTCGGGCCCTGGCTGGTGGAGCAGGAGATCACCGTGGTGTCCACGGTGCCGACGCTGGCCGCCCTGTGGGAGCCGGAGGCCCTCAACGACGTACGGCTGCTGATCTTCGGCGGCGAGGCCTGCCCGCCCGAGCTGGTCCAGCGGCTCGTGACCGAGGGACGCGAGGTCTGGAACACGTACGGGCCGACCGAGGCCACCGTCGTCGCCTGCGCCTCGCTGATGAGCGGCGAGGAGCCGATCCGGATCGGGCTGCCGCTGAACGGCTGGGAGCTGGCCGTCGTCGACGAGGCCGGGGAGCCCGTGCCGATGGGCGGCAGCGGTGAGCTGGTGATCGGCGGGGTGGGGCTTGCCCGCTACCTCGACCACGAGAAGGACGCCGAGAAGTACGCCCCGCTGGAGTCGCTTGGCTGGAAGCGTGCGTACCGCAGTGGTGACCTGGTCAAGGCCGAGCCGGACGGGCTGGTCTTCCTCGGGCGGGCCGATGAGCAGATCAAGCTCGGCGGGCGGCGGATCGAGCTGGGCGAGGTCGACGCCGCGCTCCAGGCGCTGCCCGGCGTCCAGGGCGCCGCTGCCGCCGTGCGGACCGCGCGCAGCGGCAACCAGCTGCTCGTCGGCTATGTCGTGACGCAGGACGGCTGGGACCACGCGACGGCCGTCGAGAAGCTGCGTGCCGAACTGCCCGCCGCCCTGGTCCCGCTGCTCGCGCCCGTCGACGAGCTGCCGACGCGTACGTCCGGCAAGGTCGACCGGAACGCGCTGCCGTGGCCGCTCGCAGGCCTGGAGACCGGTGGTCCCGCCGAGCAGCTGTACGGCACCGAGGCCTGGCTCGCCGAGCAGTGGAGCGAGGTGCTCGGCATCCCGGTGGGCAGCGCACGCGACGACTTCTTCGCCATCGGCGGCAGCAGCCTGGCCGCCGCCCAGCTCACCACCAAGCTTCGTACGCGCTACCCCAGCGCCGCGGTGGTCGACCTCTATCAGCACCCCGTGTTGCGCAAGCTGGCCCGGCATCTGGAGAAGTCCGCGCAGGGCGACGGCGCCGCGCGCGAGATCGCACCGGTGCCGCTGCGGGCCAAGGTGGCCCAACTGCTGCTGCTCGTCCCGCTGTTCACGCTCCTCGGGCTGCGCTGGACGGTGGCGCTGGCCGCGCTCGGGAACGTACTGCACTGGTTCGGCCCGTATCCGTGGGCGCCTCAGACTTCATGGTGGGCCGTCGCTGCCGGGGCGGCGCTGCTCTTCAGTCCGGCGGGGCGGCTCGCGATCGCCGCGGGCGGTGCGCGGCTGCTGCTGCGCGGAGTGAAGCCCGGCCGCTATCCCCGCGGCGGGAGCGTGCATCTGCGGCTGTGGACGGCTGAGCGGCTCGCTGAGTTCAGCGGTGCGACCTCGCTGACCGGGTCCTGGCTGGAGCGGTACGCGCGGGCGCTCGGCGCCAAGGTCGGCCCCGATGTGGACCTGCACTCGCTGCCGCCGGTGACCGGCATGCTCAAGCTCGGCCGCGGTGCCGCCGTCGAGTCGGAGGTGGACCTGTCCGGGCACTGGCTGGACGGCGACCGCCTGGAGATCGGCACCGTCAAGGTGGGCGCCGGCGCGGTGGTCGGCACCCGCGGCATGCTCTTTCCCGGCGCCCGCGTCGGCAAGCGGGCCGAAGTGGCACCCGGCTCCGCCGTCTCGGGGCACATCCCCACCGGTCAGCGCTGGGCGGGCGCTCCCGCCGTCAAGCTCGGCAAGGCGAAGCGGGACTGGCCCAAGGAGCGCCCGCAGAAGGGGACGTACTGGCGCGTGATGTACGGCGCGACCGGTCTGGCCCTGAACGCCCTGCCGCTGGTCGCGGGCCTTGCCGCCCTCCTCGTGGCGAGCCTCTTCGTCTCGCCGGACGCCGGACTCGGCGGGGCCCTGCGGGGCGCCGCGCTCGCGCTGGTGCCGGCGACGCTGACCTTCGGTTTCACGTACGCGCTGCTCCTGTTGATCTCCGTACGGCTGCTCAGTCTGGGCCTGCGCCCGGGCACGCACCCCACGCACAGCCGGATCGGCTGGAAGGCCTGGACGGTCACGCAGCTGATGGACCGCTCGCGCGAGACGCTGTTCCCGGTGTACGCCGGGCTGGTCACGCCGGTGTGGCTGCGGCTGCTCGGGATGAAGATCGGGCGGGGCGCAGAGGTGTCTACGGTCCTCGCGCTGCCCAGCCTCACGACGGTCGGCGAGGGCGCGTTCCTCGCCGATGACACGCTGACCGCTCCGTACGTGCTCGGGGGCGGCTGGATGCGGATCGGGCGGGCGGAGATCGGCCGCCGGGCCTTCCTGGGGAACTCCGGGATGACCGCGCCGGGCCGCTCCGTACCGGACGGCGGCCTGGTCGGCGTACTGTCCGCGACGCCGAAGAAGGCGAAGAAGGGCAGCTCGTATCTGGGTCTGCCGCCGGTGAAGCTGCCGCGGGCGACGAGTGACGGCGATCAGAGCCGTACGTACGACCCGCCCAAGCGGCTGCTGTGGGCGCGCGGTCTGGTCGAGCTGTGCCGGATCGTCCCGGTGTTCTGCTCGGCCGCGCTGGCTGTGCTGACGGTGGCCGCGCTGAGCGTGCTGGGGGCATGGGCCTGGGCTCTCGCAGGTGTGGTGCTGCTGGCTGCCGGTGCGGCAGCCGCGGTGCTGTCGATCGTCGCGAAGTGGCTGCTCGTGGGCCGGCACCGGACCGGTGAGCACCCGCTGTGGAGCGGCTTCGTGTGGCGCAACGAGCTGGCCGACACCTTCGTCGAGGTGGTGGCCGTGCCCTGGCTGGCCGGTTCCGTGCCCGGTACGCCGCTGATGTCGCTGTGGCTGCGCGGGCTCGGCGCCCGAATCGGCAAGGGCGTCTGGGTCGAGAGCTACTGGCTGCCGGAGACGGACCTGGTGACGCTGGAGGACGCCGCCACCGTGAACCGTGGCTGTGTGCTGCAGACCCACCTCTTCCACGACCGGATCTTGCGGACGGATACTGTGGTCCTCCGTGAGGGCGCCACCCTGGGCCCGGGCGGAATCGTCCTGCCCGGCAGCACCGTCGGGGCGCGCAGCACACTGGGACCCGCATCCCTCGTCATGGCGGCGGAATCCGTTCCCGACGACACCCGTTGGCTGGGCAACCCGATCGAAGCATGGCGTCCCTAGGCGCAGCCCGTACGGCGCCCAGGGAGGTGGCACCGGCACGTCGTACGAGCACAGGGCAGGGAGCGGACACAGCAGTGGTTCAGCGGACAGTGGGAGCGGACCCGTACTTCCCGGCGAACGGGGATGCCCGCTACCGGGTGCACCGGTACGAACTCGCCGTGGACTACCGTCCCGGACCCAACCGGCTGTCCGGCACCGCCCGGCTCAACGCCATAGCGGGCCGGGCACCGCTCGCCGAGTTCCTGCTGAACCTCGCCGACTTCAAGGTCGGCCGGGTACGGGTCGACGGCCGGGCACCGCACTACACGCACCGGGGCGGCCGGCTCCGCATCCGCCCGGCGAAGCCGATCCGGGCCGGGGCCGCCTTCACGGTGGAGGTGCACTGGTCGGGCAACCCCAAGCCGGTACGAAGCCCTTGGGGCGGGCTCGGCTGGGAGGAGCTGGAGGACGGGGCTCTGGTGGCCAGCCAGCCGGTCGGGGCGCCGTCCTGGTACCCGTGCAACGACCGGCCCGCCGACAAGGCCTCGTACCAGCTGTCGATCACCACGCCGTCCGCGTACTCGGTCGTGGCCGGTGGCCGGCTGCTGACCCGGACGACGAAGGCCTCGACGACCACCTGGGTCTACGAGCAGTCGGCGCCGACGTCCAGCTACCTGGTCGGGCTGTCCATCGGCACGTACCAGACGGTGCTGCTCGGCGATCCCGGCCTCGGTGGTGTGCCGCAGGCAGGGCACATCCCGGCGCATCTGCTTACCTCGTTCTCCCGGGACTTCGCGCGGCAGCCCGCGATGATGGAACTGTTCGAGGAGGTCTTCGGCCCGTATCCGTTCGGTGAGTACGCGGTCGTCGTCACCGAGGAGGAGCTGGACGTCCCGGTGGAGGCGCAGGGGCTGTCCCTGTTCGGCGCCAACCACGTGGACGGGGCGCGGGGTTCTGAGCGCCTCATCGCGCACGAGCTGGCGCACCAGTGGTTCGGCAACAGTGTGAGCATCGCCGACTGGCGGCACATCTGGCTGAACGAAGGGTTCGCGAAGTACGCGGAGTGGCTGTGGTCGGAGCGGTCGGGCGGGCGCAGTGCGCAGGCGCTGGCCGCTTTGGCGCACCGGAAGCTGGCGGGGTTGCCGCAGGATCTCCAACTCGCGGACCCGGGGCGCAAGTTGATGTTCGACGATCGGCTCTACGAGCGGGGTGGGCTCGTGCTGCACGCTGTGCGCTGCGCGCTGGGCGACGAGTCCTTCTTCCGGATGCTGCGGGCTTGGGCTGCGCTGCATCGGGGTGGCGCGGTGACGACGGAGTCGTTCACGCGGCACGTCGCGCGGTATGCGTCCGATTCGCTGGACGACCTGTTCACGGCGTGGCTGCACGAGACGGCGCTGCCGCCGCTGCCGTCCGCGTCCGGGGCGGTGATTCCGGCTCGGCCGCCGTATCCGCCCACCAATATCTGAGCAGCCGTACGAAAGCTGCGGGCCGTCTGTGGCTGGTCGCGCCCCTGACCGGCCGCGGCCGGTCAGGGGCGCGACCTCTCAGCCGTCTGACGCGGGCACCCTCAGCTTGTCCCAGCTCACCTTGCCCGGGATGCCGTCCGCGTCCTTGCCCTTGAAGCGGAGCTTCTCCTGCCAGGCTGCGTAGGATCTGCGGTCGGCCTCGGTCCAGTTGGGGCCGGGGCCCTTCTCGTAGCGGCCGCAGCCCTCGGCGACCAGGCGGTGGCCCATGGCCGTGATGATCGGGGACTTCTGGCCGATGTGGAAGAAGCCGGCGCCCGGGAACGGCTCGTACGACGGCTTGGGATCGGGCTTCGGCTCGGGGGCGGGGTCCTTCCCGCCGCCGCCCTTGCCGCCCAGCCGCGCGCGGATGCGCTTGCGCATGCCGTCCATCGTGAAGCCGCGCGGGTCCTGCTTGCCCGGCTGCCACTCCTTGTGGCCGATGACGGAGCGCTCGGACCAGCCGTGGGCGCGGCAGATCGCGGCCGCGACCTTCTCGATGGCCTCCTTCTGCGCCTCGGGCCAGGGGTCCTTGCCGTTGCCGAGGTTGATGCACTCGAAGCCGTAGAAGTGACGGTTGCCGTCGGTGTCGGCCTCGTTGTCCGGCGGGAGCTTCGTCTCGTTGATCACGGCGCGCAGGACGTCGCCGTCACCGACGCCGGCGTGGTTGGCGCGGCCGTTGCCCACCAGGTGGACATGGCCCTTCTTGTCGATGACGCCATGGCACAGCGGGCCGGGCAGGTTCGAGTGGCCCTCGTAGCAGAGGTCCACCGAGGACTTGGTGCCGGAGGTGACGGTGTGGTGGATCATCACGCCGTTGATCGGACCCCAGGGGCCCTTGGAATTGCGGTTGTGGCGGCGCCAGTTCCGTACCTCGTGGACCGTCAGGCCCTCCGCCCGCAGGATCTCCACCATCTTGGACGCGGACAGTGGCTTGGCCATCAGTTGTCTCCCTCCACGGCGTCCTCCGCCTCGGCTGTGGTCTGCGACCTGCTGCCCGAGGACTCTGCCGCGGCCTCCTCCTCGCGCGCCCGTGCCTCCGCCGCGAGCGTCGCTTCGTCCGCCGCCGGAATGCTGCTGGCGAGGGGACCGAAGGCGAGGCGCAGGTCCACGGCCCCGGACTCGCCCTTCACCAGGGCGAGGGGCGCGAAGTGGCGGGCGATGCCGGCCGGGGCCTGAAGCAGGGGCTTGCGGGCCGCGTCCACCGGCCATTCGACGCTGCCGGTGGCGGTGCGGGCGGGGACGATCCAGTGGTCGCCGGTGCGGTACGTGCCGCCCTTGGCGAAGTAGACCTCGACGCCGTCCTCCAGGGGCAGCCACTCCCCCTCCGTGACGGGAACGGCTCCGCCCCGCGGCGACGTCGTACGCCCCTTGCGCTTCGGGCCGTCGTGGTGGTCCCAGCGCCGCAGGAACGGGTGCAGATGGGCCAGCCGTCCGACGCTCTGCTCCGGCTCGGCGGACAGGCGTACGCGGCGGCCCGGCAGGTCCAGTTCCTCGACCCTCAGCAGCGGCAGGGGTTCGAGTCGGGAGGCGTACGCGGTGTCGGTGAATTCCACGCGGTCGCCGACGTCCAGGTCCAGTTTGTCGTCGTGGCCGAGGGACGCCAACTGCACCCAGGTGCCGTCGAGTTCGTCGACGGGGAAGACCACGGAGCCGTTCTCACGGGACCACTTGAACGTGGCGTCGCCGGCCTCGCCGCCCTCGTGGACCTCGACGCGGTACAGCTGGTTCTCCGGCCCGCGGTAACGGGCGTCGGGCTTGACCAGGCACGGGTCCTCGTCCGCGTGGTCGGGCCGTTCGCTGCGGGCGGCGAGCCGGGCCGAGGGGGCGGCTTCGCGCAGCGCCCACTTGTCGAAGGCGGCGCGGACGACCTCCTTCGACGGCTCGGCGTCCTCGATGCCCAACTCGGTGAGGGAGAGCGGCAGGACCTGCCAGACGACCTTCACGCGGGCGGCGGTGTCCGGCATCGCCGCGCCGAGCGCGACCTCGCGCAGCGTCGGGTCCTCGGCCGCGCTGACCGAGCGCTCCCAGACCTTCAGGTAGACGAGGAAGGGGTTCTGCGCGGGCGACGGCAGCCGGTCGCCGGGCTTCTCCGGGTCGCGGTGGCCGTCGGGCTGGTCCCAGTAGGTCCAGTACTCGGGCGGCTGCGCGGCCGAGGAGTCCTGCTCCCCGGAATCCTCTGTGTTTTCGTCCGGTACGGGCGTGCCGGGAGCCGGGCGGTACGCGTCGCACAGGATGCCGTCGACGTAGTAGCGGCCGCCGTGGATGTGCAGGGTGTCGATGTCGTGCTTGCCGCCGACGTACTCGATCCGGAAGCCGGCGTACTTGCGTGGCCCGCCGTGCTGCCCGATCAGGTCGGCGGCGACGGTGCGGGCCTGGTGCAGCTGGATGGCGGTCTGCTCGTTGGCGTCCGCGTCGAGCTGGACACGGCCCTGCTGGGCTATGACCGCGGAGTAGTGCCGCTCCGGGCGGAACGTGAGGCGGGAGAGATCTGCGTGCATGAAGGGGGTCCCCCTGGTTCGGAGAAGTGCGGGTTCACAAAGTCGTTGTCGGCGCGCGTCACGAAGGCCAGTACGAAGCCTCTGATCACGAGGCTCAGATCACGAGGCTCAGGTCACGAAGAAGATCCCCGCATCCGTGCCTGCGGGCGTGTACTCCTCGAGCCGCGCCCGCAGGCTGTCCTCGCGCTGCGGCCGGTACAGGTCGTGGAAGGCGCCCATCTCGGCCCCGTCGTCCGCGCCGCGCCGGATCTCATCGGCGATGGGGGTCCCCCCGCTCGAGCGAAGCCGAGAGTGGGGGACGTCCGCCAACTGCCCGTACCAGGGCGTCCCGTAGCGCTGGGACGTGAAGAGCGGCCGTACGCGGGAGGCTTGCGCGGGGCCGGCCAGATCCGGCTGGCAGCGGTACCGGCGCGGCGTACGGGACCCGGCGGGGACGTAACTGAAACGCAGGCAGCCGATACCGCGCCGGACCACATGCAGCTTCCCCGTGAAGACCGAGTTCTCCGCGATGCGCACCGCGTGCGTGTGGACCTCGCCGATGACGGTCGTCCGGTGCAGGTGCAGGACGGCGTGGGCGTGCCGGCAGTCGGGCGCGGAGAGTGCCTCGCGGTCGTCGGCGGTGGCGTCCACGATGCTGTCGCGGAGGTGGATGTCGAGGGGTTCTTCGGAGACCTCGTCGCCGATGACCTCGATGGTGCCGAGGATGCTGTGCTCGATCTGGAGGCACGCGGTGGTGCGTTCCAGGACGAAGCTCGGCTCCTCCGGCGAGTGCGGGTCGCATTCGGGCTCCAGCGACCAGCCGGGTACGAGGGTGCAGTGGCGGACGACGACGGCGCCCATCGGGCCGGTGACGTTGATGCCCCGGCCGGCGACGAGCAGCCCGTCGAGCACGATCCGCGGGCGCTCGGCAGGGGGGCAGTCCTCTGACACGGCACGGATGTTGAGGGCGTCGGGGCGGTTGCTGTACCAGTCGAGCAGCCGGATCACCGGTCGCGTGCCCTCGGCCGCGCGCAGTTCGAGCCGGTCGCCCGGGTCGAGGTCGAAGTCCAGTTGCTCCTGGTAGGCGCCGCTGTGCGTGATCTCGATGATGCCCTCGGGTCCGCAGCGGCCGGCCCGTCGGTCGTTCCGCCACTCCCGGTACGCGTCCATGATGCGCTGGTACGTCTCACCGGGGCCGACCCGGTAGACCTCGGCGTCCGGGCGGGGCTCGCGGTCCCGTTCGTACTCGCCGCCGCCCATGTCGGTGCCGAACGCGTAGTGGTAGTCGACCCACACGCCCTGCCGGGGCGCGGACCGCGAGCCGAACGCGATGCGACCGAGTTCCGGATCGACCGCGACCTGACCGCGCTTGGGCCGGTACCGCCACTCCGACAGATCGGCGACCACGATGTCGGAGAGCGGTACGGGCCGGTCCTCGCCGTCACGCCGGATCACGAGGCTCTTGCCGGGGCCGTAGTAGTCGGCGAGGCGGTCGTGGAGCTGGTGGCGGCGGATGAAGGCCGGGACGTTGTCGATCGTGGCGATGTGTGTGGGTGACGGCTCCGGGACGGGCTTCGTCACCAGCGGTGTGTCGTTGCCGAGGATCGAGAAGGTGTAGAGGTTGCGGGCGCGGTCGATGCAGTACGCCGGCGTGGACGTCAGCGAGTACGCCTTCAGCCGCCATACGAAGAGTCCGACACCGGCCGGGCTCCAACCTCCCTGCCGGTGACGGGAGTCGGCCCTGCGTACGTCCACCGAGCGGGCCACCGCGCCGAAGGGGCCGCCCGCCAGGTCGAGCGCGGAGCCGTCCCGGAGGTCGGCGAGACGGCCGCGGCTCCCGCGATGGGCGCCTCCGTCGCCGTACAGCTTCACGGGCTGGTGGTGGGAGACGTGGCGGGACAGCTCGACGGCTCGCGCGGGCCAGCCCGCCACGTCCTCCGAGAGTTCCTCCAGCAGGTGGAGGGTGCCCTTGCGGCGGCGGTTGGCGACGGTCGCGGCGACGTCGCGACGCGGTGCGACGGCCTCCGCGAGTTCGGCCGAACTGCCGTCGCGCAGGGCGGTGGTCAGCACGCTCCCCCAGCCTCCGGCCGGGGGTACCCCCATCTCGCTTCGCTCGTAGCCCGGCAGCGTGCGATAGCCCACCAGGTCGCCGAGGTACGGCAGCACCCAGGGGGCCGCCGTCTCGACGAACAGGTCGTCGTAGCCCTGCTCGACTCCGCTGCGTACGCGGTCGATCTGCTCGGCCATGACCGCGAGCAGGGCGCGCAGTGCTTCCCCTTCTTGCGCGTCGCGCAGCCGGTGCCACTGCGGGAGCAGCTCGGCGAGTCCGTCCGGTTCCCTGGACATCACACAGCCTCCGTCTCGAACTCGATGTCCCGGGACATCACTTGACCTCCGTCAGAATCAGGGTGTCCGCGGCCTTCGGCGACAGCAGCGCGAGCTGCGCCGGGCGGATACCGCGGAACACGTACACCGACCGGCCCTTCGCCAGGCGCCGGGTGTCGGTGATGTCGGGGTTCAGGCGCAGCAGTTCGGCGAGCGGGATGCCGTACCCGGCGCAGACCTCCGACAGCGTCTCGCCGTCCTTCTTCCGGACGGTGTGGATCTTCTCGTCGTACGTCGCCTGGCGCGCCGGGACCGATGCCTTCGGTACGCCGGGATTCGCGAGCAGCTTCGTAAGTTCCGCGGCGGTAGCGGAGGCGGGGATGCCGGTGAAGACATCGACGTCCACGTAGTCGACGCCGGGGACGGTGTGCGCCGTGGCCAGGATCTCGGACAGGCGGGCGGGCTGCCCCAACTCCCGCCCCTCGAAGCCGAGTCGGCGCAGCAGAGCCAGGCGCAGGCGTGGTTCGACGACCTCCCAGCTGTGGTCGGGCGCCACTTTCACCTTCGCCGCCACCAGCAGGGCGACGAGTTCGCGGACGTCCACGCGCACGGGCAGGTTCGGGTCGCCGTACTCGGTGAGGGCGCCGCGCAGGGAGCGCAGCAGGTCCGAATCCTCGGCGATCGGGACGTCGTCCGTGCCCGCGACCGTCACGTGCAGCACGCGCCGCCGGCCGTCGAAGAGTTCGCGGGCGGCGGCCCGGCCGACGCCGGCACGGGAGCGGGTGAAGTCCTCGTAGTCGGGCTCCGAGACCAGGCGGTCCAGGGCGGAGACGGCCAGCGGGACCGTACGCCGGGTCAGCGCGGGTCCGTCGGCGTCCGCGCCGCCGGTGGCCGCGCGCGGGTTGGTGACCGCGGTGACGCCGAGGGGCCGGGTGAGGGCCTGGGTGATGCGGCCGGCGGCGACGTTGGCCGCCTTGCCGGTGCCGAAGCGGTATCGGGCGCGTACGTTCTCGTGGCCGCTGGGCAGGCGTGTGCCGTGGATGCCGTCGCCGAAGGTCACGGTGGTGCGGCCGTCGGCGGTGCTGCCGGTGATGTAGACGCGCTCGCGCGGGCCGCGTCCGGCGAGGCTGTCGACCTCGTGCCAGAGCACTCCGTCGACCCTGACCTCCAGGACGGGCGTGGCGCCGAGGGGGTTGTCGTCGGCGAGCCAGGTGAGCGGTGACTGCCAGAGCGCGAACGTCTGGTTCGTGCGGTCCGAATCGCCGCTGCCGATCGGCTCGTCCCGGCCCTCGCCGTGCGTCGCCTCGACCACGTTGCCGAGGATCTTCACCGTCTCGCGGCGGTAGCGGTACGCGAGGTCCGCGGTGAGCGTCAGTTTCGTGTGGACGTGGTCGCCGGGCAGTCGGGTATCGACGGCGGGATCGGCGGCGGCGATGGTGACGACTTCCGTGGCCTCGACGCCCGCCGTGCCGGGGATGTCGCTGCGCTCGCCGCCGACGATCAGCGTGCGGCCGGGCTGCAACCCGTCGTACAGCTGGGCGAGTTCGATCTCGTTGCCGTGTACGTCCTCGCCGAGCGGCTCGTCGGCCAGACGCAGCGGCTCGCCCCCGGCGTGCACGGTGGTGTCCCGGATGTGCGAGAGCAGGACGTCGAACTCGTCCAGCCACGGGTCGGCCAGGAGGAGTTCCGTGCCGCGGCCGGTGATGCCGTAGTTGGTGTACGCGGCCGTGCGCGCGGCCACCACCTTCGTGGTGACGGACGCTAGCTTGGCGTCGCCGGGGATGCCGCCCTCGGCCCCCTTGGTGGGGCGCTGGATCGCGACCCAGCTGCCGACCGTGATGCCGTCGTTCACGGTGTCCAGTTGCAGGACACGGCGGTTGGTGGGCTCCGGCTTCGAGGCGATGACGATCTCCACGTTGGGCGCGGCGCTGCCCACCGTGTACTTGAGGCTGACCTCGTACTCGCCGTGCGTGATCTGCTTCGGGATGCCCGGCCGGAGGTCGACCTGCTGGGACTCGCCGTTGTGGACACCCACGTGGACGAGGCCGTCCTCATCGGGGCGCGACACGAAGAGGGTGCGTTCGGGCAGGCCCGAGTGGAGTACGGCGGTGACGCCGGGCTCCTGGGAGTCGGTGGGGCGACGGTTGAGCCAGCTCAGTTCGCGGTCCTGGCCCGCGCGGGTGGACAGGTCCACCCGGCCCGGACCGAGGCGGAAGTTGACGGGCTGCGGGACCGGCAGGTTCTCCGCCCGCTGGTCCGAGCTGCCGCCCTCGACGTACTGGAACTCCGCCCGCGCGGGCACCTTGCCCGTCGTGTCGTAGACGACGCGCATGCTCACCAGGGCGGCGCCGGTGAGCGGCCAGTCCGCGGCGCGGATGACGCGGCCCTTGTCGTCCTGCATCGGCTTGAGAGGAGCCATGGCCCCGAAGGGCGCCGCGGTCACACGCATGGCGTGGACTTCCCGCAGGAGCTGAGGGGTGCCGGGGGCGGCTGCCCTCCGCCAGGCCGGGTAGAGGCCGCTCAGGCCGGGGTTGAGGGCCGAGAGCAGCCGGGCGGCGTCGGCCCCGGGGTGCTGGGACTGGGTGCCCGCGGAGAGCGCGGGCGCCTTGCCGCGGAGTGCGGGCAGGACGGAGGTCAGGGCCTGGAGGGCGGCCTCACGCTCCCCGAGCGCGCTCTTCTCGGTTGCCGGGCCCTGGTCGTCCGTAGGCTCGTCCGTCGGCGGCAGAGGCTGCGAGGGCGCCGACTCCCGTGCTCGCTCGGCCAGTTCGGCCAGTACGGCCTCCAAGTGCTCGAACCACGCCGCCACGTCCTCGTATGACGTGGCGAGGACCTGTGCCTCCCCGAGGCGTACGACCGGCTCGGCGAGGCGGGCCGCGAGGCGCTCCGGCGTCTTGATCTCGTCCAGGTCGGCGCGCAGCGGGGCGAGGACCTGGTCCTCGAAGTCCTCGATCAGCCGGCTGACCGGCCGCGGGTTGGGGACTTCGGGCGTGGGCGGCTCGTCGCCGGGCTCGCCCGGGGCCTCGGGTTCGGCGGTCCATCGCCGGACCTCGTCGACGAGTTCCTTGAACGTGGGCGGCGCCGACCTGGGCAGGGAGATCGCGGTGATCTCGTCGTCCCGGTCGACCCGTACGTTCGCCACGGGCAGCAGCTTCCGCTCGGCGCCCGCCCGCTCACCGAAGACGAAGAGCAACTGGTCGCCCGTCCGCAGCGTGTGGGCCGTGCCCTCGACGAACAGCTCGGAGCGGCGCTCCAGGTCCCGCGGGGTGACGAGGGTGGGGCGCCTGCGCCGGACCTTGAGCTCGTTCCAGTCCCAGCGGGCCGTCAGGTCCCGGCTCGTCTCCAAGGTCTGCGACTCCTCGCCGGCGGACGCGGGCACGCTGTGGCTGCGCGCCCCGCGCGGGATCACCACGGGCAGGGTCTCGGCACGCGGATCGCGTTCGAGGCTGTACGCGAGGTGGGTGGAGGCGGCGACGCCGGGCCGTGGCCGGTGGCCGACGAGCCTGCCGAGCAGCACGAGCGAACGGTGTTCGTCGGCTGTGCGGACGTAGGCCTCGTCGGCGATCCGCTCGGAGTGGAAGGTGAGCAGGTCGCCGAGGACGGCGGTGGCGTCGAGCAGGCCGATCGCCGGGTCGTCGGGGGTGCGGACCGTGAGCCCCTTCAGCGCCGGGTACGCGGGCGAGGCGAGCCGGTCGAGGAGGGCGGCCAGGAAGGAGCCGTACTCGCCGACGCGGTAGTCCAGGGCGGTGCGGCCGGGCGGGTTGTGGAGCGGCGCGGGGGTGAGGCGCTCGTCGTGGCCGCCGCCGCACGCGCCCCCGCAGCCGCAGTCGTCGAGGTCGCTCATCGGGCACCTCCGAGGGATATCGCCAGCAGGCCGTTCTCCGGCCGGTCGGGGTCGTTGTCGCAGGTGGCGATCTCCAGCGGGCCGAGCCGCAGCACGCCGTCCTCCCTCTCTCCTCGGTCTTCGTGGAACAGCCTTCTCAGGCGGGTGACATGGACGCTCTCGACGCCCGGCACGGCCGCCGCGACGGCGACCAGGCGGCTCAGCCGGACCGGCTCACCGAAGGTCAGCGCGTCCGGGTGGAAGAAGCCGAGCCGTCCGCCCGGGAGGCGGCCGCTGCCGAGCACGCGGTACAGCTCGGCCAGGATCTGCCCGTGCTGGTGCCCCGGCTTCGCGCACACCGTCAGCGCGATGTCGAGCGGCACCGGGCGGGCGCGACCGACGACCAGGTCGTGGCCGATGCGCCGGTACGCCTCCAGGGACTGCGCCACCGAGTCGAGCAGCACGTCCGTGGGTGCGCCGGTGCCGTACGCGTCGATCGCGACGTGGGCCTCCTGGACACTGCCGGTCCAGCGGATCTCGGCGGCGGCCCGCTGCACCCCGGGCAGGGCGGAGGCGAGCGCCGCGTAGTCCTCGGCGGTGACGGCGCGCAGACGGGTGCGGCGCAGGTCGAGCGGCGCCAACTGGCGTACCTGCTCGATCGGTTCGGGTTCCGCGCCGCCCACGGCGGGCAGCGGGTTACGGACGCCGGCCACCGGCGGTTCCTCGAAGTCGCCGTCGCCGTCGCCGCAGAGGACCAGGTGGTTGATGGCCTCCGCGCCCACGTTTCCCGCGGTGCCGCCGCCGAGCCGGTAGCGGAGTTCGAGGCGGGTACCGGGTGTCGGCCGCGCGCCATGCCGGCCGTCGCCGAAGCGCAGCGCGAGGCGTCCGTCGTCCTCCAGCTCGCCGACGAAATGCCTCTCGCGGGAGGTGCTGTCGAGCAGATCGCGGCGGGGCTCCCAGGTGACGTCGCCGTCGTGGATCCGTACGGCGGGCAGTGCCTGTCGCGGATCGTGCCGGAGCGCCGCCGAGGCGGGCCCGCGGAGCACCAGCTCGTCCGGGTGCAGTCCGGCCGCGTATCCCGGCCCCCAGCTCTGCGCGATCTCCCACGCGATGTGCCCGTCGAGGACCGTGCCCGCGCGGGCACGTGCCGTCAGCACCTCGACGCGGCGCAGCTTGGCGTCGAGCAACGTGTCGCTGCGGTGCAGGAGTTCACGCAGGGCGCGGACCGGGTGGACGTGGAGTTCGAGCCGCTCCAGGACCTTCAGTCCGTAGATCACGGTGAGTTCGGCGATCTCCTGCTCGCCGAGCCCGTCCTGGTCGCGGGCGCTGCGCCACAGCTCGACCAGACGCTGCTTCACGCGTCCCGGGATGGCGCCGATCCGCTCCGCCTGTCCGGCGGCGACGGTCCACAGGTCCGGGAACGGCACAGCCTGCACCACGGGCGAACGGCCGAGGACCGGCCGGAAGCGGGGCACGATGCCCGGGTAGACGGACTGGGCGAGGAGGGTCCTGAGGGCCGCGGCCTGGGCGTACGCCGTACCGGGCGTCACCCTCCCCCAGCCTCCGGCCGGGGGGACCCCCATCTCGCTTCGCTCGTGGCGCTGCCCGGCGAGTTCCAGCCCGAGTCCGGCGCGTCCGGTCGCTTCCTCGCCGACGACCTCGAACAGTTCACGGATGTCGTCGGCGGTGAGCGACCGGCCGTGCTCCGCCTTGTCCGTAAGGGAGTTGATGAGTTTGGCGGGCGCGTTGCCCTCGTCGGGGTCCCAGCAGCCGAACGCGGGAGGGTCGCAGGGCGCGACGACGGCGGGCGCGGGAGGCACGGTCACCGTCTCCGGGAGACCGTCGCCGCACCAGTTCAGCGAGCGGCCGTGGTCGACGAGGACGACGTTGCCGCGCGCGAGCGTCACGTCCTCGACGGGCTCGCAGTCGCGTCCGCCGCGGGTGGTGAGACAGAACGGGGAGCGCAGGGCGTCCTCGGCGGCCCAGGTGATCTCCAGGACCGGCTGGTCCTCGATGCGGTCGATGCCCGGGGTGACGGAGGTCAGACGTACGACCTGCCGGTGGGCCGGGTCGGCGTCACCGGGGGTGCCGGTGCGCGCTCCCTTCACTTCCTCCAGGACGAGCAGGTCACCGGGGGCCAGTTCGAGTCGGCGTTCCTCGCAGGTCTCCGCGTCGCGCCACTCGTCGCGCAGGGTCGCGGCGGTCGCCCCCTGGGGCAGGGTGCACACCTCGCCGCCCCAGGTCCACAGGCGGATCGCGTTGTGCGCGGCCCGCAACTGAAGCGGGTCGGCGGCGGCGACCGGTTCGAAGACCTCCACGGACCCGCGCTCGTCGAGCTCCGCGAGGTCCCCGTCGCCGATGACCGTGCCGGGCTCGGGACGGTCATGCGGGTCGAGGGTGCGTACGTCGACGGAGGCGAAGCGGTACGTGCCCGCGAGCAGCGTGTGTTCGCCGGCGGTCTCCACGGTGACGTACGCGCGGGCGTTGCAGCCGTCGTGCATCGCGTAGTCGATGAGCCGGACGTGACGGCGTACGGAGACCCGACGGCGCGCGGTGTCGAGGTACGCCTCCGTGGCGACCGCGTCCTGCTGGTAGCTGATCTGGTCGCCGGTGTACGCGAGCAGCTCGACCAGGGTCATGCCCAGGTCGGCGGGGTTGCGCTCGACCCAGTCGGGGCTGGTGAGCGCGAGGCGGTCGAGAAGCAGCTTGCGGATGGTCTCGTAGTCGCGGGCGGTGTAGTCGATGACGGGCGCGGTCGGGAACTCCGGCTGCCGCTCGTGCTCGTCCTTGCAGTCGAAGGGGGTCGGGCAGTCGGGGCGGAACTGGAAGTACGCGCTGTGGTAGCGCTGGTCGAAGCCGCGGTAGGGCTCCGTGCCGGGGCGTCCGTACGGGTCGGTCTCCACGAGGGAGAACCGGTAGCGGGAGGTGTCGCCGGCCTTGTCGAGGGTGACGTACAGCCGGTCGTCGAGCTCCGGGTCGTCCTCGCGTTCGACGCTGACGTCGACTGCCGTGATGCCGGTGACGCGACGGCCGCCGTCGATGCGTACATTCTCGGGGCACAGGCCGTGCGGCGCCTTGCCGAGGAACGTGACGGTGAGCATGAGTCCGTCGCTCACCTCGACGGCGTCGACTCCGTTGAGCTGGGCGGCTCTTACCTTGGCGCGCCGGGAAGTGGTGGTGCTCGCCGTCGTCATGCCGCGGCCCTCCCTTCGAAGACGTCGTCGCGGCGCGTCCCCGTGGCGCGCACGGCGTACGAGAGATACACGCGGACGACGTTGTCCTCGCTGACCACGTCAAGGGCCTCCACGTCGATGAGATCGCCGAGCCAGCGCTGCAAGGAGGCCTGCACGGACAGTTCGAGGGTGTTGGTGAGCTCGGGGCTGTTGGGCGCGAACACCAGGTCGAGCAGTCCGCAGCCGAAGTCCGGACGCACCACGCGCTCGCCCGGGCTGGTGAACAGCAGTTGCTCGATCAGGTCGCGGACGTGCTCGTCGCGGTCGGCGTGTGCGGTGCGTCCACGGCGGTCGGCCCTGAAGGGGAACGAGATGTCGGTACGCGGACGGCTGCGCCCAGGTGTGCGTGGGCTCATCGGACGGTCACCTTTCGCTGCGCGGTCTGGACGACGGGCGGTCCCTGGGGCACGAAGGCCGCCGTGAAGCACTGGGCCGCGGAGGTGTCGAGCAGCACGGGCGCGCCGTCGACCATGACGCCGGCGCCGTCCGCGGTCCAGCGGACGGAGACGCAGGGCATGGGCACACCGTCGACGGTGTGCGGGCAGCCGTTGACGACATAACTGTGCGCGGCCGTGGCGACGGGCGAGCCGTCCACGCGCACGCTGCCGGTCGGAGTGGTGGCGGTGGCGCGACCGCCGTGCGGGCAGCTGATCACGGCGGCGGCACCGAGCAAGTTTCCGGACATCCCAGTGGACGTCCCGGACATCCTGGACACGTTCGTCCTTCCCCCGTTCCTATCGCTTCGACGCGACGGTCAACTGACCCTCGTTGATGTCCACTTGGTTGCCGCGCAGGATGACCTCCGCGCCGAGGCCGTTGGAGATCACGATCGCTTCCTTGGTGATGCGGATGTACGCCCCGCCCTGGGCCTGCAGCAGAATCCCCTGATCGGCGCCGGGCGGATCGCTCATCACGATCTTGTGTGCCGCGGGTGTCTGCACCACGACGGGCTTGGCCTGCGACGCGGGCTGCACGAGACGGCGGGCATCGGGCGGCAGCTCGGTCTGCTCCCCGTACCAACACCCGGTCCAGACGGGGAAACTCGGATCCCCCTGCTCGAACTCCACCCACACACCCGCCCCCGGCGGCGGCACCACGAACTGACCCGCCTCCGGTCCGGTGAACGGCAGACAGGGCAGCGCCCAGGTCGACGGCTCGTCGCCCAGGACGTCCGGGACCTCGACGGTGATCCGGCCGATGTGCAGCGGATCGTTGTTGTCCACGACTCGGCCTCGGAACTTGCCGAGGTAGCGATTGCTGGGTGCCGCCATGCTGAACTGCTCCTGGTCTGTGGGATGTTGCGTAGTGATGCTGGTGATGCGTTACGGCCGGACGTAGGCGCTGCGGGCTTCGAGGCCCTCTCTGGAGAGGGTGAAGTTCTGCTGGAAGGAGCCCGGCCGCAGGTTGTGCGTGACGGATTTGACGTAGTAGTCGCCGTCGTACGCCCGTCCCGAGCCGCGCACGCCGACCAGCTGGCGCGGCTGCAGGAGGTAGCCGTGCCGGTTGACGTCGAGCGAGCCCGAACCGGAGATGACGTCGGCGGACACGGCGGCGCGGGCGAGGAGTTCGGCCTCGGCCTGCTCCCGCTGCTGCTTGGCGGTGCCGGACAGCGTCTTGCGCTTGAGGGCGGGCGTGGGCCGCTTGCCGAGGGGCGGGCGCAGCGGACTGATCGGCGGCTGCGGGAGGAGCGTGGACTGCCGCGTTCCCGGATCCTGCCAGCGGGCCTGCGGCTCTTCGCGGGCCGTCCCGTCGTAGGCGAAGGTGAGCTGGTCGACGGTGGAGTTGGCGTCCATGTTGACGTTGAGGGCGTGCTGGCGGATGCCGAGGCGGATCTCGGGTCCCCAACGGGCCGAAGACTGGCCGGGGTTGGGGCCGGGCTCCAGGTAGAAGGTGTAGCCGTTGGTACGCGCGAGCTCGTTGATGTACTGCAGGTCGGTGCCGGTCTGGTAGTGGACGCGGAGGTCCTGGTGCGGGGGCTGGGTGACCTTCTCGGCGTACACGTCTGGGCGGATGCCGTAGTCGGAGTAGCGGCGCAGGATCGCGAGAACGCGCTCGGAGGGCGGCAGATTCGGGTACCGGTCGGTGCGCTCCTCGAGGTCCATGAGCAGGCTCAGATCCTCACCGGTGACGGTGAGGGTGGAGTGCCCCGGCTGATTGCTGGCCCCGACCTCCTGGCGCACGATGAGGCCGTCGAAGAGGACTTCGGGGGTGCCCTTGATGCTGACGGTGACGATGAGCCGGGTCTTCGGGTCGAAGAACCCTTCGGGGAGGAGGCTGCGGCTGATCAGCCCGTTCTTCGTGAGGTCGAAGGCCAGCTGAAACCCGCTGCGTTCGCCCGCGGTCGCGGTGATCTGGGCGGACAGCAGCGCTTCGGTCACCTCGGCGGGGACTGGCCGGGCGAGCTTCGGCCCCATGTGCAGGGTGATGTGGACGGGGCCTTGCCCCACGGGCACCTCAGACACGCCGGGCTCCCTGCGGGAATCCGCCGGCGAGCGGAATGCCGATCTCCTTGCCCGCTTCGTCGGTCAGCTCCCGGGGGTCGAGCACCGGGTTGGCGTCGGCTATCTGCCACCACTGGCCGGGGTCGCCGAAGTAGCGCCGGCCGAGGAGGTCGGGGCGCTCACCGGCGCTGACGGTGTGCGTCTGTGTGTCGTCCTCTTCCCGGAGTTCGTGGAGAGGAGGAAGCAACCGCCGCTTGGTGTAACGGACTTCGGTCCCGTCGGGCTGCCGGTGCACCCCGATCTCGGCGTCGTGGTAGCGGCTGGTACGGGGGTAGGGGTGCGCGCCCGGTATCGCGTCCAGCGCGTTCTCGTACGGCTCGATGTCGGTCATGGCGTTCCTCTCAGCCCCTTCCCGTTCCGATGTCGCCGGCGTTGAGCCCCAGCGAACCGAGCCCGCCGGCGCGGGCCGCACCGGCGAGGCGTTCCTTCTGCGCGAGGTGCGCGTAGTAGAGCTCGGCGCCCCGGTGCCCGAGCGGCAGATCGCTGACGGTGAGCACCTTGAGCCCGATGCTGAGCGAGGCCCGGATGGGGTTGAGGTTGACGTCGAAGGCCGACTCGTTGATGGAGAGCTCGGTGAGCCGCACGGGCATGACGCGCTTGCTGCCCCACGTGAAGAGGGTCAGCGGCATCTCGATGGGGCTGATCTCGATGGTCCCCTTCTTGGACAGCCGACTGGCTTCCCGGAGTTGCGCGGAGGTGGGCTGCACGAGCATTTCGAGAACGGCGAGCTGGGGGTGGATGCCGTCGGGTGCCGGTATCTCGAACTGATCGGTGGCGTCGATCTCGGCGGTGAACTTCCACGTCTCCTGGGCGGGCCCCTTGAGCCGCAGGGCCTCGTTCCTGTCCCCGCTTCCACTGCCCCCTCCGCCACCGTCGCCTCCGGCTCCTGCGGACTGGGGCGCGATGGAGCGTTCGAGGGTGTCGGGGTTGAACTGCAGCACGATGATGCGCTGGGGGGTGCCACGCTCGGGGTCGACTATGACTATGCCGGAGCGGATGGGGTTGGGTATGTCGGCGTAGCGAGTCATTCGTTCTCCCCAATGCCCGCGTCGGTGTACGACTCCAGAACCAGTCGGCTGCGTTGGCGTAGTTTCGGTTCGGGGTCGCTCTGTGCGATGTCTCGGAGAATCGGCACGTACTCCGGCCAAGGGGAGTACGTCGTCGCAACGATGGCCATGTCTCGCACCCGCACATCGTCATGCGTGAGCGCGGATCGCACTCGCCGAAAGATTTGATCGTCCCTATGCGGCGGTGCGGCGATGCCGAGCCGGATCACCGAAAGGCCGAACTCGATCTCATCGGCTGCGTTGTCGACAGCGAAGACCAGCTCCGGCATCTCCCAGGGAAGGAGCTCTTCCAGGACGAGCTCGCCAAGCCGTTGGACCTCCCCGCGGGTTGTGGCCTCGACGACTACGTAGCAATTTCCCGTCATCTCGTCCTCCGTGTAGCGCAACGATCCACCGCCGGACGACGACCAGGTGATTTCTGTTCCAGAGAACGGGGGCTGCTTCTGCACGGTTGACGACTTCGCCCAGCCGTGGGCGACAGCCAGGCTCTCGACTTCCTCTCGTGCCGGACAGAAGCGCATCACAAATCTGCCTGATGCAAAAATCTTTCCACTCACTGGACATCCATTTCCTGACGTTGTGCGGTGTAGCTCGGATCAATCCCGTAAATTCTGTGTATTCGCTCCCGGATCTCCCGGCGAATGACTCGTTTCTTCTCTTCCGCCGCCGCGTAGGAATCGACGATCAAGTCGTCTCCGATGCTGCGTACCCAAGCCTCCACAACGGCGGCCTCACGCAAGCGCAGCTCCTCGGCCCCTGGTGTCCTCTGTGCGTTGTAAAAGAGACTGGCCCGCAGTTCCCGAGCACGGGCCATGGAGCCGCCGGGTGCCATAGGGTGCATACGAGTGGCGTCTTCCAGCGACATGTGACCTCGCGCGGCCATATCGAGGAGCATGGCGCCCGTGGTCAACGTTCCGACGTTGCGTAGTCCCTCCTGCTGGATCATCAGCGCGGTCAGTTCTGCGGTGAAGCGCCGGTTTGACCCTCCAGGCATGCGACCGCCCAACATATCGAGTGCTTGCCTGGCGATCACTCGCTGCTTCCTCTTTCCACGTCCCTTCCGCCAGGAAGCAAAGAGGTTCGCCAATTCCGCGTATGACAAACCAGCCCTCTTCTTCTCACGCCACGGCTGCCTGTCGTTCGCCGGAATGCCAAACAGCACGCCTCGGTTCCTGATGGTGCGGTGGAACCACTGTTGCCACCGCACGTCCAAGGGCTGATTCGCGGCGTCACGGTAGCGCAGGATGTCTTGTTGCCACATGGTCGTGCCCGGTCGCCCCCGAAGTCCCTCCTGGACGTCCGCTGCACCACGATCGTCCAGTTCGTAGATGTCGAAGGGCTTGCCGTTGGCGTTCGTCTGCGGAGCAGGGGCGGTGAGCGGGCCGCGCTGGGTCCCCTGAGCGCGCTGCCAGCGCTGTGCGCCAAGCACCTCGGCAGCAACCCTGCGCACGTACCGGACGAGATCGTCGGTGGCGAATGCGACACCGTGGAGGAAAATGATGTCCGGGTTGAGCCAGGCGCGGAGACGAAGACGTTCAGCACCGAGCGCCTCCAGCCCGGTCAAGCGATGCCAGGCACGCAGGCCCGAAAGGACCGCGCGGAGTACCGGCCGGGCGACTCCCTTGCCGAGCAACCCCTTGAGCCTCGGCTCGATACGGGCCACGATCCTGCGCAACCGATCGGCCTTCGACTCCTGGGAATTTTCCTTCTTCCGGGCTTTCTCCCGTTTTTGCTGCTTCTCTTGCCGCTTCTGCTCCGCGCGCCATTGGTGCTGCTTCTTCAGCAGGTCCCTGCGGCGCTTGTAGGCGTCGCGCATGCGGCGGGCGTTGTTCGTCAGCTTGCGGCTCGCGTTCTTGCCCTTGTCCAGAAGCTTGCGACCCGCCCTGCGGGTGCGGTTGAGGGCCGACTTGACCGCTTGGCGGGCGCGCCGGAGGGCGCGGCCCGGGCGGGATTCGCTCTCGCGGCGGGGCCTCCTCTTACTACCCTCCGTCTCGCGGCGGCGGCCGTCGTCCCTGCGCCGGTCGCCATCGGGACGGTCGCGGTCACGGTCGGAACGGTCGCGGTCGCCGTCCCTCCTGCGGTCGACATCCGTCCTGTCGCCGTCGGAACGGCGGTCGCGGTCCTGGTCCGGGCGGCGGTTGTCGGCCGGGCGGCGGGAGTCAGCGCGGGTGCCCGGGCGGGTGGTGTCGCGGTCGCGGCGGTCGCGGGTTCGCTCGTCGTCGCGGCGGCGGCCGGGGCGGCGGAGGGTGTCGCGGGCGACGCCGCGGCGCGGGGTGTCGTCGCGGCGGCCGTCGGCGTCCCGCGAGCGGAGTTTGCGGTTGGCGTCGCGTACGCGGCGGCGGGCGAGGTTGATGTCCTTGCCCTCCTCGCGGCGCTCCTCCCTGCGGTCCTTCTCTTCCTCCTGCTTGGCCCGGTCGCGCTGCTGCTCCGGCCTGGGCTTCTTCTCCGGGGCGGGCCGCTTTTCGGGGCGGGCCTCCTTCTCCGGGCGGGAGGACTTCTTGGGCGGCACGGGCCTCCTGCGCGATGCCGGCTTCTTTCGCGGCGAGCGGGGCTTGTTCGCACGCGGCGCGGGCTTTTTCTTCCGCATGTTCTTCGCCATGCCGCTCAGCGACTTGCTGACCTTGCCCATGTACTTGCCGACGCCGCTGATCAGTGCCTCGTAGATCAGCTCCAGCAGCGCGACGACACCGGCGGCGACGGCCTTGGCGAACATGATGGCGGCCTTCGCGCCGCCGGCCTTCACGGCCTTCAGATACTCCATGAACGTGCCGAAGGCGCGCAGGATCTCGCTCAGCGCTCCGTAGGCGGTCTTCAGCGCGTCAATGACGGCCATGACCCAGCCGGCGCCGGGAATGAGCTTGGCGACGACCTTGGTGACGATCAGTTCGCCGATGATGAGGGGGAGTTGGGGGACGGCGGCGTCCCAGGCCATCTTGGCCATCTCCTCCTTGCTCACCCCGCCCTTGACGAGGGTGTTGAAGGTCTCCAGGGGGATGCCGATGATCTCCTGGACCTTCTGGTTGAACCACTCCTTCACCGCGGTCTTCACCTCGTTGAAGAGGTGGTTGCGGGCGCCGCTCTCCGCCGAGGACTTGGCATTGCTGATCCAGCCGCCCGGGTCCGTGACGATGTCGCTGGCGATCTGCGCCCACTCTCCGAGGCCCTTCAGCAGTGCGCCGCCGTATTCCATCGCCTTGGTGACGACGGTCTCCGTGACGGAGACCGCGGCGAGCAGCCCCTTCTCCAGCAGGTCCAGGCCGGCGAGCAGCACCTTGCCGAGGCCGTCGAGGAGTTTGCCGATGCCCTTCTTCAGTGCGTCCGCGGCCTCGTTGACCTTCTTGACCGCGGCGTCGCGGGCGCCGTCGATGGTGTTGCGCCACTTGTCGCGCATCGCCGGGTAGTCCTTGAGGAGTTCGTCCCCGAGGGCGATGAGGGCGTCGGCGAAGTCGTTGATCTGTTTGACGACCCAGTCGCGGGCCTTGTCGATGAGGTCGAAGACCTGCTTCTTGAACTCGTCGATGATGCCGGTGACGAGGTTGCGGGCCTTCTCGAAGATGCCCTTGATGGCGTTCTTGAGCTTGCTGAACTGCTCCTTGACCCAGTCGATGCCCTGGCTGATCCAGTTGCCCGACTTCTCCTTGTCGTTGTCCCGCTTGTTCTCGGCGTCCCTCTCGGCACCCTCGCGCTTCTTGTCGATCTCCTTGTTGTCGTCCTCGGTGCGCTTGTCGACCCTCTTGTCCGTGTCCTCCTTCTTGTCCTTGATGTCCTTGCGGGCCTTGTCGTACTTCTTGCCTTTCTTGTCCTCGATGTCGGCGGTCTTGTCGTCCTGCTCCTTGCGCCACTTGTCACGGGAGGCGGCCACGTCGGAACGGCCCTTGTTCCGCGCGTTCTCCTGCGTCTGGCCGCTGGAGGAGACCTCCTGCTGGACGTTCTTCTCGTGCCGCTGCTTGTCCTGCCTTGCTTTCTTGTCCTTGTCGGCCCGCTCCTTGGACATCTGCTTCTGGCCCTGCGAGAAGCCCCGCTTGATCTGCGGCCCGCGGTCGTGTTCGGCCACCGCGGAGACGGCTTCGACGGTCACGGGGCCGCCGGCACCCGGAGCCTTCCCGCCGCGCGGGCCACCGCCCTTGGCGTCCTGGCCGCCGCCTCTCTTGGCGCCGTCGACCTTGGCTTCGAGGGTCTCCTTCGGAACGTCCGGGTAGATCTGGTCCTCGCCCATCGGGCGGGCGGCGTCCTCCCGGCCGGCCTTCTGCAGCTCCTGGCTCTTGTCGTCGAGCTTCTTCTGCTGCTTGTCGGTGCGTTCCGGGTCGGCGTCGGCGTCCGTGGGCAGCCTCGGCGCGTCACCGACGCGCGCGCCGTGCATGCCCTCGTCGGTGGTCTCCACGTCGGCGATGGAGTCGGCGACCTTGCCGGCGAGCCCCTTCAGGAGTTCCCAGCCGATGTCCCACCAACTCGGCTCCTCCGCCTCGGATTCGGGCAGCTCACCCTTCGGTTTCTGCTCCCCGTTGATCTCCGGGGTCTTGCCCTTCGCCGCGTCGGTCTTGGCGACCTTCTGGTTGGTGTACTGACCGGGCGCGGCCGGCTTCGGCCCGCCGCGCAGCGTCTTGGGCGAGCCCGAAGGGCGCTCCATCTTCGGCGGAGCCTTCTGCAGAGCCGCCCGTTCCTTGCCGACGGACCTGTTGACCGCACCGTCGACGCCTTGGATGGTCTGCAGCGCCTGGTGCGGCTTCAGTTTCCCCGCGGCCGCGAGACCGGCCTCCGGTGTGGAGTTGGAGACGTCGGGAGCCGGTCCGTCCTTCTTGCCCTTCAGCGGGGCGGGGCCACCTCCGCCGCCCCCCTTGGGGGCCTTCGGCGCCGGTCCGCCGCCCTTGGCCGCCTTCGCCGACGCCGACCTGGACGCGTCGGCCTTGGGCGCGGAGGGCTTCGGCGGCGCCGACTTGGCGGCTGCGGGCCCTTCGGGCTGCTTCGCCGCGGGCTGGGCCGCCTTCGCCGCCTTCTTCGCCTCCGGTTTCGGCTTCTCCTGCTTGGGCGGCACGTCCGCCTTGGGTGCGGTCTCCTTGGGCTGAGGCGCGGACGACTTGCCGGCAGCCTGTGAGACGGCCGGGATGCCGCCGCCTCCCTGCGAACCACCGCCTGCGCCGGAACCTGCGCCCGCGCCTTCGGACACCTTCGGGGCCGCTTCCGCGGAGGCGGACTCCTCCCCTGCGGCCTTGTCCTGTTCGGTGGCCTGACCCTTGCCCGCCGAGGCCTCCTTCGTGGCCCCGTCGTCCTTCGCCTTTTCTCCCGAACTCTCACCCTGCTTCTCCCCGGAGGACGAACCGTCCGAGGATTCGGCCTCGTTGCTGCCGGAGTCCTTGTTGCCGGCATCCTTGCTGCCGGAATCCCGGGACTCCTCGGTGCTCTTCTCCTCGGAGGCCGACCTCTGGTCCTTGCCGGAGCCCTTTTCGTCGGACTGCTCCCCGGAGGAGTCGGAGTCCTTGGCGCCCTCCGTGCTCGTACTCCCCTGCGGGCCGCTCTTCGTGCCGTCCTGCTTCTCACCCGAGTCCTTGCCGGAGCCACCGGACGCGGTGGCCTGGCCCCGCTTGTCCTCGTCGGCCTTGGCGAGTTTCTCGGAGGAGCCGTCCTTGGGGTTCTCCCCTTCGCCTCTCTCGCCGGACTCGTTGCCGGAGTCCTCCTCGGCACGGCGAGTCTCGGAGTCGCGTTCGCGGTCCTCGGCGCGTTCCCGCTTCGTGTCCGCGTCGTCGGCGTCGCCGTCCTTGTCCTGTTCGGCGTTCTTCCCGTCCGGCCTGCCGTTCTCGTCGCCGTCCTTGTCGGCGTCGCTGTCGGTGCCCGCCTCGGGGTCGGGGCCGACCTCTTGATCGGCGGTCTTGCCGGACTGCAGGTCCTTGTCGGCCTGGGCGTCGGCCTCGTTCCGCTCGGCCGGGCCGTTCGCGCCCTCGCCGGCGCCCTCCTCGGCGTCCTCCTCCTGGCGGGCGTCCTCGACGGCGTCGGCCTTCGTGGGCGGAGGCTTCGGCACGTTCGGAACGCCGTGCTTGCCCTGGACACCGTGCGCCGCACCGGGTTCCTCACGATCCGTCGGCTTCCCGGAGTCAGTACCGTCCCGGCTGCCGGACCCCTGGGCGGAATCCGTACCGTTACGGGCGGAGTCCTGGCCGCCGCGCGCTGCTGAGGCCGAGCTGCCCTCGGACGACGTGCCCGGAGCCATCCGGTCCGCGGTCTCTACTCCGGAGACGTCCAAGTCGCCCTCGGGGACATGGTCCTCGGGCTTGATCTCGGTGTCCCAGGCACTCTTCCCGGCGTCCTGCTCGTCGTCGGCGTTTCCGGCGTTTCCGGCATCCCCATCGTCGTCGAGGCCGGCAGCCGCGTCCTCGCCGTCCTCTTCCAGACCAAGAGGTTCGTCGTCCTCGGAGTCCTCCTCCTCGGCGGCGCGTTCGTCGTCCTTGCCTTGACCGCCCTGGCGGTCCTTCTCGCCCGGTTCCGCCTCGCTGCGGTCGATGCCGCCGGAGGTTTTCGCGCTCTGCTTCCGGTTCTCCTCGTCGGCCTTGTCGCCCTCGCCTTCCCGCTCCCGCTCGGCGGTGGACTCGGCCTCCTTCTTCCCGGCCTCGCGCTCCTCCTCGCGGCTGCCGGAGTCCTTCTCGCCCTCCTTGTTCTGCTCCTCCTCGTCCTCCTTCCCGGACTCCTCCTGCTCCTTCTTCTCTTCCTTGCCCTCCGCTTCCTGGTCGTCCTTCTTCTCCTGCTCCTCCTTCTCGCGGGCGGCTTCCTTCTGGGACTTCTCCTCGTCCTTCTTCTTCTTCTTCTGCTCCTCCTTGCCCTGGTCCTGCCGTTGCTGCTTGTCCGATTCTTCGGCGTTCTGCTCGCTCTCCTGCTGCTTCCCGTCCTGTTCGCGGGCGCTGCGGCCGTCGACGGACTCCTGCTCGCCGGACTCGGTGCCGACGCCCTTGCCAGAGCCGTTGGAGCCCTTCGGGCCTGCGGCCCTTCCGCTGCCGCCCCCTGCGTCACGGTCGGGCGTGTTGTCCCGGTCGGGGGCCTCCGCCTTGCGGCGCTGGGTGCGCTTGCGACGCTCGTCCTTCGCCTTCTCCTTGCTCTCCTGAGCGGTCTGTACGTCGGCCCGCTTGCGCTCGCGCTCCTGCTCGACCTCGTCGGTGGTGTCCGGTATCGCCTCCGGGACGAGGCTTCCGTCCATCGGCAGCGGCGCCTCCTGCTCGACCTCATCAACCAGGTCCAGCAACCGCCCGTACTCCGGCGACGACAGACGCACCTCGAGCCGGTCCAGCACCGAATCCTGCAACTCGGGCGCCATGCGGGCCAGTTCGACGCGGACACGGTGGGAGACGTCCGCCGGGTCGCCCCGCAGCGAGCGCAGTACGCTGCCGACGAGCCGCTCCACCAGCCCCGCCGGGTCGAGCTTCTCCGCACGCATGCGGTCCGCGTCGACAGTGGCGTAGCGCATCCAGGCGGGGGTGACCTCGCCCTGCTCGACGTCCACGGGCTGTGCGGCTTCGGGGCCCTCGGCCGCGGTCTCCTCACGCATCAGCCGCCGCGCCGTCGACTCCGCCTCCTGCTCGGCGGCCTCCTGCGGCAGACTGACGGCGCCGAGGTCGCGGCCGGCCACCAACGGGCCCGCGCCGTACGAGTTCTGGACGGTGTGCAGCAGCTCGTGCGCCAGCAGCCGCTGCCCCTCCGCCCTGCCGGGGACGTAGGCGCCCTCGCGGAAGAAGATGTCCTGGCCGACGGCGACGGCATCCGCGCCCAGCATCTGGGTGAGGTGGCCCGCGTCGCGATCGGTGTGGAGGCGCACGCGGCTGAGGTCGTGGCCGAGCTGCTCCTCCAGCTCCCGTCGTACGCCGACGTCGAGCGGTTGTCCTGCGCCGCTGACGATGTCCTTCGGCTCGGGCGTACGGGCCTTGGCCGCGCGCTCCTTGCGCTTGCGGCGGCGCTGTTCCGCAGCCTGTTCCGAACGGGCGTCCTGAGTCGGGGAGTTGCCGCTCACCGTGTCACCTCCCCGCGGCCGGACAGCCCCGCGTGCACGGCACGCGCCAGCTCCTGGCCGAGCCGTCGCGCGGACAGCCCGGCCGGCAGCGTCGGCAGCCCGGACAGCGCGTCCAGGGTCACCGCACCGTCCGCCGCCAGCGGTACGCCGCGTTCGCGTACCAGCCGGACGAGTTCACGCTCGAACGCGGCGGAGACCCGGTCGGGATCCACGCGGAAGCCGTCCAGGACGAGTTCGCCGACGTTCACCCGGATCGCGCTCGGCTCTCTGCTTGCATCCCGGATCACACCCATCCGCGGACCTCCCCCGGCGTCAGCGAGCGCTCCAGCTTGAGGTATTCGGTGCGGGCCGCCGCGAGCATGTGCCGCATCTGCAGCCGGTCGCCCTCTTCGGCGGCGAGGAAGGCGCCGGACAGGGCGATGTTGCGGATCGAGCCGCCCGCGACGGTGAGTTGGGCGAGGAGCTGCGGGTCGATGCCCTTCGTCGGGGTCTGCGGCGGCAGCACCCGGCGCCAGATCTCCGCGCGTTCGTGCTCGGCCGGGAAAGGGAAGTCGACGACGAAGCGGATGCGGCGCATGAACGCCGTGTCCAGGGCCTTCTTCATGTTGGTGGTGAGGATGGCCAGGCCCCGGTATGCCTCCATGCGCATCAGCAGATAGCTGACCTCAAGGTTCGCGTACCGGTCGTGGCTGTCCTTGACCTCGCTGCGCTTGCCGAAGAGGGCGTCGGCCTCGTCGAACAGGAGGAGTGCGCCGCCGCGTTCGGCGGCGTCGAAGACCTTGCGGAGGTTCTTCTCCGTCTCGCCGATGTACTTGCTGACCACCTGGGAGAGGTCGACGATGAAGAGGTCGAGGCCCAGTTCCTTGGCCATGACCTCGGCGGCCAGGGTCTTGCCCGTGCCCGAGCCGCCGGCGAACAGGGCGGTGACACCGAGGCCCCGGCGCAGGGTCGCCGCGAACCCCCACTCCTGGTGGACGATGGCCCGCTGCCGCACATGCGCGACGATCTCGCGCAACACGCTCGTCTGCCGCTCGTGCAGGACGATGTCGTCCCAGCCCGCCTCGGGCTCGATGCGGCGGCCCAGCTCGTCCATCCCCATCCGGGCCTCGTTCAGCCCCGCCCGCCAGGCGAGCCCGGCGGCGTCCAGTTCGTCCTCGCCGGGCAGATCGCGGCGTACGGTGGCGGCGGCGGCTCGTACGACATGCGGTGGCAGCTGGAACTGTGCGACCAGCGAACGCAGCTGTCCCTCAGCGATGTCGGCGACGTCCGCGAACGCGCCCGCCCACAGGCCGAGTTGCTCCTCGTCGTCCAGGCGCGGCACGGCCACCCGCTCGCCGTGCGACCGGTCCGACTGCCGCGGATCGCCGCTCGACACGACGACGGGAACGGCGGCCCCGGCCAGGAACGCCTCGGTGGCGGCGTGCTGGTCGCGGTCGAGTTCGCCGGCCTCCACGAGCAGCGCGGCGGGCAGCAGGATCGCCTCGCGCTGCCACAGCCGGGCGAGCCGGTCGCGCTCCGCCGCGTCGGTGGGGATGTCCTCGGCACTCATCGCGTACAGCCCGAGCCCGGACCGCGCGGCCGCCGCGGCGGCGATCTCGGCCCGGCTGCGCAGATCGCCGCCGACCACCTCGACGAGCATCGGCGCGTCCGGGCGGGCGGCGTTCGTCCAGCCGGTGGCGACCCGGTTCGCGGCCAGGTCGTACGACGGCGGCAGTTCGTCCGGCGCCGGAGTGCGGCGCAGCCGGCCGTGCAGCCGGGCGTCCAGGTACGGCGAGCCGAGCAGGAAGTGCAGGATGCGTTCGTCGAGCCGCAGCCGGGACAGCGTCAGGCGCGACTCGTCGTCCAGCTCCACGATCCGCCAGCGCCTCAGCGGCGCCACGGGGGTGAGGGCGCTCCAGTGCGGTTCGCCGAGCGCGGCCAGGGCGAGCGAGAAGGTGGGGTACGCCCGCTCCGGGTCACCACTCGCGGCGGCGCAACGGGCGGCGGTCGTGGCGTCCAACTCGTAGGCGGCGGTGAGGAGTACGAGGTCCCGCTCGAAGGCCGAGAGGCCGAAGCAGGTGACGAGCGCGCCGAGGGGGGCTGTCGCGGGGCCCGCCGGGTCCTGTGCGGGTACGTGGTCGACGGCGGCGTCACGATCGCGGGAGCCGTCGTCGGACTCCGGTGCCGTGCCCGTGCCGGTATCCGCGCCCGTGCCCGGCTCGGCCGCGCGCGCGGCGTGGGCGTCGACACGGGCCAGGACACGCCGGATCTCCGCGGTCAGCGTCGGGCTGCCGCCCGGTGCGTCCGCCGCGTCCGTCGGGTACGTCCCCATGTCCTCGCCCTCACCTGCCCCCGTTGTGCCCATGCCGCCTCAGCCCTCCGCGCCCTCGGGGCCACCCGCCCCGGAGGAGTCCGAAGCGGAGTCCGGCGACGAGTCCGACGAGGGGCCCGAAGAAGGCGCGGCACCTGTGCCCTTGGCCCGCCGACGCCCGGGCTTGCCCGTCTCCGCCGCCTTGGCCGCCCCCGCCGCCTGGCCCTCCTGCTCCGACTTGCCGGGCCGTGCCTCCTTGCGGGCACGGCCGGGCGCCTTGGCCGCGGCCTTCACAGGCGCCTTGGCCACAGGCTTGGCCGGCGCCTTCTGGGGCGCCTTCGCCACAGCCTTGGCGGGCGCCTTGCCGGCTGCCCTGGCAACCGCCTTGCCGGGCCCGGGCCCTTGCCCGGACGCCCCAGCCCCAGACGGGCCGGTGGCCCCGTCCTCCGCGGTCGCGGGAGCGGGTGCGGGTCCGGACGACCCGCTCTCCTCCTCCACCGCCTCCGGCCCTCCCGGCGGAGCCGCCGGCACCGGCGCCCCGGGCGCCCCGAGCGGCAGCACCCGTACCGTGTGCCGTTCCACCGGCTTCGCCGGGACCGGCGTCTCGCGGCCCTCGATGAAGACGAGAGCCGCCTGGTACACCACCGACAGCGAGTACGGGGTCTGGTGGAGCATCCCCCACAGCTTCGAGGTCTCGTCGACGTCCATCACCGTCGGCGTGAACCGCACCTTCTGTGCCGCCTCGGCCAGGTCGCTGCCCGCCAAGTAGGGCCGCTCCCCGGCCAGTTCTATGACGTCCTTCGGCAGGACGGGTATCTCGTGCAGCGTGCGCACCACGGAGCCGATCAGCCGCTGGCCGACCAGCTCCGTCTCCTCGCCGTACGCGCTGATCACGAAGTGCAGGTCCAGTGCTGCGGCGGGCCGCTTGAGCAGCGTGCCGTCGGACGCTCGGGTCGGCAGGTCGTTGTTCCGCTGCGAGGGGTTGGGCGTGACCTGGTACAGGAACACGGTGATGGTGGGGTCCGTCGGCGGATCGGCCGGCGGCTTGCGCGGCTCGACCTTGACGGCCATGTCGATCTCGGGCTGCAGATTGGCCTCGATCAGCAGGGCGAGGGCCTGGGTGACGTGGGCGATGGCGAGTGCGTTGCTCATGACGTCAGTTCCTCAGTCCCTCTGGTCCTGCCGGTCGCTCTGGTCCTGCCCGTCGCGCCTGCCCTGCCGGCCCGCGCCGGTCCTCCCGGTCGCTCCGGCCTCCCTGGCCGTGCCTGCGGCTCCGGATTCCGTACGTTCCTCACTCGCTCCCCCGCTCCAGGTACTCCGCCAGGCTCAAGGCCGCCGCCGGGCGTCCCGTCCCGGCGGGCCGTCGGCTTCCCCCGCCCGGGGGCGCACCGGCCGCCGTCACTTCGAGCCGTCCGATCTGCACCTGCACCACCTGCTCGGCTCCGCGTGCCGGCCGCCTGCCCGCCGCCTGCCGTACGGCGGCGCGGGAAGCGGCATCCATACCCGGGGGGGTGGGCACGGACGCCGCGCTCTGGGCGGAGGGCCGCTCGGCGTCGTCGCGCCCGGCCGTCCGCCGCGGGGCGTCCGGCCCCGGCCGTGGCCTGGGCGTCACGGGCACGGCGGGGCGGAGCAGCGGCGCTTCGGGCACGGCCCGCTCGGCCGGACGGGGAGGTGCGGGCTCAGACGATGCCCGTTCGGTCCGTACGACGGTCCGCTCGCGCTCCGTGCGGTACTGGACCTCTCGGGCGGCCGGGCGCGCCACGTCCCCGTCCTGCGCGGGGGAAGGGGCGGCGGAGGGCCACAGCGACTCCGCCTCGTCCGGCTCCGGCGTTCCGGCCCGTACCGCCTCGACCCGCTCGAAAGGGCCAGCGAGTCGCGGCCGTACCCGCACCACACCGGAGCGTGGCACGGCGGCCGGGGCGTGCCGGGCGAGCAGCCGGTCGAGGAAGTCGGGCATCCGGGACTCCCCCGGCGGCCCTCCCGGCCGTCCCTGCCCTCCCAAGGAGTCAGACATCAGCGCACAGCTCCAGGTAGTAGCGGCGCCGCAGCGGGCTGAGCGCCAGGATCTCCGGCTCGCTCCAGCCGTACGCCGTGGCGAGCAGGTGGACGTCGAGGAGCACGTCACGTGCCCAGGCGTCCAGTTCGGTCCACAGGTAGGAGGCGATGTCGAGCTCGGCGCGGGTGCCGGCGCCGCACTCGGGACAGCTGACGTTGAGCGTCACATCGGCGGCCGGGTCGGCCGCCTGCGCCGCCTCGGCGAGCCGGCGCTGCACCGCCTCGGGCAGGGCGTCGGACAGTACGTCGGCGGAGAGGGCCTCTCCGTCGCGCACAGCCGACACGACGCACCGCGCGAGCAGGGCCCGCCGGGGCTCCGGCTGTCGGGCCGCCTCCGTGAGGTCGGCGATGCCCGGCACCCGGAACTCGATCTCCCAGCCGTCCTCGACGACCCGCACCGACGGTTCGGCGGGCGCGGCCAGCGAGCGGGCGAACTCCCCGGCGTCCAGGTCGAATTCCATGTCCTCGCCGCACGCGCCGCATTCGAGGCGTACCTGCATCCGCTCGCCGAACAGCGCACGGCGCAGCGCGAAGAGATCCGCCTCACGCTCGCCCACCGGCAGCGAGGACAGCGTCTCGCCGCCGGTGTCCGGGCGTGCGGCGCGGTGCAGCAGCAGGGCGCGTCCGGAGGGGGCCTGGGCAAGCCCGGTCTCCCAGGTGGCGAGGAGTTCAGCCGCCCGAGTGTTCGCCATGCCCGCCCCGTTCCGTACCCGGCCCGCTGCCGCCGCTGCGGCAGTCGTGCTCACCTTCACGTCGTTCCGTTCAACTCCCCACTGTTCAGGCAGGGTTGAGGAACGACGGCTCCTCCGGCTCGGCGACCTCGTAGTCCCGCTCCCAGCCCTCGCACTCGAGCTTCAGCGACTGGATCGCCACCGCGTTGGCGTTGGCGTCCATCTCGCCGAGGACCTGGTACTCGCTGGGCCAGCTCCGGTAGAGCTTGTGCGAGACGGCCACCTGACCGGCCTCGTTGAGGACCTGGATCACGATGTCCTTGCGGAAGTCGGCGAGGGACACCTCGGACCCGAGGCCCGCGCCGACCTGCCAGACCTTGTTGGCCCAGCGGTCGAACTCGGGGTCGTGGGTGACCCCGCGCTCAAGGGTGATGCCCTCGAATTCCGAGCGCCCCGGCGACTTGCGCGGGGAGCTGGGGTCGCCGCCGTGCCGGTGCTTGACGACCTCGGTGGTCCGCTTCAGCGGACTGATCTTGCTGATGCCCGCGACCGTACGACCGTCCCACAGGACGAGGAACTTGAAGTTCTTGTACGGGTCGAAGCGATGGGCGTTGACAGTGAACTCAGCCATCGAATTTCCTCAAGATTCCCTGGAGCGAAGCTTCCCTAGAGCTCGAACTGCCCGGACGTCTGCTGGATCCTGACGATCACGAACTCGGCGGGCCTGACCGGAGCGATGCCGACCAGGACGTTCACGACGCCGTTCTCGATGTCCTCGTCCGTCGTGGTGTCGTGGTCGCACTTGACGAAGTACGCCTCGCGCGGCGTGCCGCCCTTGAAGGCGCCCTGGCGGAAGAGGTTGTGCAGATACGAGGAGGCGCTGAGCCGGATCTGCTGCCACAGGTTCTCGTCGTTGGGCTCGAACACGACCCACTGCAGCCCGCGTTGCAGGCTCTCCTCGACGTGCAGGGCGAGCCGCCGCACGGGGACGTACTTCCACTCGCTGTCGAGCGCGTCGGAGCCCTCCAGGGTGCGGGCGCCCCACACCGTCGGGCCGACCATCGGGAAGGTGCGCAGGCAGTTGACGCCGAGCGGGTTGAGCAGCCCGGTCTCGCGGTCGGTGAGGTTGACCGTGAGGGAGTGCACGCCAGCGAGCCGTGCCTCCGTGCCGGCCGGTGCCTTCCACACGCCGCGCTCGGAGTCCGTACGCGCGAAGACGCCCGCGACCGCGCCGGACGGCGGGAAGGAGCGCAGCCGCCCGGTGAGCGGGTCGGTGAGCTGGAGGTGCGGGAAGTACAGGCCCGCGTGGTTGCCGCGTACGGCGTCGAAAGCCGCGAGTCCGGCACGGGCGGTGTCCACGCTGACCCAGTTGCCGGGGGCGTCGACGAGGAGGAAGATCCGCCGCTCCTGGCACAGCCGCTGGGCGGCCGAGACGACCGTGATCATGTCCTCGGTCGACTCGTACGCCGCCAGCTCGGGCAGGACGAGGAGGTTGACGTCGGCGACGCCGCGCAGCGCCTGGATGCCGGACTTGCCGGCCTCGCTGCCGATGAGGTCGCGCGGTCCGGGCGCCTCGCCGTCCTCGCCGCCCTCCAGCGGGAAGACGGGCGGGTTGACGGAGGCCTCCAGGCCAAGGTCGTTCGCGCACTCGCCGAGGAAGCGGACGACGTCCTCGGGATCGGTGGAGCCCGCGACGATCTGGAGGCGCTTGCCGAAGGCGGTGACCTCGGCGCCCGCGAAGGCGTGCTTGCCCGGCGCGTCGGGCAGCGCCCGCAGCTTGCGCTCGAGGAGCAGGGCGAGTTCGGTGACGCCGCTCGGGGCCTCGCCGTCCGTGTCGGGGTCGTACAACGTGAACTCGCGCTCGACCTCGCCGATCTTGACGGTCAGATCGACGGCCAGGTCGGGCAGTTCGTGCCCGAACGGCTTGGAGACGGTGCCGGACGGGTCGGGGCGGCCCTCGCCGACGGCCTCGACGCGGATCAGCCGGGAGCCCGCGTTGACCACGGTCGGCGCGTGGCGGCCGTGCGAGGCGTCCATGGACAGGCCGGTGAAGCTCTCTCGGGCGTCGCCCTTGGCGTCGTACACGCGCAGGTTGAAGGTTTCTTCGGGGCAGGGCGTGTCGTAGTCGACGGCGACGCGCAGGCCGTTGCCCCACACGCCCGGTTCCTTGGCGTGCACTTCGAGGACCGCGCTCTCGCTGTGGCCCTCGGTGGACTTCAGGGTGACGCAGGCGGCCTTGCCGCTGCCCGCCCTGGCGACGCGGACGATCACGGCGACGGTGCCGCCGTTGGCGAAGAACTGGTGGACCGCGTAGCCGACGGCGCTCTGCGAACTCAAGCCCCCGAAGCGGCGCTCGAAGTCGGTGAAGCTGGTGACGCGCACCGGCTCGTTCAGCGGACCACGCCGGGTGTGCCCCACGAAGGCGGTCACCGAGGTGGTGACGGTCGAGATGGTCCGGGCGCTACTGGGAAGCTCTTCGACGTAGACGCCGGGATACGTCGGCTTGGCAGTGCTCACCGCGCTCATCGGCATTCCCCCTCCTAATCCGTTCTCGGGCACCGGGTGACAGGCACCAAGAGGCGGAAGAGGGAGACGGTGCGGTGCAACGCGCGTCAACTCCGTCCCAGCGCACACTGCTTGCGACGGTTTACGCGCACCTCATCAGTCCCCCGTCACTGCCCGGACGGTTGGCCGTCCGGGTCAAGCCATGCGCTTGTGACTCCTGATGCGTTAGTGCCAACCCACCCTGAAGTGTTCGGAGTTGACAGAACAAGAAAGGTTCAGGCCAGCCCGGGGGGAGGTTCCGTGAAGGCGGTTCCACGTGACTCCTACGCCGTGCCCGCGTGTCAGGGCGGATGATCCACAACTCCGGCACAGAGAAGCCGTGCCGCAGAATGTGAACATGCCCCGAAAGACCACGCACCCCAGACGGCAGCGGGCCGATCGTCCCGTGCAGCCCGCTTCCTGCCCCTGTGACCTGCAACGGACGTACGCAGACTGCTGTGGCCGGTTTCACCGGGGTGAGGCGGCGGCGCCCACCGCTCAGGGACTGATGCGGTCGCGGTACGCCGCGTTCGTGAAACGCGACGAGGCGTATGTGCTGCGGACCTGGCATCCGCGGACGCGACCGCCGCGGGTCGAGTTCGATCCGGGGACGCGGTGGACGGGCCTGGAGATCCTCGACACGAGCGAGGGCTCGGCGTTCCACACCACAGGCACCGTCACCTTCCGCGCGAGCTACACGGGCGGCACGCTGCACGAGCACAGCCGGTTCGAGCGGGTCGACGGGGCGTGGGTGTACGTCGACGGGGAGTTCATCGAGTAACCGGCAGCGGGCATCGGGCGGCGGGCGTACGCCGGCTCAGGGCGCCAGTATGTCCAGTTCCTGGAGGGCGCCCACCGCGATCTCGCGGGTCAGTTCCTCCGCGCGGGCCGCGTCGCGCTCCCGTACCGCCTCCGCGACCTTGACGTGCAGGGTGACGGCGGCCGGGTCGGGGTCCCAGAACATGACCTGATGGCGGGTGCGGCCCGCCAGGACCTCCGCGACGACGTCGCCGAGGCGGGCGAACATCTCGTTGCGGGACGCGTTGAGGATGACCCGGTGGAAAGCGACGTCGTGGAAGAGGTACTTCTCGAGCTGGTGGCCGCGTGAGCTGGCGACCATCCCCAGAGCGCACTCGGTGAGTTCGGCGCACTCTTCGGCCGTGGCGTGCTCGGCGGCCAGGCCCGCGGCGACCGGTTCGACGGCGGAGCGCAGCACGGTGAGCGAACGCAACTGGCGCGGGCGGTCGGCGCCCGCGAGACGCCACCGGATGACCTGCGGATCGTAGACGTTCCACTCGGAGGTGGGGAGCACGGTCACGCCGACCCGGCGACGTGACTCGACCAGGTGCATCGACTCCAGGACCCGTACGGCCTCCCGCATCACCGACCGCGACACCTCGAAGCGCTGCGCCAGTTCGTCGGTGCGCAGGACGCTGCCCGGCGGGTACTCACCCGCGGTGATGGCAGGACCGAGGCTCTCCAGTACATGGCCGTGCAGCCCCCGGCCCGGTGTGGTCATGGGGTTCAGCCTACGAGGCGGTTCGTGCGGAGAAAAAGTCAGACCTTTATGGCGCCGACTCTTGAATTTGTATGACTAATGGGTTTCAGTGTCGTGCACGGATGCGGCACCCGTCGATGTCGACTGCTCGATGTCAGCCCATCCGGTGACGAAGAAGAAGACAGCGAGAACACGATGAATCAACCGCGGTTCCCCCATGTCGTCGTGGTCATGGGCGTCGCAGGCACCGGCAAGACCACCGTCGGGCCCCGCGTCGCCGACCGGCTCGGCGTGCCGTACGCCGAGGGTGACGACTTCCACCCCGAGGCCAACATCGCCAAGATGTCGGCCGGTACGCCGCTCACCGACGAGGACCGTCGGCCCTGGCTGGACGCCATCGGCCGGTGGGCGCACGAGCGGGCGGGACTCGGCGGGGTGGTCAGCTGCTCGGCGCTGAAGCGGAGTTACCGCGACCGTTTGCGGGCGTCCGCGCCCGGCGTCGTCTTCGTCCATCTCACGGGTGACCGCGCGCTCATCGAGGACCGGATGGCGCACCGTCAGGGGCACTTCATGCCGACGGCGCTGCTGGACTCCCAGTTCGCCACCCTCCAGCCGCTCGAGGCGGACGAGGCGGGTGTCGCCGTGGACGTCTCCGGCAGCCCGGAGGAGATCGCCGAGCGGGCCGTGACCGCACTGCACGGCCTCAACCGGTAACTCCCTCGCCCAGTAACGCCCCGAGCCCCCCTGAGCAGTAACTCCCCCTCCCCCCAAGCCACTCAAGGAAGAACACCGTGACCAGTCTCAGTGTCGAGATGCTGGCAGCGGAGCCCGTCGAGCCGATCACCTCGGCGGGTCACGCACAGCTGGGCATCGCCGTCCTCGCGGGCATCGCCGTCATCGTCCTGCTCATCACCAAGTTCAAGCTGCACGCCTTTCTCGCGCTGACCATCGGCACGCTGGCGCTGGGCGCCATCGCCGGGGCGCCGCTCGACAAGGCCATCGAGAGCTTCAGCGCCGGCCTCGGCTCGACGGTCGCCGGCGTGGGTGTCCTGATCGCGCTCGGTGCCATCCTGGGCAAACTGCTCGCGGACTCCGGCGGCGCGGACCAGATCGTCGACACGATCCTCGCGAAGGCGGGCGGGCGGTCGATGCCTTGGGCGATGGTGCTGATCGCCTCGGTGATCGGGCTGCCGCTGTTCTTCGAGGTCGGCATCGTGCTGCTGATCCCGGTCGTCCTGATGGTGGCCAAGCGCGGCAACTACTCGCTGATGCGGATCGGCATCCCGGCGCTCGCCGGTCTGTCCGTGATGCACGGTCTGATCCCGCCGCACCCCGGCCCGCTGGTCGCGATCGACACCGTCAAGGCGGACCTCGGTGTCACCCTCGCCCTCGGTCTGCTCGTCGCCATACCGACCGTCGTCATCGCGGGTCCGATGTTCTCGAAGTACGCGGCCCGCTGGGTGGACGTGCCCGCCCCCGAGAAGATGATCCCCCAGCGCACCTCCGACGACCTGGAGAAGCGTCCCGGGTTCGGCGTCACCATCGCCACCGTGCTGCTGCCGGTCGTGCTGATGCTGGCCAAGGCGCTGGTGGACATCGTCATCGACGATCCCGAGAACACGGTGCAGCGCGTCTTCGACGTGGTCGGATCCCCGCTGATCGCGTTGCTCGCGGCCGTGCTCGTCGGCATCTTCACCCTTGGCCGGGCGGCCGGTTTCACCAAGGACCGGATCTCTACGACGGTCGAGAAGTCCCTCGGTCCGATCGCGGGCATCCTGCTCATCGTCGGCGCGGGCGGCGGCTTCAAGCAGACGCTGATCGACTCCGGTGTGGGTCAGATGATCCTGGACATATCGGAAGACTGGTCGATACCCGCGCTGCTTCTCGCGTGGCTGATCGCGGTGGCGATCCGGCTTGCGACGGGGTCCGCGACCGTTGCCACGATCTCGGCCGCCGGGCTTGTCGCGCCGCTCGCGGCGGACATGTCGACTGCCCATGCGTCTTTGCTGGTGCTGGCCATCGGGGCGGGGTCGCTGTTCTTCAGCCATGTCAACGATGCCGGGTTCTGGCTGGTGAAGGAGTACTTCGGGCTCGATGTCGGCCAGACGATCAAGACGTGGTCGGTGATGGAGACCATCATCTCGGTGGTCGCCGGGGGCGTGGTGCTGCTGCTGTCGCTCGTCATTTAGCGGGGTTCGCCACCGGGCGGGTAGGGGCGGGTTTTTCTTTCCCC
>NZ_JAAKZX010000059.1 GCF_011045025.1 Streptomyces ureilyticus
GCGGGCCGTCGTCTTCGACACCGACGGAGTGATCACCGATTCGGCCCGGGTGCACGCCGCGGCCTGGAAGGCGGCCTTCGACGCCTACCTGCGCGCCCACCCGCCCGAAGACCCCGAACGGCGCCGCGCCTTCGACGTACGGGACGACTATCTGCGCCACGTCGACGGCAAGTCCCTCCCCCAGCCTCCGGCCGGGGGGACCCCCATCGCTGCGCTCGACGGCGCCGCCGCCTTCCTCGCCGCACGCGGCATCGACACCTCGCCCGGTGTGCCTGGAGCCGGGGGAGACGGGGCGACTGGTGCTCTCGGAGTGAAAGCACCCCTGTGTCTCATGGCGGTCCTAGGATCGGGCCATGAGCCGAACCGACCGTGCCAGCCGGGTGATCGCGGCACCACCCGCGACTGTCTACGCCGCCCTCCTCGACCGGAAGTCGCTCGAGGCCTGGCTGCCGCCGGAGGGCATGCGCGGGCGGGTCGAGCGGTGGGATCCGCGGCCCGGTGGCGGGTTCCGGATGGTCCTGACCTACCTCGACGCCTCCGACAGTCCCGGCAAGACGTCGGATGCGACGGATGTCGTCGACGTCGGGTTCGCGGACCTGGTGCCACCGGAGCGCGTGGTGCAGCGGGCGGTGTTCGAGGCCGACGACCCGTCGTACGCGGGAACCATGACGATGACCTGGCACCTCGCGGCCGCCGGTGAAGGCACCGAGGTGACCGTCACCGCCACGGACGTGCCACCCGGCATCGACCAGGCGGACCACGAGGAGGGCATCGCCTCCTCGCTGGCCAACCTGGCGTCGTACGTCGAAGCGGCCGGCTGAGTCGGGCTGGCTCGGGCTGACTGCGGCCGACTGCGACCCGAGCGCGTAGGCCATGCGAGCGGCCTATGTCCCGTTCAGGATGGAATTGCGGAACCGTTCCGGCCTGTGCGAGGAAGAGGGATCGTCATGAAGGCACTCGTCTTTCACGGCCCCGGACAGTCGGCATGGGAGGACGTCCCGGATCCCGCCGCCGAGGACGCCACCGACGCCATCGTCCGCGTCGACGCCGTCACCATCTGCGGGACGGACCTGCACATCCTCAAGGGCGACGTACCGGAAGTGCGCCCCGGCACGGTCCTCGGCCATGAGGCCGTCGGCGAGGCCGTCGAGGCCGGCGGCGATGTCCGTACGGTTCGCCCGGGTGACCGGGTGCTGGTCTCGTGCATCACGGCGTGCGGCCGCTGCGGCTTCTGCAAGGAGGGCGGGTACGGGCAGTGCCACGGGGGAGGGGGCTGGATCCTGGGCCACCTGATCGACGGCACACAGGCCGAGTTCGTCCGCGTACCGCACGCCGATCTCTCCGTGCATCCGCTGCCCGGCGCGCTGGACGCCAAGGATGCCGTACTGCTGGCCGACATCTTCCCGACGGCGTACGAGGTGGGCGTACTCAACGGGCGCGTACGGCCCGGAGACACGGTCGCCGTGGTCGGGGCGGGGCCGGTCGGCCTTGCCGCGATCGCCACGGCACAGCTCTACACCCCGCAGAGGATCATCGCCGTGGACCCCGCCCCGGCCCGGCTGGACGCGGCCAAGCAACTCGGCGCGGACGCCGTGGCCGCCGCCGCGGGCGAAGAAGCCGAAGAGCTGGTCGCCGACCTCACCGAGGGACTCGGTGCCGATGTGGTGATCGAGGCGGTAGGGGTGCCGGAGAGCTTCGAGATGTGCACACGCATGGTGCGCCCCGGCGGGCATGTGGCCAGCGTCGGCGTGCACGGCAAACCCGCCACCCTCCACCTCGAAAACCTGTGGATCAAGAACGTCACCCTCACGACCGGACTGGTCGACACGTCCTCCACGCCCACCTTGCTGCGCATGATGGCCGCCGGCCGCCTGCCCGCATCGTCCCTGGTCACGCACACCTTTCCGCTGAACCAGATGGAGGAGGCGTACGACGTCTTCTCCCGGGCCTCCGTCACCGGAGCGCTCAAGGTCGTCCTCGGCGAGCAGCCCCACGACACGGTGGCCGTCAAGGCGGCCGGTCCGGGGGAGTGACCGACCGTGCCGGACGGGACGTGCTGACGCCGGTCGGCATGCGGCGGCCAGTCGGTGGGCGGGTTGAGTGACGGCCTACTCCGGTGCTCGAGCGGTCGTCCGGCGCGGTACCAGCGTGGGGGACAGCCGGACCTGGACGGACGGCCGGTGCCGGTCGGCGATCCGTTCCAGGAGGAGACGGGCGGCGTTCCTGCCGATCTCGTGGCCCGCCTGGTCGACGCTGGTCAGCGACACCGGGCCGAACGCGGCGAAGGTGGTGTTGTCGTAGCCGGCCACCGAGATGTCGTCCGGGACGGACAGCCCGGCCTCGGTGATCGCCTCCAGTGCGCCCATCGCCACGACGTCCGCTCCGGCGAAGACGGCTGTCGGTCGATGCGTGCCTTGGCGTTCCAGCAGTTCCTTCGCACCCCGGTAGCCGCCCTCCTGGGTGTAGCTGGTGGACACGACATCGATGCACTCTTCGAGGCCGTGGGCCCGCATGGCCTGCCGGTATCCGTCGGCGCGCCGGGCGTTGGGCATCTCCGCGAGGCGCGTCGGGTCGGTCTCGAGATGCTCGATGTGGGCGATGCGCCGATGCCCCAGAGCGGCGAGGTGGCCGACGACCAAGGCGGCACCCTCGACGTCGTCGTCCGCCACCGTGTCGTACGCCGGGGAGGAGCCGTGCCGGCCCACGATCACGGTCGGCACGGCGGAGGCCACCTCGTCGAGACGCTTGCGTGACGCCAGGGGCGCGACCAGGATCAGGCCGTCCATGCCGCGGTCGATCAGGGCCTCGGTGACCCGGGCCTCCCCCTTCTCGCCGCAGTCGCCGGGTCCCAGGAGCACCTGGTACTCCGTGTCCTGGAGCGTATGCGTGATGCCGTCGAGGACGTCGGGGAAGAACGGGTTGCGGATGTCGGGCAGCATGACGCCGATGGTGTACGTCTTCCCGCGCAGCCCCCTGGCACCGGCGTGCGGCCGGTAGCCCAGCTCGTCGATCGCGCGGCGCACCTTCGCCTGCATCTCGGGGCTGGCCCCGTACGCGTTGCGCAGCACCTTGGAGACGGCGGTCGTGGACACCTGCGCGTGCCGCGCGACATCGACGATGGTGACGCGGCGGCGTGGTGCCGGGGGCTCCATGCGGTTCCTTTCTCGTGGGGAACGTTGCCCCGAAGTGTACGTACGGACCTTGCAGTTCAGCAGGCGTCCCACAGAGGCCGCACCGTGTCCTCTCCGTAACAATCCCGCAGCGTGTGCGGCATCTTGACGTCACTCGGGAGGCTCTCTAGGGTCTGGCCACACCCAGTGGGAAACGTTACCCATGGGCGCCGCAGAACCACGCCCCATCCGGACCGGTCACCTCGATTCGAAAAAGCCGACAGGCGCTCGCTCCTCCCCGCCGCGCGCCGGCCGGAGCGTTGACCCAGAACTCGTGTTGAAACGTTTCAGGAAAGGAGGTGTGCCGGTGACCCTGGCCCCGCACCAGCACCTCGCGGACCACGAGCGGCCCCCGGTCGCGGAAGAGATCCGCGGAGTCCGGCGGGCGCGCACCACCCCGCCCTGGTGGTTCGCGCTGCCCGCGCTGCTGCTGTTCGCCTTCGTCGTCCTGGTGCCGAGCGCGCGCGGTGTCCACTACGCCTTCACCGACTGGGACGGCCTGGATCCCAGCTTCTCCTTCGTGGGCCTGGACAACTTCTCCGCCATGCTCGACGACCCCGACGCGACGGCGGCCATCTGGCACACCCTGCTGATCGCCGTGGCGATCACCGTTATCCAGAACGGGCTGGGCCTGCTGCTGGCCCTCGGAGTCAACACGGCCATCAAGTCCCGGAACCTGCTCAGGGTCTTCCTGTTCGCCCCGGCCGTGATCACCCCGATCGTCACCGCCTACCTCTGGCGCAACCTGCTCGGCCCCGACGGCGCGATCAACAGCCTGCTCGGCACCATCGGCCTTGACGGCCTCCGGCAGGACTGGCTGGGCAGTCCCCAGCTCGCCCTGTGGTCGGTGATCGGCGTGATCGTCTGGCAGTACGCCGGCTACTCGATGGTCATCTTCCTGGCCGGGCTGCAGTCGGTGCCCAAGGAGATCCACGAGGCGGCGGCCATCGACGGGGCAGGCCCCGTACGGCGCTTCTGGTCGGTCACCCGGCCCCTGCTCGCCCCCGCCTTCACCATCAACCTGATGCTGTCGATCATCGGCGGCCTCAAACTCTTCGACCAGGTCTACGCGTTGACCGGCGGCGGCCCCGGCCACGCCACCGACACCATCTCCACGCTCATCTACAAGGACGCCTTCACCCTCGGCGAGTTCGGCTACAGCATCGCGCTCGCGGTGGTCCTCACGATCATCGTGGCGGTGGCCTCCACCGGCCAGTACCTCGTGCTGTCCCGCAACGAGAGGGCCGCCTCATGAACCGCTACCGCCGCCGCACCTTCGCGCTCGAACTGACGATGATCGCCACCGCCCTGTTCGTCGGCTTCCCGGTGTACGTCCTGGTCAACCTCGCCGTACGCCCCACCTCGGACACCTCGTCGCCGATCAGCCCGACCACCTCGCCCACCCTGGACAACTTCTCGCAGGCGTGGCAACAGGGCGCGCTCGGCGGGGCATTGGGCAACAGCGTGCTGGTGACGGCCGTCAGCGTCGTCATCGTGCTGGCCGTATCGTCACTCGCGGCGTACCCGCTCGCCCGCGCGACGGCCCGCTGGTCGAGGGGGACGTATCTGATGTTCCTGTTGGGCCTCGTCCTGCCCTTCCAGCTCGCCTCGCTGCCGCTCTACCAGACCATGCGTGACCTGGGCCTGCTCGGCACCCCCTGGGCCCTGGTCCTCTTCTACTCCGGCCTGCAGGTGCCGTTCACCGTCTTCCTGTACGTCGGCTTCCTGCGCGCCCTGCCTCGCGACTTCGAGGACGCCGCCCTGATCGACGGATGCACCCCGCTGCAGGGCTTCCGGTACGTGGTCCTGCCGATGCTCAAACCGGTCACGGTGACGGCCCTGGTGCTGAACACCGTCGCTGTGTGGAACGACTTCTTCACCCCGCTGCTGTACCTCAGCGGCAGCGCCCAGCAGACCCTGCCGGTCGCGATCGCCGGCTTCGTCGGTCAGTACGTCACCGACTGGAACCTCATCTTCGCCGCCCTGGTGATCAGCATCCTGCCCGTCCTGCTCGTCTACTTCGTGCTCCAGCGCAGCATCATCAACGGCTTCGCGGGAGGGCTGCGGGGATGAGACGCGACGCCCACCCGTCACCGGTGCCCGGTGGCTCTTCCCCGAGGGGGACATCATGAAGACACGTCAACTTCAAGTGCTGGTCGCCGCGTTGACGACCGGTTCCCTGCTGGCCGCGCTGTCCGCCTGCAGCGGCGGCACCAAGGCAGGCTCCGACGACGCGGGCGGCGGTGGCTCGAAAACGCTCACGCTGGCCTCGGTCGACCAGGGCTCCGTCGAGGACGTCGTCAAGGCCTTCGAGAAGGCCAACCCGGGCGTCAAGGTCCGCTACACCACCAGCGGCGCCGACCAGTACCAGCAGCAGATCCGCACTCAGCTGTCGTCGGGCACGGCACCGGACGTGATGTCGGTCTGGCCGGGCAACGGCAACCCCGGCGCCACGTACGTCCTCGCCAAACCCGGCTATCTGCGCGACCTTTCGGACCAGCCTTGGGCAGCCAAGCTGCCCGACGTCATGAAGACCGTCGCCCAGTACGAGGGGAAGACCTACACCGGGATCTTCGGGCAGAACGGCATCGGCGCGGTCTACAACCAGCAGGCGATGGAGAAGGCGGGACTCACCCCGCCGGACACCTGGACGAAGCTGCTGGACTTCTGCCGGGACGCGAAGGCCAAGGGCACCCCCGCCTTCGCCCTGGGAAACCAGGACAACTGGGTCACCCAACTCGTCCAGTACGCGCTGGTCGCCACCACCGTCTACGGCGGCGACCCCGACTTCGACCAGAAGATGCAGGCCGGCCAGGCCACCTTCGCCAAGTCGCCCTGGACCACGGCCCTGGACAAGTACCTGACGATGGAGAAGACGGGCTGCTTCCAGAAGAACCCGCTGGGCACCAACTACGAAGCCAGCCAGCAACTCGCCGCCACCGGCAAGACGCTCGGCATCATCCAGGGCAACTGGGTGATCGCCCTCCTGGAAGGCAAGAACCCGAAGGGCACGTTCACGCTCCGGGCGCTGCCGGCCACCGACGACCCGGCCGAGACCATCATTCCGGCCGCGGCGGGCGCCGGATACGGCGTCAACGCCAAGGCGAAGAACGAGGAACTCGCCCTGAAATTCGTGAACTTCGTGATGTCGCCCGAGGGCATGAACCTGTTCGTCGAGAAGCAGGGCGGTCTGCCCTCCCTGCCCGACACCGGCTTCGCGGCCGACCCGTCGTTGGCCGAGCTGTCCAAGTTCGTCGAGGCGGAACGGACCGTGCCCTTCATGGACCAGCTCTGGCCCAACGCCAAGGTGCAGCAGACCATGCTCAGCGGCCTCCAGGAGATCTTCAGCGGACAGTCCACGCCCAAGGAACTCCTCGACGACATGGACGCCGACTACAAGGCCGGCTCCTGATCTCCGCTCGGAACACACGCGTGAAAACCGAAGGGATCAAGGTGTGAGCAATGCAGAACGCGACGCAGAAGGCGCGGGCAGTGATGTCGAGGGTGTCGAGAACGGTGACCGTCCCGGCAGGAACGGCAGGAACGGCAGCGGGGTCCGCCGTCGGACCGTGCTCGCCGCGACGGCCGGCGCGGTGCCGGTAGTGGCCGGTGGCATGGGCGGCGGAAGCACCGCGCACGCGGCATCCTCCCCTCGCCCGGGCCATGCCGCGGTGTACGGGCTGACCGTGGAACACCGTACGGATCCCCTGGGCGTGGACGCCGCCCGGCCGCGCTTCGGCTGGCGTATGCGGTCGGCGGCCCGCGGCCGGAGCCAAGGGGCGTACCGGATTCTCGTGGCGAGCGCTCGGGACAAGCTGTCGACCGCCCGCGTGGACGTCTGGGACAGCGGCCGAGTGCCCTCCTCCGATTCCGTGGCCGTCCGTTACGCGGGCAAACCGCTCACCGCCTCGACCCGCTACTACTGGACCGTCACCGTCTGGGACGACGAAGGCGGACCGGTCGGGATCGCATCCCCGTCGTACTTCGAGACGGGCCTCATGAGCACCGACGGCGTAACCGGCTGGGACGACGCCCAGTGGATCGGAATGAAGGGGAAGCGCCCCAACTCGCCCGGCGCACCGATGCTGCGGAAGCAAGCAGCCCTGAAGAGCCGCTCCCACGTCCGTGATGCCCGGCTGTATGTCTCGGCCCTCGGCGTGTACGAGGCTCACATCAACGGACGCCACATCACCGTGCCGCAGGACCGCGGCACCACGATCGAACTGCTGCCGCCGGGCTGGACGAACTACGACGCACGCGTCAACTACATGACTCACGACGTCACCGACCTCGTGACGCGGGAGCCGGACGTCACCCTCGCGGTCGTCCTGGGCAACGGCTGGTACAACGGCCGTGTTTCCGAGGGCAGTACGTACTACTCCAAGGACGGCAACGCCCTCGCGGTCAAGGCCAAGCTGCTGATCCGGTACGCCGACGGAACCTCGCAGACGGTCGTCACCGGGCCGGACGGCGGCTGGAAGGCCACGGACACAGGCCCCTACCGTGCCGACGACATCTACGACGGCCAGACCTACGACGCCGGGAGGGAACTCCCGGGCTGGACGGCGCACGGATTCGACGACTCCGCCTGGTCGAACGTGGAGCGCGTCGCCTTCGATGACAAGTACCCGGACGTGCAACTCCTCGCCTACCCGGGCGAGACCGCACGCTTCATGTCGAAGTGGGACCGCCGACCGCGGTCGATCACCGTCGCCACCGGAGTGACCGGACAGGACGGCAGCCCCAACGGTAGGGGACGCGTCATCGTCGACCCCGCCCGGACGGTGACCGACCCGGAGAAGGCGGTCTCCGCCCCGGTCACGATCGGCCGCGGCGAGACCGCGATCTATGACCTCGGCCAGAACATGGTCGGCGTGGCCCGCTACAGCCTGCGTGGACCGGCTGGAGCCCAGGTCGAGTTCAGGTTCGGCGAGATGCTCAACGACGACAGCGCCGGCGCGGACGGGCCCGAGGGCTCCGTCTACCGGGCCAACCTCCGCAGCGCCAAGGCCACCAGCACGTACATCCTCAAGGGCGACCGGGACGGCGAGACCCACCAGGACTCCCTGACCTTCTACGGCTTCCGCTACGTCTCCGTCACCGCGACGGACACCGTCACCATCACCGGCCTGACGGGAAGGGTTGCCACGTCCTCGATCCGCGAGACCGGCACCCTCACCACCGACGATCCGGACATCAACCAGCTGGCGAGCAACATCCGTTGGGGCCAGCGCGGCAACTACCTCTGGGTGCCCACCGACTGCCCGCAACGCGACGAACGCCTCGGCTGGACCGGCGACACCCAGGTCTTCGCCATGACCGGCCTCTACAACGCGGACGCGGGAGTCTTCCTCAGCCACTTCCAGGACACGGTCGTCGACTCCGCCGTCATCTACGGAGCGGACAAGGCGCAGTTCACCGGAGTCGCTCCCGGCGGCCGGTACAACTTCCCGGGCGGCGGCAGCGGTTGGGCGGACGCCGGTGTCATCGTGCCGTGGACCGTGTGGCAGATGACCGGTGACGCGACCGTGGTCGAGGACAATTGGCCCGCGATGACCAGGTACGTCGACTGGATCCGGCAGCAGACCGGCGACACCTACTTCGGACAGGGCTCCCTCACCGGCGACTGGCTGGCACCGCAGAAGACCAGCGCCCAGCTCATGAGCGACGTCTACTACGGCTATGTCGCCCGGCTGATGGCGCAGCTGGCCCGCGCGATCGGCCGGACCGCGGACGGAGAGGCGTACGAGCGGCTCTTCGGACGCATCAAGCAGGCGTTCATCACCAAGTACCTGAGCACCGAGGGCGGGCAGGCCACGGTGAAGTCCAGCCTGGGTGACGCATCACCGATCGAACCGGGCGCCGACCCCAACGAGAAGACGGAGGACAACAGCCAGTCGGCTCTGCTCTGGGTCCTCAAGCTCGGCTTCTACGAGACCGAGGCTCAACGCCGCACGCTTGTGGGCCTGTTGGCGGACAACATCGGCAACGGCGAGGCCTACAAGGCCGCCCACCCGAACAGCACCCGGGTCAAGTACGCCGAGAACACGCTGTCCGTCGGCTTCCTCGGCGTCAACGTCCTCGCCCCCGTCCTCACCGACGAGGGCCGCGCCGACCTGGCGTACAAACTGCTGCACCAGGACGCGCTGCCGTCTTGGCTGTACTCGGTGCGGAACGGCGCCACCACCGTCTGGGAGCGCTGGAACTCCTACTCCGAGGACGCCGGCTTCGGCCCGGTCAGCATGAACTCCTTCAACCACTACGCGTACGGCGCGATCATGGAGTGGATGTACGCGTACATGGCCGGCATCGCCCGCGACCCCGACAGCCCCGGCTTCAAGCGCTTCGTCCTGCAACCCCACCTCGACCCCACCGGCAAGGTCACGCGGGTGTCGGGCTCGTATGAGTCGCCATACGGCGAGATCAGGAGCGAGTGGAAGGTGGAGGACGGAGGCAGGATCCTCGCGTACGAGGCGGTCGTGCCCGCGAACAGCGAGGCGACCCTGCGGCTTCCGGCCGTCTCCGCCGACGCCGTCCGCGAGGGACGCACCCCGCTGGCACGAGTGGAGGGCGTGCGCTTCCTCGGCCACGCGGACGGGGTGGCCTCGTACCGGATCCCGTCCGGCCGGTACCAGCTCACCGCCCGGCTGCACTGAACTGCGCACCGGTCAGGGAAGCACCACGATCTTGCGTCCCTGGCCGGCTGCGAACCGTTCCAGTGCCTGCGGGTACTGCGTCAGCGGCAGCCGGTGGCTGATGAATACCTGGGGATCGAGTACTCCGGTGGCGAAACAGTTCCGCTGCGCGCTCGTAGCTGTGCAGCACCGCCATGGAGCCGGTGATGGTGATCTCCTGGTTGTAGATGCGGTACGGCGAGATGGTGGCCGTGGTCGCGTAGTCGGATACCCCGAACTGCAGAAATGTTCCGGCCTTGGCAACCCGTTCCAGGCCATCCTGGATGGCGGCGGCGTTGCCGGTCGCGTCGACCACCACGTCCCAGCCGGCCGCCCCAACTCCTCGGCGGACAGCGCCGTTTGTGAACAGCCCAGCTTCTCAGCCGTCGTCAGCCGCTCCGGGTTGACGTCGACGACATCCACCGAGGCGGCACCGGTGCGCTTGGCCAGCTCCAGCATCATCAGGCCCATCGTCCCGCTGCCGTAGATCAGCACATGGGAGCCGAGCCTGCTGCTGAGCACGTCGTACCCGCGCACGGCGCAGGACAGCGGCTCGATCAGGGCCGCGTCCTGGACGTCCACGTGGTCCGGCAGCCGTACGCAGTTGGCGACGGGGGCCACGGCGTACTCGGCCGCGCCACCGGCCACGGTCACGCCGATCGCCTGCCACCTGTCGCAGAGGTTGTTGCGTCCCACCCGGCAGTAGCGGCACTCGTTGCAGTACAGCGAGGGGTCCACGGCGACCCGGTCCCCGATCGCGAGTTCGGTGACCTCGCTGCCGAGGCCCACGACCTCCCCGGCGAACTCGTGGCCCGGCACGACCGGCAGGGTCGGTGCGAACTCGCCCTGCAGGATGTGCAGATCGGTCCCGCACAGCCCGCAGGCCGTGCGGATGGGGGGGCGATGTCCATGCCGCCAGAGGTGGTGACCCGGTTGGGGCCTATGGGGGTCCCCCCCCGCGAGCGAAGCCGAGCGTGGGGGAGGTCGGCGAAGCACCAGGCTCCGATCAGGCTCTCAGTGGCAACTGCCTTGAATCCTCCCCTTCCTGAAGGGGGAGGGGATTCCTGGCTCAGGCCGCCTCCTGAAGTATCGGGCTGCAGACGGTGAGCTGGCTGTTCAGCGGCGAGATCGAGCACCGCGACAGTCTCGGCACCCGCGCCCTCATCCGGCCCGGCGAGATGAACCTCATGACCGGTGGATACGGCATCTGTCACTCGGAGGTCTCCACCCCGCGGACCACCGTCATCCACGGGGTCCAGTTGTGGGTGGCGCTTCCCGAGGGGCATCGGAACGTCGGCCGGGACTTCGAGCACTACGTACCCGAATCCGTGCGAATCGACGGGGCCGAGATCAGGGTCTTCCTTGGCTCACTCGCCGGAAGCGCCTCCCCGGTGCGGACGTTCACGCCCCTGGTCGGTGCCGAGATCACCCTCGAACCGCGTGCGGAGATCACCCTCCCCGTGGACCCCGCCTTCGAGCATGGGCTGCTCGTGGACAGCGGGGATGTACGCCTGATCGACACCGTGCTGCGCCCGGCCGAACTGGGCTACGTTCCCTGCGGCGCCGACGCCCTGACCGTGGTGAACGAGTCGGACGCCCCGGCCCGCGTGATCCTGCTCGGGGGCCCACCCTTCGAGGAGGAGATCGTCATGTGGTGGAACTTCATAGGACGCAGCCACGAGGACATCGTCAGGGCCCGCGAGGAATGGCAGGCGGCCACCGAGCGTTTCGGCGCCGTCGAGGGCTTTCCGGGTGATCGCCTGCCCGCGCCGGCCCTGCCGAACGCCGTCATCACCCCGCGCCGGAACCCTCCGGGCCTCACCGCGAACGCGGACCACGTCGGTGCACTGAACATCCTCGACAGGGCCGGGCTGGCCCTCTGCGACGCTGCTTAGCCGGCGACGCGGGAAGCCCGCGCGTTCACGCGTGGGTGGAGTCACGGAGAGTACATGGAGCAGACCAACCCCGCTGACAGTGGGGGTGGTGATGAGCGGCAACTTCAACGACACCTGGGCGAACGGCGGTGTCGCGCCCGACCGTTGGGCCAGCGCCCTGCACCTGTTCGACAACGGCGTAGGCGTGCCGCACGAGGAGACGACCGCCGAGCGCTGGGAGCGAGCCCAACTGCTCTTCGAGGCAAGGGACTACATCGGCGCGGCGAAGCTGCTCGCCGTCGTTGTCGAAGAGGTCCCGGAGCAGACCGGTCCTCGGCTGCTGCTGGCCCGCGCCTACTACCACTCGGCACAACTGCTGCGCGCCGAGGAGCAGTTGCGCGTGATCGTCGAGCGGGATCCGGTGGAGCACTATGCCCACCTGGTGCTGGGCCGCACCCTGGAACGTCAGGGGCGCCATGACGAAGCGAAGCCCTGGATGCGCATGGCCGACGCGTTCTCGGGCGAGTTTCGGGACGACGACTGAGCGAGGGCGTGGGCGAGGAGTGTGTGGGCGGCGGGCACTGGTCAACCGGTGTCCGCCGCCGATGTGTTGCTGAACCAGTCGCTCAGGCAACCGGCCGGTTCACGGACGGCCCCGCAAGATGTCCAGCGCCGTCAGCGCCACATGGAGTTCCGTACGCTCTTCGCCCGACTCGAGGTCGCAGGCCAGCAAGCGCTCGATGGTGCGCAGGCGTTGGTAGACGGTTTCGCGGGACAGTGCGCCGCGGCGTGCGGTGGTGGTCTTGTTGCCGGCCGCGTCGAGGTAGTGGCGCAGGGTCGTGAGCAGGTCGGTGCCGTGGCGGGTGTCGTGGTCGATGAGGGGGCTGAGCCGGCGTTCGGCGTACTCCTGGATGCGGGGGTCCTCGCGGAACGCGTACAGCAGACGGCGCAGTCCGATGTCGGGGAGTTCGTGGAAGGAACGGTCCGGGGGGAGGGGCTGGCCGGGTGGCGTGGCCTCGGCGACGCGGGCCGCCGCGCGGAAGGAGCGGGCGGTGTCGCGGAGGTCGGTAACCTCCGAGCCGACGCTCACGACGGCCGGTGAGGCGACGTCCAGGGCGGCACGGCTCAGCTGCTCGGCGACGGGTCGCCAGGGCTGGGACGGGCGCAGGGCCAGCAGGATGCCGAGACGGCCGGGAGCCAGTTCACCGACGAGCGCCGGGATCCCTGCGGCCCGCGCCTCTTGGGAGAGACGGGTCTCCAGGACCACGGCCTCGTCCGAGTCCGATGTACCGAGGTCCGATGTAGGGATGACCGAAGTACGGAGGTCCGCTGTACGGACGTCCACGAGGATCGCGAGGAACCGGCTGTCCTCGGTGGGCAGGCCCAGCGCGGCGAAGCGGGCGCGGGCGTCCTCGGGGGAGTGGTGGCGCTGTTCGGCCAGGTCCCGCAGGGCGTCTCGATGTGCTGTGCGCTCCCAGGGCGTGGGGTGGATGAGGCGGGCCACGGCCAGGGCCATCGCCGTACGCTCCAGCACGGTGATGTGCTCCGGGCCGAAAGCCGGCTCTCCGGCCCGGACCGGGAGCATGGCCACGCGGCCCCAGCGTTCGCCCTGGTACTCGACGGGTGCGGTGAGCCAGCCCTCCGGGCCGCCCACACCCGGGTGGTCACCCGTCGGCGTGGCCCGGGAGCGCTGTTCCCAGTCGGTGAGCGCCTCCTCCAGGGTGCTGCCGGAGACCTCGTACGTCAGCGCCTGGTGCACCAGGTTCTCCAGTACGACCGTGTGGCCGCTCAGCTGCGCCGCCACGCGCACCACGTCTTCGGGTCCCGCGCCGCGCAGCGTCAGGGCGGTGAACGCCTCGTGGATGCGCTGGGTCCGGCGCATTGCCTCCGCCTGGCTGCCGAGGATGAGGGAGTGGACGACCTGGGTGACTTCCAGGAAGTTGACGTCCTTGGCGAGAGTGATCAGCGGGAGTCCGCGGGCACGGCAGGCCTGGACGAGTGCGTCGGGCGGGCGGTGGTAGCGGCGTACGAGTTCGATGACCAGGGCCGCGGCATCGACGCGGGCGAGTTCGTCGACGTAGCGGCGTACGCCCGCCGGGTCCTCGGGCAGGGGCATGCCGGTGGTCAGGACGAGTTCGCCGCCCTTGAGGAAGGAGGCGGGATCCGTGAGCTCGGTGATGTGGACCCAGCGGACCGGCCGGTCGAGGTGGGCGACGCCGGTCACCACCTCGGGTCGTCCGGCGGACAGGACGGGGAGGGCCAGGATGTCGGCGACGGTGGGCGCGCGCCCGGCCGGGGCGGCGTCCCGGTCGTCGACGGCCGTCGGACGATCTGTCGGGTGATTGTCGTTCACGGTGTCCACGGTGTCTCCGTAGGGGTCCCCGACTCGACCGGAGGCGACCGCTCGGGGGAGTGCCCGGTCACTGTGACAACTGGCGCTGACCTGCGCAAGAGCCGTTCTCCGGCGCACACCCCGGCGCCTGGCGGCTTCCGCGGTTGACACAACGTCCGATCACCGCGCTCCAGCCGGACACATCGCGCGTTGTAGCCCTCCACGATCGCGGAAATACTCGGGTAGAGGAGCAACCAGACCACGCAGCCCACGACGCACGGCCGGGAGACGAACATGACCGCACTGTCGCCGCACCTTCGCCAGGCCACCCCCGTGACGGCGGTCCGGGGCGAGGGCGTCCACCTGTACGACGAGAACGGCCGCCGTTATCTCGACTTCACCGCCGGCATCGGCGTCACCAGCACCGGGCACTGCCACCCCAGGGTGGTGGCGGCGGCGCAGGAGCAGGTCGGCACGCTGATCCACGGCCAGTACACGACGGTCATGCACCAGCCGCTGCAGCGACTTGTCGACAAGCTTGGTGAGGTGCTGCCGTCCGGCCTGGACAGCCTGTTCTTCACCAACTCCGGCAGCGAGGCCGTCGAAGCGGCACTGCGGCTGGCCCGGCAGGCCACCGGCCGCCCCAACGTCCTTGTCTGTCACGGCGGTTTCCACGGCCGGACCGTGGCCGCCGCCGCCATGACCACCTCCGGCACCCGCTTCCGCTCCGGCTTCTCCCCGCTGATGAGCGGCGTGGTCGTCACCCCGTTCCCGTCGACCTACCGCTACGGCTGGGACGAGGAGACCGCCACCCGCTTCGCCCTCCAGGAGCTCGACTACACCCTCCAGACGATCTCCTCGCCCGCCGACACGGCCGCGATCATCGTCGAGCCGGTGCTCGGCGAGGGCGGCTACGTGCCCGCGAACCGCGCCTTCATGGAGGGCCTGCGGGAGCGCGCGGACCGGCACGGCTTCCTGCTCATCCTGGACGAGGTGCAGACCGGCGTCGGCCGCACCGGCCGGTTCTGGGGCCACGACCACTTCGGCGTCACCCCGGACATCCTGATCACCGCCAAGGGCCTGGCCAGCGGCTTCCCGATCTCCGGCATCGCCGCCTCCGAAGAGCTGATGACCAAGGCATGGCCGGGCTCGCAGGGCGGCACGTACGGCGCCAATGCCGTCGCCTGCGCCGCGGCGTGCGCCACCCTCGATGTCGTACGTGACGAGAAGCTGGTCGAGAACGCCGACGCGATGGGCGCTCGGCTGCGCCAGGGCCTGGAGGCGGTCGCGGACCGTACGCCGGGCATCGGGGACGTACGCGGCATGGGGCTGATGCTGGCCAGCGAGTTCGTCACCGAGGACGGCAGCCCCGACCCCGAGACCGCCGGCCGCGTGCAGAAGGCCGCCATCGACGAGGGCCTGCTCCTGCTGCTGTGCGGCGCCTGGAACCAGGTCGTACGGATGATCCCGGCGCTCGTCATCGACGAGAAGGCGGTGGACGAGGGCCTTCAGGCGTGGTCGGCCGCGGTGGAGGCCGGTACCTCAGGGGCGTCGCAGCGATGACGGACTCCCTCGCGCGCCTGGTCGACGAGCTCGCCCGTACCGCTCCCGGACTGCGGATCGAGACCGGTGCGGGAGGGACCGGCGCGTACGCCTACGACGCCTCGAACTACCGGGTTCCGCCGCGGGCGGTGGCCTTCCCCCGTAGCGCCGACGACGTGTGCGCGGTGCTACGGGCCTGCCGGGAGGCGGGCGTCCCGGTCACCGCGCGCGGCGGGGGCACCAGCATGGCGGGCAACGCCGTGGGACCGGGCGTCGTCCTGGACTTCTCCCGTTACATGAACCGGATCCTGGACATCGACCCGGAGGCCCGCACCGCGCGCGTCGAGGCGGGAGTGATCCTCGACGCCCTCCAGAGCGCGACCAGCCCGTACGGGCTGGCCTTCGGCCCCGACCCCTCCTCGCACAGCCGCTGCACCCTCGGCGGCATGATCGGCAACGACGCGTGCGGCAACCGGTCGGTGCGGCATGGGCGTACGAGCAGTCACATCGAGTCGTTGGAGATCGTCACCGCCGACGGCGTACGCGCCATCGCCGACCACAACGGGCTGCACCCGGTCGACCCCGATGATGCGGGACACATCTCCCGCCTCGAGCAGGACATACGGGCCCTGATCGCCGACAACCTGGCTCCGATCCGTACCGAGTTGGGCCGCATCCCCCGCCAGGTCTCCGGCTACCATCTGCACCGTCTGCTGCCGGAGAACGGCTTCGACATGGCCCGCGCGCTGGTCGGCTCGGAGGGCACCTGCGCGGTCATCACGGCGGCGACGGTACGGCTCGCCGCGACGGCCTCCGCCACGGCGCTGCTGACCCTCGGCTACGACGACGTCGTCGACGCGGCCGAGGACGTCCCGGAGATCCTGCGCTGGTCGCCGACCGCCGTGGAGGGCATGGACGAGGCGATCGTCGCGACGATGCGCGCCCGCCGCGGTCCGGACTCCGTCACCGGCCTGCCCGAAGGGCGTGCCTGGCTGTACGTGGAACTCGACGGCGACGACGAGGCCGCGGTGAACCACCGCGCCGCCGAACTCCTTGACGTGCTCAAGGCCCGGGGCCGGATGACCGGCGGACGCGTCGTGGAGAGCGCGGCCGAGCGGCGCTCACTGTGGCGGGTCCGCGAGGACGGAGCCGGGCTCGCCGCCCGTCTCGTCGACGGCGGGGAGTCCTGGCCCGGCTGGGAGGACGCGGCGGTCGCGCCGGAGCAACTGGCCGCCTATCTACGGGACTTCCGCGGGCTGCTGGCCACGCACGGGCTGACCGGAGTGCTGTACGGGCACTTCGGTGCCGGCTGTGTCCACGTACGCATCGACTTCGACCTCGCCACGGACACCGGGCGGGCCGCCACCCGCCGCTTCCTCTCCGAAGCGGCCGCACTGGTCGTCGAGCACGGCGGAACGCTGTCGGGTGAGCACGGCGACGGGCGGGCGCGCGGTGAGCTGCTGGAGGTCATGTACAGCCACCCGATGATCCGGGCGTTCGCCGCCTTCAAGGAGACCTTCGATCCTCAGGGCCTCCTGAATCCCGGCGTCATCGTCGACCCGGCTCCCCTGGACGCCGATCTGGCCCTGCACACGCCCGCTGTCGTGCTGCCCGTCGAGACCCTCTTCTCCTTCCCGCACGACGAGGACGGCTTCGAGGGTGCCGTGCGCCGTTGTGTCGGCGTCGGCCGCTGCCGCAGCGACGCGGGCGGTGTGATGTGTCCCAGCTACCGGGCTACGGGGGAGGAGAACCACTCCACGCGGGGTCGCGCCCGGCTGCTTCAGGAGATGGTGCGGGGCGGGACCGTTCAGGACGGCTGGCGCTCGGATGACGTCAAGGACGCCCTCGACCTGTGCCTGTCGTGCAAGGCGTGCTCCAGTGACTGCCCGGTCGGCGTCGACATGGCCACGTACAAGGCGGAGTTCCTGCACCACCACTACAAGGGCAGGCTCCGACCCCGTTCCCACTACTCGCTGGGCTGGCTGCCCCTGACCTCGGCCCTGGCCGGACGCGCCGCCCGGCCGATCAACGCGCTCATGCGCGGGCCGGTCGGCAGGGCACTCGCCCGACTCGGAGGCGTGACCACGAAGCGCAGGATCCCGGCCTTCGCCTCCCGGCGCGCCCTGCGCAAGACCCTGCGCGCCACGAAGACCGGCGAACCGTCGAAGGCCCTGCTCTTCGTCGACAGCTTCACGCGCGCCTTCCGCCCGGAGGTCGCCGGCGCCACGAGTCGCGTACTCGCCGACGCCGGAATCCCGTGCACGGCTGAAGACGGCCTGTGCTGCGGGCTGACGTGGGTGAGCACCGGCCAACTGTCCGTCGCGCGACGCGTCATGGCCCGTACGGTCGCCCGCCTGGACGACGACGGCGACGACCGGCCCATCATCGTGGCCGAGCCCAGCTGTGCGGCCGCGTTGAAGCGTGACGTGCCCGAACTCCTCGACACCGACGCCGCCCGCCGCGTCGCCGCCCGCGTCCACACCCTCACCGGCGCCCTGACCGACCTGGCCGCCCCCGACTGGACGCCCCCCGACCTGCCGGACAACGTCGTTCTGCAGACCCACTGCCACGAATACGCCACCTTCACCGGCCGCCGCCCGCGCGACCTGCTGAGCAAGCTCGGCGTACGCAAGGTCGACGAGGCCGAGGGCTGCTGCGGACTCGCCGGCAACTTCGGCTTCGAGGAGGAGCACTACGAGACCTCGATGGCCGTCGCCGACCTGGCATTGAAACCCCGCCTCGACGCCGTCGACAGCGCCGAGCGGACCGTCGTCGTGGCCGACGGATTCAGCTGCGCCACCCAGATCGACCACCTCGCCGGAGACCGCGACATCCGCGCCCTGCACCTCGCGGAACTGCTCGACCCCGCCGCCGATCGATCCGATCAACCAGGAGAGACCTCATGACCGACACACTCACGCAGTTGTTCATCGGCGGTGCCTGGGTGGACGCCGTGGACGGCGCCACCCTGCCCGTGGACGACCCGGCGACCGGCGAGATCATCGCGCACGTCGCCGACGCGGGCCCCAAGGACGCCCGGCTCGCGGAGGAAGCGGCCGTGGAGGCACAGCAGGAGTGGGCCCGTACGGCGCCGCGGGCGCGCAGTGAAATCCTGCGCCGCGCCTACGAGATCATCCTGGAGCGCACCGACGAGCTCGCCCACCTGATGACGGCCGAGATGGGCAAGCCGCTGGCCGAGGCCAGGGGAGAGGTGGCGTACGCGGCGGAGTTCTTCCGCTGGTTCTCCGAGGAGGCGGTACGCATCGAAGGCGGCGCCGGCGTCCTGCCCGACGGCCGGAACCGGATGGTGCTCTCCCGCCGCCCGGTCGGCCCCTGTCTGTTGATCACCCCGTGGAACTTCCCGCTGGCCATGGGCACCCGCAAGATCGGTCCGGCGATCGCGGCCGGCTGCACGATGATCCTCAAGCCGGCCCCGCAGACCCCGCTGTCCAGTCTCGCGCTGGCCGGGATCCTCAAGGAGGCGGGCCTGCCGGACGGCGTGCTGAACGTCGTCACGACCTCGCGGGCGGGCGAGGTGGTCGAGCCGCTCCTGCGCGGCGGCAAGATCCGCAAGCTGTCCTTCACCGGTTCCACGGGCGTCGGGCGGCTGCTGCTCGCGCAGTGCGCCGACACCGTCGTACGTACGTCGATGGAGCTGGGCGGCAACGCGCCGTTCGTCGTCTTCGAGGACGCCGACCTGGACAAGGCCGTGGACGGCGCGATGGTCGCCAAGATGCGCAACATGGGCGAGGCGTGCACGGCCGCGAACCGCTTCTTCGTGCACAGCTCCGTGGCGGAGGAGTTCGGGCGGCGGCTCGCCGAGCGTATGGGCTCGTTGGTGGTGGGCCCCGGAACGCGCGATGGGGTCGATGTCGGCCCGCTGATCGACGCGAACGGACGGGCCAAGGTCGAGGAGCTGGTCGCCGACGCGGTGCAGCGCGGCGCCGAGGTGCTCGTCGGCGGCCATACGCCGCAAGGGCCCGGCTGCTTCTACCCGCCGACCGTGCTCGCGGATGTCGACCCCGGGAGCCGTCTGATGGACACGGAGATCTTCGGTCCCGTGGCGGCGATCCTCACCTTCGAGGACGAGGACGAGGTCGTAGGCCGCGCCAACGACACCCCATGGGGCCTGGTCGGCTACCTCTTCACCGAGGGTCTCGACCGCGCCCTGCGCGTCAGCGAACGCCTGGAGGTGGGCATGGTCGGTCTCAACACCGGCCTCGTCTCCAACCCGGCTGCGCCGTTCGGCGGCGTCAAGCAGTCCGGGCTGGGCCGCGAGGGTGGCCGGGTCGGGATCGACGAGTTCCTGGAGTACCAGTACTTGGCGGTGCCGGTGAGCTGAACGCGTCCCCCTGCTGGAACCAGCTCGCGTTCAGTGCAGTTCGGCCCCCACCGAGCTGTCGTCGACGGGGCTGTCGTCGGCAAGACTCTCCTCGACGGGGCTTTCGTCGAGGAAGCCGCCCGACTGGTGCTGCCACAGCTTCGCGTAGGTGCCGTCCGACGCGAGCAGTTCCTGGTGCGTGCCCTGCTCGACGATCCGTCCGCGGTCGAGGACGACGAGCTGGTCCATGGAGCCGACGGTGCTCAGACGGTGTGCCACCACGAGCGCCGTACGCCCCTCCATGAGCCGCCACAGCGCCTCCTGGACGAGGATCTCGCTCTCGGAGTCCAGGGCGCTGGTCGCCTCGTCGAGCAGCAGGATCGGCGCGTCGCGCAGGATCGCCCTGGCGAGAGCGACGCGCTGGCGCTGTCCGCCGGACAGCTTGACACCGCGCTCGCCCACCATGGTGTCGAAGCCGTCCGGCAATGCGTCGGCGAACTCCGTGACGTGCGCCGCGTCGGCCGCGCGGCGGATCTCGGCATCGGTGGCGCCCGGCCGGGCGAACGCGATGTTGTCCCGCAGCGTGCGGTGGAACATCGCCGGGTCCTGCGGCACGTACGCGATCAGGCCTCGCAGGTCGGCCTGGCTCAGCTTGCTGATGTCCTGGCCCCCGATCAGGATCCGGCCCGCGTCGATGTCCATCAACCGCAGCAGCAGCCGACTGAGCGTGGTCTTGCCGCCGCCGGACCGGCCGACGAGACCGATCTTCGTCCCGCTGGGCACGGTCAGGTCGAGGCCCTCGAAGAGCGGCTCCGAGCCCGCGTGGGCGAAGGTCACCTGCTCGAAGCGGACGTCGGCGGCTCCGGGCAGCAGCGGCTCCGGCGAGGGCGGGTCGAGCACGGTCGGTGGCGTCAGCAGCAGTTCGGTGAACTGCGCGGCCTCCGTCATCGAGCTCTCCAGACGGCGGTAGATCTGGTTGAACTCGAACATGATCCGCGTCGCGTTGGAGTAGTACGTGAAGGCGACCACGACCGCCTCCACGCCGTGTCCGCCCCCGCCGAGCGTGACCGCGAGCAGCAGGCCCAGCGCGTTGGTCAGTACCGACATCGGCGCGACCAGTGTGTCGATGCGCAAGTTGCCGTAGTCCCACGACCGCAGCGTGAGCCGCCGTGAGTGCGCGACGCGGGAGCGGTGTTCGGCGGCCTCGCGTTCCTCGGCGGCGAAGGCCCGGACCGTGTCCATGTTCATCAGGCTGTCGGCGACATGGCCCGACACCCGGGCGATCGCCTCCTCGCGCTCATCGACGAGCGCCTGACGGCGGCGGATGAGGGGCACCACGCACAGCCCCGTCAGTGCGATCATCGCCAGGAGTCCGACGACGAGCAGCGGTTCGTAGCGCCACAGCACCACCGACCCGAACAGCAGCGGCACGAACCTGCCCACGACCTGGAACGTCATCGAGTCGACGAATTCCTCGAAGCGGGAGGCGAAGCTCAGCACCCGCTTGGTCAGCGACCCGGCGAAGTTGTCGTGGAAGAACGCGGCATCCTTGGCGAACAGTTCGTCCATGCCGAGCACGTACAGGTGCTCGATGCCGAGGGCGTCCACACGGTTCAGGCAGTGCATCCCGAGGCGCCACAGCGTCTCCGCGAACAGCAGAATGCCGGCGAAGCCGAGGACGTACGGCAGTGTCGAACCGATGGTGATGTCGGCGTCGTCGGCGATGCGGCCGACGAGCTTCGCGACGACCAGCGGTGCGATGTAGAAGATGCCGATGTTGCCCAGCGCCGGCAGCAGCATCCCGGGCACCGTCCACCGCCGGAGCCGGGTCAACTCCCGTCCGTAGTAACGAAGTGCGAGGAGCACCGGGCCCTTGCCCGGCGGCGCCCTGTGCGATACAGACTGCGATTCCATGCTCACCCTGTGTTGTCGAAGGGTTCGCAGTGTCCCGCGGCGGAGCCTGCGGAGTCCAAGCGTTTTTCTCAACGCCCGGAGATATCAGTGGTGTTGGACCAAGCCGGTGGGTGGGTCGCCGTCAGCCCAGGCGGCGGGTCGTCAGTGGACATGCGGCCGAGCAATGTGCACTGGCTGACGCCGCGGACGTGGCGGAGGTGGGTCGATGTCGGCCTGCGCGGCCACACGCGCGGCTGCTGACGTCGTCCGGGCTGCGGAGGGGAAGCTGCGGTTGTGCAGCAGCAGGCGCGTGCCGCCCGGATACTGAAGGTGAGTTGGGTCAGGATCAGCAGCCGCAGGAGCGGTGACAGACACCGTCTGACGCTGAGTCCCTTCTCGGGCGGACAGTTCAGCAGATGACAGACGGTCGTTGCGGCACATCAAGAGATGAGTCCCGCAACGACCGTCAGCCGAATGGCGATACCGGCGCTACTGCGCCGAGGCGGCGCAAGTGGGTGGGCTACCTGGTCTTGAACCGGTCCGGACGCACGAAGTCCAGGCCTTCGATGGTCTGCTTGCCGAGCGCCTCGTGTGCGGCGATGTGACCATAGCCGGTCGCCATTTTGAAGCCTTTTCCGGAGAATCCGGTGGCACAGTAGACCCTGCTGTTCTCGTCCAGCCAGCCGAGGAGGGGATGCCTGTCCTCGGTGAAGAGGTCGGGGAAGGCGTCGGAGCGCGCGATGGTGGGGATCAGGCCGGGGAAGAATTCGGTGACGATCTCGGTGACCTTTTCGATTTCTTCCTGGGTGAGTTCCCTGGGCACGGCGTCCGGGTCGGGGGTTGCCCTTGCGCGCCCGGCCAGCGGTCCGTCCACCGATGCCTTGACCGTCACGCCATCGACGGCGGGTGCGCCGTACATGGAGCGATCCTCGTACCACCGGCTGAAGATGGGGAAGTTCTCTGGCGAGAACTGCGTTCCGTCCTGGGCGATGAACCAGGTCAGGACGATCCGATGGGTTTCCGTGACGGCCTTGAGGTGGTCGGGCATGAGCCTTCGGGACCAGCCGCCCGAGGCGACGATGACCTTCTCGAACGTCCAGGTTCTGTCGCCCGACGTGACGACAACACCGTCTTCGGTCTCGGTGATGCTGTCCACGGGTGTGTTCTGAAGGACGGTGGCACCGTTGGCCTGGGCCGCCGCGACGGCGGCGCTGACGGCGCGGTCGGTGCGCAGAACACCGGCGCGGGGGTCATAGACGGCGCAGTCGTCGGGGCGGAGGTTGTGCTGGGGGTAGCGTTCCGCCATCTCCTCCCGGCTCAGGACGCTGTGCTCGGCTCCGGTGACGCGTGTGGCATCGAGGAGGCTGTTGATGAAGCTGCCGTTCGCCGTCCCGATGGACAGCCCCCCGGTAGTGGTGAGGATCTCCTGCCCGGTTTCCGCTTTGAGCTCGGCCCACAGGCCGCGGGAGCGTTCGATGATGGGGTAGTAGTCGGGCTTGCCGAGGTAGACCATGCGGAACAGGCGGGTGTCCCCGCCCACGGCACTGCGGCCGTGGGCGGGGGTGGCGGCCTCGAAGCCCACCACCGAGTCCGACAGCCGGGAGGCCTGCCACAGGGCCATGCTCCCGATGCTGCCCAGGCCGATGACGGCGAGTTTCGCGTCCATGAGAGCAGTCTCTTTTCTCTTTACTCGTGAAGTCCGGCGAGTCTGCTGCCGAATCTGGCCAGGAGTGAGGTCGTGCGGGAATCCCTGCGCTCTTCCCACCGGTCGGCAATGCCGAAGAGCCGGTACATGGCGTGAACGCCCAGCCAGCGGATGGGTTCCGGTTCCCACTTCCGTGCCCGGTAGCCGACCCAGGGAAGGGTGGTCCGTTCGGTTTCCTGCTCGAAGGCGAGCTCCACGAGAGTCCTGCCGCCGACGTAGGCCGACGTGACGCCGTGGCCCGCGTAGCCGGTGGACGACCCGATGCCTGATGCCGGGTCCCAGTGCACGCCGCCGTTCCAGTCACGCGTGACGCCCAGGACTCCCGACCAGGCGTGTTCCACCTCGAAGGGGATCCCCGGGAAGAAGGACCTGAGCTTCTGCGAGATCAGGTCGATGGTGGACTGGGCGGTCGCACCGTCTCCCCCTGTACCGGACCCGAAGCGGTAGGGGACACCGCGGCCCCCCATGGCGATACGGCCGTCCGACGTCCGTTGGGCGTAGATGAACGTGTGCGCGGAGTCGTTGAGGCACTGCGGCCCGTTCCAGCCGATCTGTTGCCATGCCTCCTCCGGCAGGGGTTTGGTCACGATCATCGAGGAATTGACCGGGATCAGGGTCCGGCCGCCGAGCAGCTGTCCCGAATAGCCTTCGGTGCAGATGAACGTCTTCGCCGCGGTGACGCGTCCGTTGGCCAAGGTGAGGGTCTTGCCCTCGACACTCTCCACTCGGCTGCCCTCGTAGATCCCGACCCCCATGGAGGTCAGGGTGTCGGCGAGGCCGTAGACGAGCTTTGCGGGGTGGAACCGCGCGCAGTGCTTGTAGAAGAGCCCGCCGTGGACGGTGGAGATGTTGATCTGGGACTGGAACTCGTCCCGGTCGAGCAGGTGGACTTCGTCGTCGGTCAGCCCGTACTTCAGGTCGGCATCACGCCTGGTGACTAGCCGGCCCAGCCCCGCCCGAGTGTGGGCGGCGACGAGCGCGCCGCCCTTGTGCTGATCGGCGTCGATACCTTCGGCCCGGAGGATGTCCAGGACCGCGTCGACGCCGGCGACGAATTCCTGCTGCAGTGCCCGGCTCGCTTCCAGCCCTCCCCCGGCGCGGGCGAAGGTGGCACGGTTTCCCGGGGGCATGGCCGAGAGCCAGCCGCCGTTGCGTCCTGATGCGCCGTAGCCGACCTGTTCGGCCTCGAAGACGGCGACGGAGAGCGACGGTTCGAGCTTCTTGGCGAAGTACGCTGCCCAGAGGCCGGTGTAGCCGCCGCCGACAATGGCCACGTCGACGGAGTCGTGGCCGGTGAAGCGGGGGAATGAGGGCCTCTTGTCGGCCAGTTGGGCCACCCAGAAGCCGAGCTCTCCGTTTCGGGGTGGTGCCGCAGCGTTCATGTGCGTCCTTCTTCTGTGTCTGGGAACGGCGTGGGCCGGTACTGGACGGCGGTGTAGCCGCCGGCGGCGGGAGAGGGGTGTCCCGGTGTTGAGGAGGAGCCCGGCGACACCGATCGCGGTGCGGGCGGGTCGTCCGTTCTCGCCCAGACCTCGATGAGCAGTTCACTGGCGGCGTTGGCTATGTTCGACTGCTCACCGAGGTTCGGCGTACTGGCCACGAGGACCCGCATGTGCACGATCCGGATCCAGTCCGGAGCACGTCCCGGCCGACAACGCCCTCACCCGGCGACTCACGTCCCTGAAAGGCAGTTGGCCCGAGGTGTAGATGCCTGAGCCCGTCGCCCGGTGGTGCACGACGTACGCGTCGCCGGCGAGGACGGGCGGCTCCAGTCCTCCGTTCTCCGCTCAGGTGTCAGGGACGCGGGAGGCCGAAGAGGACGGGGAGGTCGGCGATGTCGGTGATCCGCTCGTAGCCGAGCCAGTGCTCGTCGTGCTCCCAGCCCCGGTCCATGTACACCTTGTTCTTGATGCCCATGATCGCCGCGGAGCGATGGTCGTACATCGGGCTCGCGGATACGTGCACGAGCTCGTCGGGTGTCACGCCGAGCTTGTCAAACATGTAGTCGAACGCGCCGAGTCGCGGCTTGTAGATGCCCATCTCCTCGGCGCTGATGACGACCTCGAACGGGGCCTTCAGGTTCTCCGCGAGGCGCTCGGCGTGCGCGGTGTCGCTGTTCGTGATGATCACCAACGGGACTTCCTCGGCCAGGCGGTTCAGTGCTTCGGTGACACCGGGGTACGGGCCCCAGGTGGGGATGGTCTCGTACACCGCCCGCGCGTCCTCCTCGCGGTACTCGAGACCGACCTTGCGCGAGGTGCGTTCCATGGAGCGGGCGACGACCTGGTGGAACGGCTGGTACGCGCCCGTGCACTCGTCGATCCGGTACGCCTTGCAGATCCGCAGGTAGTCGTCGGCGACCTCGGCCGGCAGCCGGTCGCCCAGAACCTCACGCATCGTGTCGTTGATGCTGAACTTGATCAGCGTTCCGTTCATGTCGAACGTCACGAACTTGGGCTTGACTTCGAATACCACTGGTCCTCCTAGTGCTTCAGCGGAGCAGCCTCTCGCTTGGTCGATTGTCGACCATCTGGTGTCGATTGTCGACCAGAAGGGGTTGGGTGTCAACAACTGGCAGGTGTGCGGCCTGGACGCAAAATCAGCGGAGGTATAGTCGACAAACGACCAAGTGGTCGACAAGCACCGAGAGAGGGCAACGGGGTGGACCACAAGTTCGAGTGGCAGGAGCAACGGACGACGACGCCGGACGGCGTCTACCGCACACTGCGTGCCGCCATCCTCGATGGGACCGTACCTCCCGGTGGACAGCTGCGTGAGGCACACATCGCCGCAGATCTCGGGATCAGCCGGTCCCCGCTGCGCGAGGCGCTGACCAAGCTGGAGGAGGAAGGGCTCGTCGTAAAGATCCCCTACCGTGGGGCGTTCGTCGTAGAGGTGAGCGCTCTTGAGGTCGCCGAGATCGACTCGGTCCGGCTACGTGTCGAACCCTACGCAGCCGAACTCTCGGCCGAAGCGCTACGCGGTCCTGAGCGGCCCCAGTTGCTGCAAACCGTCGAGGATCTCCGCCGGGCGATGGAGAAGGACGACATCCCGGCCAGCATCGACGCACACCTTCGGTTCCACAGGCTCTTCTACGAGCTCTCGGGGCACGGCGTCCTGCAGAGTCTCTGGAACGGCTGGGAGACCAAGCTGCGCCTCCACCTCAGCGTCGATCACCGCACTTACAGCGACGACCCGCATCAATTGGTCGTCGAGCACGAGAGGTTGGCCGCGGTCGCCCTGGAAGGCGACACCGACGCGTTCCGTCAGGAACTGGCTGCCCATTTCCCCATGGGGCTGGGGGCGCAGACGGGCGATGCAGGGGAACGCGCGCCCCGGCATGCCTGAGGCCATGCCGCCTGCGTGAAGTGTCCAAGGCTGCACGAGCGCCGGGTGCAGCTCACCGAGCAGTGCCGGGCGACGACGGATCAGTCGCCGGGTGTCCAGGACGTCGACTGCGGCGTGGGTGGAGCGCCTTGCCTGGACCCGGAGACTTCCAGGGCTGCGTGATCGACGAGGCGGCGACCACCCGGTGGGATCTATACCCGGCCTGCCGGGCGGGCACCCACTGACCACCGGGCGGTCCGAGCCGCCGCATGCTGCAACTTGGGCAGCCGAATCCCAGCACCTGTGAGGCGGACTCGTCCCTGCTCGGCGCCAGCTTCCTCAAGAGCGTGACGTCGGCGATCAGCCCTTCCGGCGACGCCGGCAAAGAGACCGGCGCTCCTCCCGACCGGCAAGCGCCCGTAGGCGGTCAGTCAGTCCCGAACTCGTCTGGCATCTCACGCCTCCGGTGAGCCTTGGCGGTCGTCCCGGCGGCCGCAGGCGCGACGTCGACCGTCGCTTCGAGCAACCGTGGGGCGAGCCGCACGAGGTGCCCCGAGGTCGCACTCGAGATTGAAGCTTGTATTGACAGTGCGCGACGGGCCCTCTTATGGTCGACAAACGACAATCGACTGGCGATTTTAAGGCACCATACGGCGCTTTATCGCCACTGCTACTCGAGAGGAGACCGAGTACAGATGATCAAAATTCATGCGAAGCAGGTTCTCGCGGCCAACTGCGAGCGTTTGTGCCCTGCTCCGTCTGCGGAGGCTGCGAGATGAGCCAGTCCGTGACTTCAGCGAGCACCGGCTCGGCTTCCGATCGGCTCCAGTCCTTGGGTCTGGCCCTTCCCGAGCTCCGTGACAACCCGTACTACGTGCACCACCGGACGGTGGGCTCCAGCATCTACATTTCGGGTCAGCTGCCTTACCAGGACGGTCGGCTGCTGGGGCAGGGCATTGTCGGCCGGGACGTCGAGCTGGAGACGGCGCGGTCACTCGCGCGTCATGCCGTGCTCAATGCGCTCGCTGCCGCTGTGCAGGCGGTGGGAGACCTGGACCGGGTCCGGATCGTGCAGATGCTGGTCTTCGTGGCCAGTACGCCGGACTTCGGTGAGCAGTCGAACGTCGCCAGCGCGGCCAGTGATCTGCTCATCGAGGTGCTGGGCGAGAACGGACGGCATGCGCGCACCGCGATCGGTGTCGCCGGGCTGCCGCTCAACAGTCCGGTCGAGATCCAGATGGTCTGCACCGCGGTGTAGGCGGACGCGACGTCGGTGTGGCGCGAGTGCGCGCGATATTGCGGGGCGCGCGCGTTCGGCATCCAAGGGGAGTCAGCACCCGCGCTCCTCGATCATTCCAGGCAGAACCACAAGGAGAGCAGCGTGAACCGGCTGCAACGAGCACTCGACGCTCTGGTCGAGCGGATCGACACCCCCGCGCCGATCGTGCTGGTCGACGTCATGCAGGGCAACATCGACCGCATACAGGGCTTCGCCGACCAGCGCAACCTCAAGGTCAGGCCGCACGTCAAGACGCACAAGTGTGTGGAGATCGGGCGACGCCAGATCGAGGCCGGCGCGGTCGGGATCACCGCGGGAAACGTCGGTGAGGCCGAGGTCTTCGCCGCGGCCGGGTTCGACGACATCTTCCTCGCCTACCCGATCTGGGCCGCGGGAACGAAGCGAGCCCGGATCCGCCGGCTCGCCGAGTCCGCCCGGCTGCGGGTCGGCGTCGACAACGTCGCGGCGATCGAGGCCCTCGCCGACGCGATGGGAGACGAACCCGAGCGGCTGCAGGTCGTGATCGAGGTCGACTGTGGCGCCCGTCGGTCCGGGGCTCCGGCCGAGGTCGCAGGCGATCTCGCGCTCGCCGCCCGCAAGCGCGGTCTGGTGCCGGTGGGCGTCTTCACCTATCCCGGTCACGGCTGCGCCGGCCAGGACGCTCGCCGGCGTGCCGCGCAGGACCAGGAGGCCGCGCTCACCACCGCGGTACGCAGCCTCGAAGGTGTCGGGGTCACCGCAGAGGTGGTCAGCGCCGGCTCCACTCCCACCCTCGAGTTCTCCACGAGCGGCGTGATCACCGAGATCCGTCCCGGCGAGTACGTCTTCGGCGATCTGAACAACGCCCGGCTGGGCTCCTGCACGGAGGACCAGATCGCGCTGTTCGTCGCCGGCACCGTGGTCAGCGACTGGGTCCCCGACCAGGTCATCGTCGATGTGGGCAACAAGGCCCTCAGCAAAGAAGGAAGCCCTGAGATCGGCTACGGCGGCATCGCCGGCACGAACGCGGTCCTATCCAAGGTCAACGAGTACCACGGGTTCCTCCCGCTGCCGGACGGCGAGTTCCGCCCCAGCGTCGGCACCGTCGTCCCCGTGGTCCCCAACCACGTGTGCCCCGTCGTCCTCGGTTTCGAGGAACTGATCGTCACCGACAGCACGGGCACGTCGCTGGAGCGGTGGCCGGTCGACGCCCGCGGATTCCTCAACTGACCGGCGGCGGGGACAAGACCCCGGGGCCAAGCCCGCAACCCGACGACCGATCTCCCCGTAAAGGAGTGCCTGACATGAGACTCAACAACGTCACGGCCCTGGTGACAGGCGCCAGCAGTGGCATCGGACAGGCGGTGAGTTCCCACTTCCGCCGCGAGGGCGCGCGGCTGCTGCTCACCGGCCGCAGGGAGCGGCTCGACAGCGCTGAGCCCGACGACCTGTACGTTCCCGGAGACCTCAACGACGAGGCGTTCGTCGAGAGCCTGGCCAAGCAGGCCGCCGAGTCCTTCGGCACCGTCGACGTCGTCGTCCTCAACCACGGCCTGCAGGCCACCAGCCCGCTCACCGATATGGCCCGCGACGACGCGAAGAACGTGCTCGAGAGCAACCTGCTCAGCGCATTCCTGGTGATGAAGCACTTCGCGCCTCTGATGCCCGAGACCGGTGGCTCGTTCGTCTGCGTCAGTTCACGGCTGGGCATGGTCGGCATGTCCGGGCAGGTCTTGTATTCCGCCGCCAAGGGGGGCCTCATCATGCTCGCCAAGGGCGCGGCGATCGAATGGGCTCCGCGCAACATCCGTGTCAACGTCGTCGCTCCGGGCCTGACCGCCACCCCGATCATCGAGGCGGCGTTCCAGCGCAGGCCCGACCCCGAGGGCTACCGCCGCGAGCGCGAGAGCCAGATCCCGCTCCAACGCCTCGCCGCCCCTGAAGAGGTCGCTGACGCGGTGCTCTTCTTCGCCTCGTCGGAGTCGTCGTACGTGACCGGATCGGTCCTGACCGTCGACGGCGGGTACACCGCTTTCTGAACGTCCCTGCTGGGCAGCACCACCAGCAATGGGCTGAACGACCTGTTCTCCGTCTCGCCTTCTGCCTCGGGCGACCGCCGATTGCAGCATGACCGATCGACCACGAGTCGAGCGCATGCCCCGATCGCCGCACTCGAACTGCGCACGGCTCGAGCTTCCCCACCGCCACTCACCCGGTCTTCTAGCCGGCCTCGCCCCGACAACAAGGTCGTCGGGGGCTTCGATCCACGGCGAACACGCGCCCAAAGCGGCGACCGACAACGCAAGCGGGCAATGCTTCTGTCCGCTTTCGCCGCCCTGCACCATCCCACCCCCCGCACCTGCGAGGTAAAGCCCCGCACAGCTGGTCCCACGCGTCCCTAAATGAGGAGTATTGCCATGAGTGATCCCCAGATCGGCCGCAGAGCGCTCCTGCGCGGAGCAGGCGGCATTGCCGCCCTCGCGTCCCTCGCCGCCTGCGGTACCGGCACCAGCCGCTCCTCGTCCGCCGCCGGTGGCAAGGGCGGTGGCAAGACGGTGATCGTCCGCGACAGCGGCGGTGCCTTCGGCGCGGCGCTGCAGAAGGCGATCTACACGCCGTTCACGCAGGAGACCGGCATCCAGGTCAAGGTGCTGAACTTGGACGACGCTCCACTGCTGGCCCAGATCAAGCAGGGCCGTCCGCAGTGCGACCTGATCAACAACTCGATGATGTCGCACTTCAAGTACGTGAAGCAGGACGCGCTGGAGGCGCTGGACCTTGACCGGGTCAAGAGCGTGAAGAGCGCGAAGATCCCCGACAGCCAGATCACCGAGCACGCCGTCGGCAACAGCTTCTACGGTCAGTGCATCGGGTATCGCACGGACGCCTTCGGCGGGAAGAAGCCGGAGTCGTGGGCGGACTTCTGGGACACCAAGGCGTTCAAGGGCGGCCGTTCGATGGTCAGCCCGGACGGTGACCTGCCGGAGCTGGAGTTCGCGCTGCTGGCCGACGGCGTCCCCATGGACAAGCTGTACCCGCTCGATGTCGACCGCGCTTTCAAGGTGATGAGCCGGCTGCGGGGCGACATCAAGAAGTTCTGGGACAGCGGCCCGCTGCCCGGTGTGCTCCTCAGCCGCGAGGAGGTGACGATGTCCACCGTGTGGGACGGCCGGCTCGCCGATCTGCAGAAGCAGAATGTGCCGGTGGAGCGGCAGCTGAACGGCATGCGCCGCCAGTTCCAGGGCTACGCGATTGCCAAGGGCGCGGCCAACGCGGACAACGCGTACCTGCTGATGGACTTCTCGCTGCGGGCTGAGAGCCAGGCCGCGCTGGCGAAGGCGTTCCCGTCGAACCCGTCGTCTCCGCTGGCGTACGAGAAGCTCAGCGAGGACGAGCGCAACGCTCTCGCGGGTGCGCCGAAGTACTACGACAAGGGTTTCGACGCCGACATCGAGTGGTGGCTGAAGAACGAATCGGCCGTCACCAAGCGCTGGTTGGAGTGGGCTCGTGGCTGAATTCAGTGTGGCTGCACCGTCTGTAGGGGCGGCCAGCGGTAAGTCGGTGACCGCGACCGGCAAAGCGCTGTCGGTAGTGGCCCTGCGCAAGACGTACGGGGATGTCGTCGCCGTCGACGAGGCGTCCATGGAGATCGCCGCAGGGGAGTTCGTCACCTTCCTCGGTGCCTCGGGGTCGGGCAAGACCACGACGCTGATGATGATCGCCGGGTTCTGCGAACCGGACTCCGGCACCATCACCGTCGGCGGCCGGGACGTGACGCGGCTCGCGCCGCAGAAACGGAACCTGGGGTTCGTCTTCCAGCAGTACCTGCTCTTCCCGCACATGACCGTGCACGAGAACGTGGCCTTCCCGCTCACCCTGCGCGGAGTGCCGAAGGACGAGATCCGCCGCCGGGTGGGGGAGACGCTGGAGATCGCCGGCCTGTCCGGGTTCGGCGGCCGCAAGCCGCGCGAGCTGTCCGGCGGTCAGCAGCAGCGTGTCGCCCTGTGCCGGGCGCTGGTCTACCGGCCGCCGGTCATCCTCATGGACGAGCCGCTGGGCGCCCTGGACAAGAAGCTGCGCGACCAGCTGCAGGTCGAGATCAAGACCATCCAGCAGGAACTCGGCCTGACCGTCATCTATGTGACACACGATCAGGAAGAAGCGCTGGTCATGTCGGACCGCATCGCGGTGATGCGCAACGGCCTGATCGAGCAGTTCGACACCCCCCGGGAACTCTTCGAACGCCCGAGGACCCCGTTCGTGGCGGACTTCCTCGGCGCGGCCAACTTCCTGCCCGGCCGCATCGAGCAGCACACCGACGCACACACCGTCGTCCGCCTCGACCAGTCCGGTGGCCTGCTGAAGGCGCGCCGTCACCAGCTGGCCCCCGGCACCGAGGTGAAGGTCGCGGTCCAGCCGGGCCGGCTGCGGGCCTGCGCCACCGACGACGGCTTCTGTACCGGCACGGTGGAGACCGCGACCTACGTCGGCACCCTGGTCCGCGCGGGCGTGCGCATCGACGGCGGTGACGCGCCGCTGCTGCGCCTGGAAGTACCCGCCGGCCGCGGCCCCGTCACCGGCGAACGCATCGGGATCAGCGCCGACCCGGACGACGTCAACCTCTTCCCCACCGAACAGGGAGGGTGAGCCATGGCCGCGCTCACCGCCACCGCCCCCGCCGGTCCGCGCAAGCTGCTGGCTTCGCGCAAGACCCGCATCGGGATCCTCTACGCGCTGCCGGTCGTCGTCTATCTGCTGGTGCTGTTCGTCTACCCGATCCTCAGCACGCTGCTGCTCAGCCTGAAGGACGCCGACGGATCGTTCACCCTGCACTGGTACGCCGACGCGCTGACCGGGGTCAACCTGTCCGTCCTGATCACCACGCTGCGGATCTCGGCGGAGACGGCGCTGTTCAGCCTGGTCTTCGGCTTCGTGCTGGCCAACGCTATCTCGCGGCTCAAGCCCCTGTGGGCGGGCGTGGCCATGCTGATCGTGGTCGTTCCGCACTTCATCAGCGCCCTGGTGCGCACCTACGGCTGGATCATCATGCTCGGCGACAAGGGCCTGGTGAACGAGTCCCTGTCCGGCCTGTGGATACCCGGGGCGCCGTTCCAGCTGCTGTACAACGAACTCGGCGTGGTCATCGGCACCACCTCCATGATGCTGCCCTACACCGTGCTGCTGCTGTACGGCGTGATGCGCGGCGTCGACCGGCGGCTGCTCGCGGCCGCGTCCAGCATGGGCGCCGGACGCGTGACCATCTTCCGCCGCATCTACCTGCCGCTGGTCGCCCCCGGCCTGGCCAGCGCCGGACTGCTCAGCTTCATCCTCTCGCTGGGCTACTACATCACCCCCGCCCTGATGGGCGGCCCCAACCAGACGATGATCGCCACCCTGATCAACCAGCAGGTGACCAAGGAAAACCAGTGGAACGGCGCGGCCTCGCAGGGCGTCATCCTGCTGGTCCTCACCCTGGCAGGACTGCTGCTGGTCAAGGCCGTCAGCTCGCTGGGCGCCAGCCGTAAGAAGAGGAACGCCTCATGATGGAGCTGCGCAAGACCCTCACCGGGCGGATCGTCCTCACCGCTGTCGCCACCGTGATCCTGCTGTTCCTGGCGCTGCCGATCGTCGTCATCGTCGTCACTTCCTTCAGCGACAACGCCTTCGCCGCGTTCCCGCCCGACACCTGGACGCTCAACTGGTACAAGGCACTGTTCGCCGACGGCAGCAAGTGGCCGGCCGCGCTCTCCCTGAGCGCTCTGATCGCCGCCATCAGCACTGTGTTCTCGCTGATCATCGGGGTGACCGCGGCGACCGCGCTGGTCCGCAGCGAACTCCCGCTGCGCTCTGCGGTCTTCGCCCTGGTCCTCGGACCGCTGGTCATCCCCCAGATCGTCACCGCACTGGGCCTGTTCCTGCTCTTCGAGCCCGCCGCGATGCTGGGCAGCCCGATCGCCATCGCCCTCGGCCACACCGTGCTGGCCGCACCGATCGCGGTACTCATCCTGATCGCGACCCTGCGCGGCATCGACGAACGCCTCGAGGACGCCGCCGCCAGCATGGGCGCCGGTCGGCTCACGATCGCCCGGCGGATCACCTTTCCCCTCGCCGCACCCGGGATGATCGCGGCGGCGATCTTCTCCTTCATCACCAGCTTTGACGAGTTCTACATCTCCCAGTTCCTCTCCTCCGTCGACACCGTCACCCTGCCGGTGCAGGTCTACAACTCCCTGACCTTCGACATCGACCCCAGCGTCACCGCGGTCAGCGCGATCCTCATCGCCGTCGCGATCCTCGCCCTCGGCCTGGTGGCCCTGGTCCGCTGGATCGGCTCCGGACGCCAGGACTCCCTGCTCTCGGTCGAGAACACGGTCGGCGTCGCCAACCCCGGAGGCGAGGTCGTATGACCACCCACCGATCGTGCTCCCTCAACACACCAGCCTGCGACCAGCGAAAGAGCCACGCGCATGACTGACATGCTTACCGCTCCCTCATGGGAATCGGCAGCCCTGGAATCCGTGCCCCGTGGCTTCCTCGCCCACGACTGGCAACCCGCCACCGGCGGTCGCACTTTCGAGGTGCGCAACCCCGCAACCGAAGAAGTCATAGCCACCGTCGCCGACTGCGGCGCACAAGACGCGCTGAAAGCACTGGACGCGGCGGCCGCGGCCGCCGACCAGTGGGCCCTCGCCAGCCCGCGGGACCGCGCGACCGTCCTGCACCGGATCACCGACGCCATGCTCGAGCACCGTGAGCGTCTGGCCCGGATCATCACCCTGGAGATCGGCAAGACGATCAGGGAAGCGCGGGGCGAGGTCGACTACGCCGCCGCCTATTTCCGCTGGTACGCCGAGGAAGCGGTCCGCCCGCACGCCCGGAGCACTCCCTCCCCGGACGGCAAGAGCCACATCGTCACCGTCGCCGAACCGGTCGGGCCCTGCCTGCTCATCACCCCGTGGAACGTGCCGCTTGCCATGGCAGCCCGCAAGGTCGCCGCCGCCCTCGCCGCCGGCTGCACCGCCGTGCTCAAACCGGCCACGCTCACCCCGCTGTCCTCCCTGGTGCTGGGCGAGCTGGCGCGTGAGGCCGGCGCGCCTCCCGGTGTCCTGACCGTGATCACCAGCAGCGACCCGGCAGCAATCACCATGCCCCTGCTGGCCGACCCCCGGCTGCGCAAGCTGTCGTTCACCGGGTCCACTCCGGTCGGCAGGCTGCTGCTTCAGCAGAGCGGCGCCCGGGTGCTGCGCACCTCGATGGAACTGGGCGGCAACGCGCCATTCCTGGTCTTCGACGACGCCGACCTCGACCTCGCGGTTCGCGAAGCGGTGATCGCGAAGATGCGGCTGGGCGGCCAGTCCTGTGTCGGCGCCAACCGATTCCTGGTCCAAGAGGGAATCGCCGACGCATTCGCCGCCGCGCTGGGCGAACAGATGGCCGCTGTCCGGGTGGGTCCCCCAGGCCAGGAGGACACCGAGCTCGGTCCGCTGGCCGACCACCGGGCGGTGGACAAGGTCCGCCGCCTCGTCGAGGATGCCGTGGCCCGTGGTGCCGTGGTCATCGGCAAGGCGGACATCCCTGACGGTCCGGGCCACTACGCCGCCCCGACCGCGCTGGACCACGTCCCCGCCGATGCCGCGATCATGCACGAGGAAGTCTTCGGACCCGTCGCCGCCATCCACCGGTTCTCCACCGAGGCCGAGGCCATAGCGGTGGCCAACAACACCGAGCACGGTCTCGCGTCGTACGTGATGACATCCCACATCGACCGCGCCCGCCGGGTCGCCGCCCGTTTGCAGGCCGGAATGGTCGGCATCAACCGCGGCCTCGTCTCCGACGTCGGAGCACCCTTCGGCGGGGTCAAGCAGTCCGGCCTGGGCCGCGAGGGCGGACCCGAGGGCCTCCACGAGTACCAGCAGCTCAAGTACCTGTCGATGCCCGGCTTCAACACCTGAGCAAGCCGGACTCAAGCGCAGGGCTCGCCCATGTGCCGGCCGGGCAACGCAGTGACCGGGGTGATGATCCGTTCCGCGACGTCCACCAGCGGCGCGGCCAAGTCCGCCCCGGGTGGCTGCCAGTCCTGCAGAAGCTGGGCAGGCGTCTGGGGCGTCAAGCAGCCACGGCAGCCCGGTGGGGAGACTCGGTTCTTCCTCACCGGGCTGACCCCTTGTCGGCGTACACATGAACGTGCACAGCCACGCCCGGCGTCCAGAGGCTCGACACACGCGTTTGCGCTGCCGCCTCTGATCCCGGGCCGGGCACATCCTGAGCCTGATCAGCAACCAGCACGCACCATGCTGGGCAGGAGCCCATGGCACCCGCGATCTGTGCCGTGAGGGCTGCCATCTCCACCGACTTCATGAAGGAGACGGTCGACAGTGGACGCCACCGACGAGAAGATCATCGCCGAGCTGACCCGCAACGCCCGCATCTCACACTCCGAGCTGGCCAGCAAGGTGCTGCTGTCCCGCAACGCGGTGCGCCAGCGCATCGAACGGCTGGAGCGCCAAGGCCACATCGCCGGCTACACCATCGTCCGCGTCGGCGACGACACCGGCAATGTCGTCTCGGCGCTCGTACTCGTCTACCGCCAGGACCGCATGCGCGGCGGCGACGTCCTGGCCGCGCTCAAACGCATCCCCGAGGTCGTCATCTGCGAGATCCTCAGCGGCGACTTCGACATCATGGTGCGCCTGGAGGCGGCCTCGCTGGAACGCGTACGAGTCATCTGGGAGGACATCGCCCAGATGCCCGGCGTACGGGACACGGTCACCGCGCTCACCCTGTCCAGCGTCGTCAACCGCCCGAGAGGAGGGCGGGGTTCAACGGCACCGGGGTGAGCAGCGCCATTGCCTCTTCCCTCTCCAGCAGCCCGCCCTGCACCACGAGGTCCACCACGTCCTCCCCGGTGGCCAGGGCCGCTTCTGCCGTGGTTCAGGCGGCCGCCTGAACCACGGCAGAGGTTCAGGCGGCCGCCTCGGACAGCCGACGCTCGGTCTGCCGACCGACTTCCGGCTCCAGCGGGCGCAGGGGTTTTCGCTCGGTACGGAAGGTGGTCATTGGACCACGTCAGTGATGTGGTTGACGCAGACGACCTTGGGCTGGGTCATCTCCTCGAAGGCGAAGCGCACGCCCTCGCGGCCCATGCTGCCGTACTTGAATCCGCCGAACGGCATGGCGTCGAAGCGGTAGTCGGACGAGTCGTTGATCATCACTCCGCCGGCTTCCAGCAATCGGGCCGCGTTCAGGGCGCGGTCCAGGCGCGAGGTGAAGATGCCCGCATGGAGGCTGTAGTCGATGGCGTTGGCCTGTTCGATGGCGTCCTCGAAGGACGTGAACGACTCCAGCACGACGACCGGGGCGAACACCTCCTCCTGCCAGATCGAGCAGGTCGCCGGGACGTCTTCCAGGACGGTCGGCGCGTACAGGGCGCCGGTGGTGTGGTTGCCGCACAGCAGCACCGCGCCCTCGGCCACCGCAGTGTCGACCCTGGCCCGGGTGGCGGCCGCGGCCTCCTGAGTGATCATGGGGCCGACGTCGGTGCGCTCGTCGAGGGGGTCGCCCACGCGCAGCAGCTCGGTACGGGCGACGAAGGCGTCGCGGAAGCGCTCGTAGACCTCGCGGGCGATGAGGATCCGCTGGGTGCCGATGCAGTTCTGGCCCGCGGCCCAGAACGCGCCGGAGACACAGGAGGATACGGCCTCGTCCAGGTCGGCGTCGTCCATGACGATGACCGGGGCGTTGCCGCCCAGGTCCATGGCGAGCTTTTTCAGGCCGGCCGTGTGGGAGATGGCCTCGCCGGTGGCGAATCCGCCGGTGAAGGAGACCATGCGCACGTCGGGGGCGGCCACGATCGCGGCGCCGATGTCTGCATTGCCGTTGACGACGGTGACGATCTCCTCGGGCAGGCCGGCCTCGATGAGGGTGTCGACCAGGCGCAGCGCGGACAGCGGCGTCAGCGCGGACGGTTTGAGGATGACCGCGTTGCCGCCGGCGATGGCCGGGCCGAGCTTGTGGGCGACCAGGTTGAGGGGGTCGTTGAACGGAGTGATGGCGGCGATGATGCCCAGCGGTTCGCGGGTGAACCAGCCCTGCCGTTTCTCCGAGCCCTCGTAGGAGTCGAAGGGGATGACCTCGCCGGCGTTGCGCCGCGCTTCGGCCGCGGACAGGGACAGGGTGTTGACCGCGCGGGCGACTTCTTTGCGAGCCTGGGTGATGGTCTTGCCGGCCTCGCTGACGATCAGCTGGGCGAAGGACTCGGCGCGCCGCTCGATCAGGTGGGCGGCGCGTTCCAGGACCGCGGCCCTGGAGGCGCGCGACAGCGCGGCCGCGGTACGGCGCCCGCACCTGGCCTGCTGCAGGATGCTGCCGACGGCGCTCGCGTCGACGGTGGGCACCGAGGCGATGATCTCGCCGGTGTAGGGGTTGTGCACGGGCGCCGTGTCGGTGCCGAGTTCGATGCCGGGGGGCACGACGGTGTCAGACACGGTGAGTCTCCAGGAGAACGGGGCGCGTGGGCGCGGTGTCGTCGTCGGCGTGGCGCTGGTGGATGGCGATGATGTCCGACAGCAGGGCGTAGGCGGTCTCGATGCGGCCGGCGCCCGGCCCGGACACCGTGACGGTGCCGAGGAGGTCGGTGTGGAAGGCGACCGCGTTGACCGGGCCGGAGATCCCCGCCAGCGGGTGGTGTGCCGGCAGGGCGAGCGGAGCGACGCGGGCGTCGACGCTGCCGTCCTCGTGGCGGGTGGCGGAGCCGACCAACTTCCAGCGCAGCCCCTTGGACGCGGCGTCCCGCACCTCGTGGGGAGTGATCGCGGAGATGCCCTCGCAGAAGACGTCCTCGCGGCGCAGGTCGGCGCCGAGGACCTCGTTAGCCAGGATCATGACCTTGAGCTGGACGTCGTGACCCTCGATGTCCGCGGTCGGATCGGCTTCGGCGTATCCCAGTTCCTGGGCTTCCGTGATGGCCGCCGGCAGATCGACGCCTTCTTCGAGGCGGCCCAGGATGTAGTTCGAGGTGCCGTTCATGATGCCCTGGACGCCGGTGATCTCCAGGCCGCCGAACATGCGCTCGGCGGTGCGCAGGATGGGGGTGCCGCTGAGTACCGAGCCCTCGAACTCGAAGCTGACACCACGCTCGGCGGCCAGCTGCTTCAGCGCCCGGCCGGCGAGTGCGACCGGTCCCTTGTTGGTGGTGCACACGTGCTTGCCCGAGTCCAGGGCCCAGCGCACATGGGAGAGGGCGGGCTCACCGTCGGCGGGATTGGTGAACGTCGCCTCCACGACGATGTCGGCCGGCACCTCACGGATCACCCACGCGTTGCGCGGATCCGCGCTGCCGCCCGGCAGACCCGCGAAGCTCAGCTCCCCGGGCTCGGCGGCCAGCAGCGGCGCCAGATCGATACCGTCGGTGTCCACCAGGGAACCGGCCCGCAGATCGGTGATCGCCACCACCCGCAGGGCAAAGCCCAGCTCCCTGGCCAGGCGCTCCCCGCTCTGGGATATGAGTTCGGCAAGCGCGCGATTGACGCCGCCGAATCCGATGAGGGCGAGATCGTATCGGCCCATGAGATCGCTCCTTAACAGTCCGCCGCCTTCACGGTGCGGCTGCTCAGAGCCTCGCTTCTCCGCCTGTCACCTGCTCCATGTCGCAACGGCCACGACGCATGCCGATCTGCTCTGTCGGAGGGCGATTCGCCCACCCCGCCTTCAGCAACACCGCGCGGGAACGGACGCGGTGCGCCCGCCGCCTCGCATCGCCGACTCGCTTAGCCGTCGGTCGGGTTGGGTGTGTTCCTGAAGGAGTGCCAGAACGGCAGGTTCGGCGCTTGGTCCTCAACACACTGAACTTGACAGGGAATCGTCGGGGTCGGCGGGGCTGGGGCCGCCGGGTGGCACAGCCGTCTCTGCCGCCGCGCGCAGTGCGTCCAGTACCGGCCGGATCAGGGGGTGGCCCTCGGCGCCGCGCCGTACGGTCGCGAAGACCCGGCGGGTCACCGCCACGTCGTCGAGCGGGCGGATCACCACGCCCGTCGGCTCCGTGCCCCGCAGGGCGGAGCGCGGTACCAGGGCTACGCCCGCCCCGGCGCCGGCGAGGGCGACGACGGCACGGAAGTCGTCGGACGAGTGCTGCAGCCGGGGCTGGAATCCGGCGTACTCGCAGGCCAGCATCACCACGTCGTGGCAGGGATTGCCGGGGTACGGGCCGATCCACGGTTCGTCGGCCAGGTCGGCCACCCGCACCTTGCCCGCCCCCGCGAGCCGGTGGCCGACCGGCAGGACGGCGTCGAACGCCTCGGAGTACAGCGGCACCCGCGCGAGACGCTGGTCGTCCTCCCGCGGCGCGCCCCGGTACTCCACGGCGACCGCGACGTCCGCCTCCCCGTCCAGCACCATCGGCAGGCTCTCGTCGCCCTCCGCGTCACGCACCCGGATCCGGATCCCGGGTGCGGTGTCCGCGAGCTCCGCTATGGCCGGTGCGAGGACGAGCGCGATGCCCGTGGCGAAGGAGGCGACGGTCACCTCGCCCGCGGCGCCCGAGGTGTACGCGGCGAGTTCGGCCTCGGCCCGCTCCAGCTGGGCGAGGATCGTGTTGGCGTGATCGAGCAGGATCTCTCCGGTGGCCGTGAGGCGGATGCCGCGCCCGTTGCGCTCCAGCAGCCGCTGGCCGGTCTCGCTCTCCAGAGCCGCGAGCTGCTGGGAGACCGCGGACGGGGTGAGGTAGAGCGCGGCGGCCGCGGCGGTCACGGTTCCGTGGTCCGCCACGGCGCGCAGGATCCGCAGCCGCCGCATCTCGATCATGTCGCTCAGTCTCCCAGGGTTGCGCGGGCCGCCTTGAATGCTGCCACGGCCCGCTCCACGTCGGTGGGGGAGTGGGCGGCCGAAAGCTGCACCCTGATACGTGCCTGTCCGTGGGGGACCACCGGGTAGGAGAAGCCGACGGCGTACACGCCCTGCTCCAGCAGCAGTTCGGCCATCCGTCCGGCGATGGCCGCGTCGCCGATCATGACGGGCACGATGGGGTGGTCGCCGGGGAGGATGTCGAACCCTTCCTCCGCCATCCGCGTGCGGAACAGCGCGGTGTTCGCGGTCAGTTGCTGCCGTAGTGCGGCCCCGAGCCCCGTGTCGGTGTCCTCCAGGAGGTCCAGGACCTTCAGGGACGCGGCGGCGATCACCGGTGCGAGGGAGTTGGAGAACAGGTACGGCCGGGAGCGCTGGCGCAGCAGCGCGACGATCTCGGCGCGGGCGGCGACGTAACCGCCGGAGGCGCCGCCGAGGGCCTTGCCGAGTGTGCCGGTCACGATGTCGACCCGGTCCATGACACCGTGCAGCTCGTGCGTGCCGCGTCCGCCGGGCCCGACGAAGCCGACGGCGTGCGAGTCGTCGACCATCACCATCGCGTCGTACGCCTCGGCGAGGTCGCAGATCTCCCGCAGGGGCGCCACGTGGCCGTCCATCGAGAAGACACCGTCGGTGACGATCAGCCGGCGCCGCGCGTCGGAGGACTCCTTCAACCGCTGCTCCAGGTCGGCCAGGTCGCGGTTGGCGTAGCGGTGGCGGCGGGCCTTGGACAGGCGGATGCCGTCGATGATGCTGGCGTGGTTGAGGGCGTCGGAGATGACCGCGTCCCGCTCGTCCAGCAGGATCTCGAAGACGCCGCCGTTGGCGTCGAAGCAGGAGGAGTACAGGATCGTGTCCTCCGCGCCGAGGAAGCGGGAGAGCCGGTCCTCCAGCTGCTTGTGGACCTCCTGGGTCCCGCAGATGAACCGCACGGACGCCATGCCGTATCCCCAGCGGTCCAGTGCCTCCTTGGCCGCGGCGACCACCTCGGGGTGGTCGGCCAGGCCGAGGTAGTTGTTGGCGCAGAAGTTCAGCACCTCTCCGGGGCGGCCGCCCGCGGTGACGGCGACGGCCGCGCTCTGCGGGGTGCCGATGACGCGCTCGGGCTTGTGCAGGCCGGCGGCGGTGATCTCGTCCAGGGTGGCGCGCAGGTCGTCGCGCACGGAGTCGAACATGGCGGGTGAGCTCCTCGGGGCAGCGGGCGTACGGGAGAAGAAGGCGCGAAGGCGTGATGGACGCGGAGGACGCGTACGGCTCAGGCGGTCCAGTCGAGGACGACCTTGCCGCACCGCCCGCTCGCGGCGTCCTCGAAGGCCGCGTCGAAGTCCTGGTAGGCGTAACGGCCGGTGATCACCGGGCTGAGGTCGAGGCCGCGTTCCAGCAGTACCGACATGGCGTACCAGGTCTCGAACATCTCCCGGCCGTAAATGCCCTTGATGGTGATCATGGAGGTGACGATCCTGGCGAAGTCGACCGCGAACTCCTCGGAGGGCAGCCCCAGGACGGCGATCCGCCCGCCGTGCGTCATGTTGGCGATCATGTCGCGCAGGGCTTCGGGGCGGCCGGACATCTCCAGGCCGACGTCGAAACCCTCCCGCAGGCCCAGCTGCCGCTGAGCCGCCTCGATCGTCGTCTCCGCGACGTTGACCGCCAGATCGACGCCGACCTTGCGGGCCAGCTCCAGGCGGTACTCGCTGACGTCGGTGATGACCACGTTGCGGGCCCCGGCGTGCGCGGCCACCGTCGCGGCCATGATGCCGATGGGCCCCGCTCCCGTGATGAGCACGTCCTCGCCCACCAGGGGGAAGGACAGCGCCGTGTGGACGGCGTTGCCGAACGGGTCGAAGATGGCCGCCGTGTCGAGGTCCACGGGCGTCCGGTGCACCCACACGTTCCCGGCCGGCAGGGTCACGTACTCGGCGAACGCGCCGTCGCGGCCGACGCCGAGCCCCACCGTGTTCCGGCACAGATGCCGCCGGCCGGCCAGGCAGTTACGGCACTTGCCGCACACCAGGTGGCCCTCGCCGCTGACCAGGTCGCCGGCCTTGATGTCGGCGACGTCCCTGCCGACTTCGGCGACCTCGCCGACGAACTCGTGGCCGAGCACGAGCGGGGTGCGCACGGCTTGCTGCGCCCAGCCGTCGTAGGCGCGGATGTGCAGGTCCGTGCCGCAGATGCCGGTGCGGAGAACCTTGATCAGGACGTCGCCGGGGCCGATGGACGGCTCCGGCACGTCTCTCAGCCACAGACCGGGCTCCGCCTTGTCCTTCACCAGTGCCTTCATGCCGCGGCTCCTGTGCGCGAGGGGATGGGAAGACTCCGGTACGCGGGACGGCGCTGCGGGCGCCGAAGTCCTGGCCGTACCGGGCATCAGCAATCTGCCTGGTGGCGGGCGTCCGGTCCATCGAGGATTTCTTAACCGGACCGACAGCCTGCCTTCACGATCGACTCGCGACGGTCGCTCTGCGCACGGTGTGCCGCGCCCCCTCACCTGGGTCGGACGGCCGCCTCCGGGTGTCGGCCCCGGACCGCCGTCAGCCCAGGTGGCGTGCGGTGATCTCCGAGGCGGTGCCGGTCACCAGACGCCCCAGCTCGGTCAGCCGGTCAGGCTCGAACCGGGAGTCGGGCATGGAGACGGCCACGGAGGCCAGGGGCATGCCGTCGTTGCCCAGGACGGGCGCCGCGATGGCGCAGACGCCCGGCCGGAACTGGTTGTGGTTGACGGCGTATCCGCGCTCCCTGACCCGGCGCAGCTCGGCGCGCAGTTCCGACGGGTCGGTGATGGTCTCCTCGCCGTAGCCCTCCAGTTCGCCCGCCGAGACCTCGTCGACCTCGGACCTCGGCAGGTGGGCGAGGACCGCGTGCCCGGTGGCGGTGGCGTGCAGAGGTGAGGAGTCGCCGATGGCGTGGAAGGTCCGTACGGGATGGTCGCAGTCGACCCGGTCGACGACGACCATGCTGTGCAGGGCGTCGGGCACCGACAGATGGATGGTCTCGTTCAGCACGTCACGGAGCCGGATCATCGGCTCGCGGGCGGCGGCGAACAGGCTGGATCCTTGCAGGGCGGCGGGTCGTACGGCCAGGACGCGGGCGCCGATCTCCCAGCGGGTGGTGTCCTTGCGGTTCGCCCGCAGCCACCCCGCCTCGTTGAGACTTACCAACGTCCGCTGCACGGTCGACTTGGGCAGGCCGAAGAGCTTCGTCAGCTCCCCGACGGTCACCGGCTGATGCTTGGCGACGGCCTCCAGGATGCGCAGCGATCTGGTGACGCTCTTCATTTCCATCCGTGCCCCAGTAAGCCGTGTGGATTTCTCGTTCTCACCTCTTGACTCCTTCCGGGAGCCGCGGGCATGCTCGTGCCGGATTTTAGCATGGCGTTCCACAATATGGCACGACCTCGGGGGTGGACCAGCGATCAGGCCGTCGTCGAGGAGATGCGGAATCCGATGTCGTACCGCGCGGCGATGGACAGTGGTAGCGCCCTGACTCGCCTACCGCGCCGCGTGGTGCAACCGCCCTGCGCCCGGCCCCTCTCCCCCGGCCGGCGCAGGGCGGCGAAAGCCGTGAGCGCACAAAGGGTCGGCCCCCACGCACGCGCGTGGGGGCCGATCCTTGCCTGCGATGCGTCCGCCTCGTGTTCAGCCGCCCAGTCGGCGGCCCGTGATCTCCGCGGCCGTATTGGCGACGATGCGGCCCCACTCGGGCAGCCGGTCCGCGTCGAAGCGTGAGTCGGGCATCGAGATGGCCACGGCGGCCAGCGGTGTGCCCTCCTCGTCGAGGACGGGCGCGGCGATGGCGCAGACGCCCGGCCGGAACTGGTTGCGGTTGACCGAGTAGCCGTCGGCGCGGATCTGGTCCAGTTCGGCGCGCAGTTCGTCGGGGTCGGTGGGAGTCGAGTCGCTGAAGCGCTCCAGTCCCTGTGTGATGAGCTCTTCGACGTCCTGTTTCGGCAGGTGGGCGAGGATGGCGCGCCCGACGGCGGTGGCGTGCAGCGGAGAAGTGTCGCCGATTGCGTGGAAGGTCCGTACGGGGTGGTCGCAGTCGACGCGGTCCACCACGACCACGCACTGCAGGGCGTCGGGCACCGACAGGTGAATGGTCTCGTTCACCGCGTCCCGGAGGCGCATCATCGGCTCGCGGGCGGCGGCGAACAGGCTGGAGCCCTGCAGGGCGGCGGGTCGTACGGCCAGGACGCGGGCGCCGATCTCCCAGCGGGTGGTGTCCTTGCGGTTGGCCCGCAGCCACCCCGCCTCGGCCAGTGTGACCAGGGTGCGCTGCACGGTCGACTTCGGGAGGCCGAAGAGCTTCGTCAACTCCCCGACGGTCACGGGCTGGTGCTGGGCGACCGCCTCCAGGATGCGCAGCGACCTGGTGACGCTCTTCATTTCCATCCGGTTTCCCCCTGTTAATCCTCGGAATTTCCGTCGGACACCCTCTTGACTCCCCTCGGTGTCGCTGTCATTCTCGTGCCAGATTCTAGCACGGCATTCCACAATGTGGCACGGTCACTCCGGCGATCGAAGCAAGTGAGCCGGAACTCAGAGACCGGGCGGATGCGAGCAGTTGGGCTCCACAAGACACACCCAGCGCCCGTCCGAACCCCTCTCGAATCGAACAGCCTCACGCCGGGCACAGCATGCGCCCCGGCGATACGAAAGGAAAGTCCTGTGTCAGCTGCCAGGAAGCGTGTCGCCGTCGTCGGCGTCGGAACGATGGGCAGCCAGGCCGCCTGGCGGCTGGCGGCCCGCGGCGCCGAGGTCGTCGGCTACGACCGGTTCGCCCCCGGCCACGACCGCAGTGCCGCCGGCGGGGAGTCCCGCATCTTCCGCAGCGCGCACTTCGAGGACTCCCGGTACGTCCCGCTGCTCAAGCACGCCGACGGCCTGTGGGAGCAGCTGCAGCAGGAGACCGGCCGTGAGCTGCGCCGGCTGACCGGGTGTCTGCTGATGGGGCCGACCGAGCAGCAGCAGATGGCCACTGTTCTGCAGTCCATCGCGGAGCATGACCTCGACCACGAGGTGCTCGATGCCGAGCTGCTGGCCAAACGTTTCTCCCAGTACCGCATCGAGGACGGCGACGCGGCCGTGCTCGACCGCCGCGCCGGTTTCATCCGCCCGGAGCTGACCATCCAGACCGCCGCCCGCCGCGCCGAGCAGCTGGGCGCGGTGATCCACCGCTACAGCGCGGTCCGCGAGATCGTCCCCGTCGCGGGCGGCGTCGAGATCCGCACCGACGCCGGCAGCGAGCGCTTCGACACCGCCGTCGTCACCCCCGGCCCCTGGGTGAACGATCTGTTGCCCGACCTGCCGTGGGAGGTGGACGTCCGCCGCCTGGTCAGCGCCTGGTACGTGCCCACCACCCCCGAGGCCTGGTTCGGCGAGGAGCGCCCGGCGTTCATCCGTACGGCACCCACCCACTGCTACGGCCTGCCCTCCCCGGACGGCATCTCGGTCAAGCTCGGCCTCTCCCGCGCCCTGCACCGGCCCGCAGGTGACCCCAACCAGCTGGACCGGTCCGTACAGCCCGAAGAGCTGGAAATCTTCTCCCAGTTGATCGGGCGTTACATACCGGACCTGCACCCGGACCCGACCCGGCTGTCCGTCTACATGGAGGGCTACACCGAGAGCAGCCGCCCCCTGGTCGGCCCGCTGCCCGGCGCCGAGAACGTGATCCTGCTCGCCGGATTCTCCGGTCACGGCTTCAAGCTCTCGCCCGCCTTCGGCGACATCGCCGCGGACCTCGCGCTGGACGGCTCCTCGCCCCAGCCCATCGACTTCCTCTCCACCGTCGGCCGTACGGAGGCATGACCATGAGCGACACCACCCTCTCCATCGGCTCCTTCGAGGCCGAGCCCGGCACGAAGGTGCGCGGCACCGTCCGCGCCGACCTGGGCACACTCACCGCGGACATCCCGCTGACGTTGGTCAACGGCACCCGCCCCGGCCCCCGGGTCGTCATCACCGCGGGTGTGCACGGCGGTGAGTTCACACCCATCGACGCCGTCGTGCGCCTGGTCGGCCTGTTGGAGCCCGGTGAGGTGCGCGGGCAGGTGATCATCTGTCCGGTCGCCAACCCCAACGCCGTGTACCAGGGCCGGCTCAACGTCTCCCCGGTCGACGGCGTGAACATCAACCGTGTCTTTCCCGGCGACCCGGACGGCGGCCCCACCGAGCGGCTGGCCGCCTGGCTCTTCGCGAATCTGGTGGACGGCGCCGATGTCTACATGGACCTGCACTGCGGCGGCATCGACCAGGTCCTGCGGGACTTCGTCGGCTACCGCCTCACCGGTGACCCGGACCTCGACAAGGCGACGGCCGAACTGGCCGGGTCCTTCGGTATCGAGGACGTCATGATCGGGCTGACGGCCGAGGGCGGCAACAGCCACGCGGCGGCCGCCCGCCGGGGCATCTCGGCGGTCCTGGTCGAGGTGGGCTCACTCGGCCAGCGGGATGAGCCCACCGCCCTGCGCCGCGTCGACGGCCTCCTCGCGGCACTGCGCCACGTGGGCGTACTCGACCAGGACGGCTCCGCCCCGGCCCCGATCCGCACTTGGGTCTGGTCCGCCGGCGTTACCGCCGAGGCCACCGGCCTGTGGTACCCGGAGTTCTCCTTCGACGCCGAGGTCATCGGCGAAGTCGCCGAGGGCGACCTCCTCGGCCGCATCGTCGACCCGGCCGACGGCACGGAGCACACCGTCCTCGCCCCGGCCGGCGGACGGATCATCTACGGCATGCACGGCCTCACCGTCCGCCCCGGCACCGAACTGGCCGCCCTGGCCATCCCGTGGGAACCCGACACGGCCACGCAACCCAACACCCTCCAGGTCCCCGGCTTGGGTTCTGGATCCGACGAGGCGGACCCCCGCATCTAGACCCCCTGCAAGCCCCCTCGCCGAGCGCCACCGACGACAGCGGCGCCACAGGCGGCAACTCGGGCGGCACGAGCGGCGGCGAGGCGACGAGCGCCACGACCCGGGCGATGAGCAGGGTGTGGTCGCCGGCCGGGTGCTCCGCGTCCAGGACGCACTCGAAGTACGCCTCCGCGGAGGGCA
>NZ_JAAKZX010000005.1 GCF_011045025.1 Streptomyces ureilyticus
AGATTTGTATAAGAGACAGCCCCGGGATGGGGGACGGGGCTGCTGGTGGTGCGGGCGTTGGCTCCGGCTCCGGTGACCGCGAGTGGAGCCTCGACGAGCTTGCCTCGGCGTACGCGTACCCCGAGGCCGGCCCCGGCGGCCGTGAGCCCTGGCTGCGCGCCAACATGGTGTCGACGCTCGACGGGGCCGCCCAGCACGAGGGGCTTTCGCTGCCCATTTCCAGTGCCACCGACAGGCGGATCTTCGGTACGTTGCGGGGGCTCGCAGACGTGGTGCTCGTGGGCGCGGAAACGGTACGCCAGGAGGGTTACCGTCCGGCACGCGCGCGTGAGGGCTTCGCGACGCTCCGCGAGGCGGCCGGACACGGTCCTGCGCCCGCCATTGCTGTGGTGAGCGCCAGCCTGGACCTGGACTTCTCGTTGCCGCTCTTCACCTCGCCGCTGGTGCCCACGCTGCTGCTGACCGGTGCCGCCGCGGCTCCCGACCGGGTCGCCACGGTCGAGAAAGCGGGCGTCCAGGTGGTGATCGCAGGGGACGGCATGGGCGTGGACCCTGCCCGGGCCGTACGCGCTCTCGCGGGCCTCGGCCACACCCGGCTGCTCACGGAGGGCGGCCCCCGGCTACTCGGTCAGCTCATGGCGGCCGGAGTGCTGGACGAGCTGTGTCTGACCATATCCCCGATGCTCACCGCGGGGGACGCGCAGCGCATTGCCGGTGGGCCCTCGGTCGCCGTTCCGAAGCGCTTCGAACTCGTGTCCCTCTTGGAGGAGGCCGGGTTCCTGTTCAGCCGATACCGTCGGACCTAGTCGAGCCTTAAAGCGGACGCTGCATCCGAAGGTGGGTGTCGTAGCCGGAAATGGTCGGAACACTTCGTTCCGTTTGGCTTCTGTTGGGCACACTGAATCTCGCAATCCCCGTGTTTCCACGGGATCCGGGGTTGCCCGCGGAGGAGTCAGGGCCCGTAGGTCAGCGGACGCGTTGATCCTCGCTCTGCGTAATCGATTTGGCCGTCAGTGGGGAACCCAACTGGCCATGGTGTCGGGCACCCGAACCCAACCATCACTCCGAGAGCACCAGTCGCCCCGTTTCCCCGGGCTGCAGGCACACCGTGCAGTCCTGCAGCCGTACGTCGATCGGTGAGGCGTCGGACGACGGCACCTCGATCTGTAGCTCTCGCTCCAGGCGCAGCCGTACGCCCCAGTGCCCCTGGTAGCGCAGGGCGAAGCCGTACGAGGACAGCTCCGGCAGCGACACCAGGTCGAGCCACAGTGCACCGCTCCGTGTCTCCCGGCTGGTCAGTCCACGCTGGACGAAGTCCAGGGTTCCTGCTCGGGCCCTGCGCCGTGCGACCTGCACGTCTCACACGGTCTAGGGATTCGTCCAAGCCCCAGGGTCCTCGGCAAGACCCACGACCTCGTCGGGCAGCTTCGCCGCGGCTACATCGGCCAGGGTGACCTCGCCGAGGATCTTCCGGACGTTGGCGCGTACCGCGATCCACAGCGGCAGCAGCGATTCCGCGGGACCGCAGTAGGAGAGCTCGGGCGGGCGCACGCCCCGTACGGACACCAGCGGTCCGTCCGCGACCCGGATCACGTCCGCGATGGCGATCGAGTCGGCGGGGCGGGCGAGCCGGTAGCCGCCTTTGCCGCCTCGCTGGCTGACCACGAGTCCGCCTCGGCGCAGGTCGCCCAGAATGCCCTCCAGGAATTTGTGCGGGATGCCCTGCGCCTGGGCGATCGCCTCGGCCTTGACCGACGTGTCCTCACCTGCCGCCGCCAGCTCCAACGCCGCCCGTACCGCATAGTCCGCCTTCGCCGAGATCCGCATGCCGCGATTATCCGCCACGGCCGCGCCCGATGCCTTCTCGATCTCCGCGCCGTCCGCCGCATAGGCTCAACATGATTGTCAGGCAAGGATATTGGCGGCATCGGGAGAGTCAGGAACATGAGGCACGACGAGCTGATCCGGCCGCTGCCGGAGTTGTTGAAGACGCACGCCGAGGAATCGGGGGAACGTGTCGCCTTCGCCGACTCCTTACGCAGCGTCACCTACGCCGAGCTGGAACGGCGCACCGGCAGGCTGGCCGCGCACCTCGCCCGGACGGGCGTCGGCCGCGGCGACCGGGTCGCCTTCTGCCTGGGCAACCGCGTGGAGATGGTGGAGAGTTGCCTCGCCGCTGTCCGGGCGGGAGCGATCGGCGTCCCGCTCAATCCCCGGTGCTCCGACTCCGAGCTCGCCCATTTCCTCCAGGACAGCGGCGCTTCCGTCGTCGTCACCGACTCCGCTCACCTCGCGCAGTTGCACCGCCTGGGTCCCGCGTACCGCCGACTGCGCGTCCTGCTCACCGGTACGGGACCGGTCCCCGCGGACGCCCCCGACGGCACGGTCCTCTTCCAGAGCGCGGCCGAGGACGACGAGCCCGGCCAGGCGCCGCGGGACGATCTCGGGCTCGACGAGCCGGCCTGGATGCTCTACACCTCCGGCACCACCCACCGCCCCAAGGGGGTGGTGTCCACGCAGCGCAGCGCCCTGTGGTCGGTGGCGGCCTGCTACGCGCCGATCTTCGGGCTCTCGCCCGAGGACCGGCTGCTCTGGCCACTGCCGCTGTTCCACAGCTTCGGCCACTCCCTCGCGATCCTGGGTGTCACCGCCGTCGGTGCGAGCGCCAGGATCGCCGACGAACTCCTGCCGCCCGGCGGCCTGTTGCGAGCACTCGACGCACCGCCGGAGGAGCTCGGCGGTCCCTTCACCGTCCTGGCCGGGGTGCCCGCGACATACCACCAGCTGGTGGCGTCGGCCGGACAGGCCCCGGCATCCCCAACAGGGTTGCGGACGTGCGTCGTGGCGGGCGCACCGAGTTCCCCGTCGTTGCGCCGGGCGGTCGAGAAGGCGCTGGGGGCGCCGCTGCTCGACGCGTACGGCAGCACCGAGACCTGCGGCATGATCGCCGTGAACCGACCGGAGGGTCCCCGCGTCGAGGGTTCCTGTGGAGCACCGGTCCCGGGCGTGGATGTGCGGGTCGTCGACCCTGGCACGGGCAACGATGTCAGGGACGGCGCCGAGGGTGAGATCTGGGTGCGCGGGCCGGGCCTCATGTCCGGGTATCACAACCAGCCGGAGGCGACGGCCGCCGCGCTGAAGGACGGCTGGTACCGCACCGGGGACCTCGGCCGCCGCGTCGAGCACGGGCATCTCGTCCTCACCGGCCGGGTCAGCGAACTGATCATCCGCGGTGGCGAGAACATCCACCCCACGGAGGTCGAAGAGGTCCTGCTGCGCTGTCCCGGCGTGACCGACGCCGTGGTGGTGGGCATGCCGCATGACGTCCTCGGTGAGGTGCCGGTCGCCTTCCTCGTCCCCGGCCCGGACGGGATCGACCATCAGCGGGTACTGGCCGACTGCCGCGCCCGGCTGTCCGACTACAAGGTTCCCGCCGAGATCCACGAGATCGCCGCCGTCCCGCGCACCGCGTCCGGCAAGATCGCCCGTCACGCGGTCGTCCCGGGCCTGGCCCGGCCCGCACCCGACGTCCGCTTCACCCCCGCTTCCCTGACGGCTGCCCCGGCCGACGGATCCCTGCGCGACCGGCTCCTGCCTCTCTCACGCGAGGCACAGGAACGTGCCCTGCGCGAGACGGTACTCACCGAGACGGCCGCGGTCTGCGGACAAGAACCGTACGACCGGCACGACGCGGACAGCCCCTTCACCGATCTCGGGCTGACGTCCATCGGCGCCCTCACGCTGATCGACCGCCTGAGCGCACGGGCCGGACTGCGCCTGCCGACGACGCTGGTCTTCGACCACCCCACACCGGCCGACGTGGCCCGCTTCCTGCGGGACGCCCTCTTCTCCCCCGAGACCAGCCGCCACGCCCCGCCTCTCCAGGATCCCGGACCGGACAGTGACGACCCCGTGGTGATCGTCGCGATGGGCTGCCGCTATCCCGGCGACGTCAACTCCCCCGAAGAACTATGGCAGTTGGTGTCGGAAGGCAAGGACGCGATCTCGGAGTTCCCCGCCGATCGGGGCTGGGATCCGGCAGCGCTGTACGACCCGGATCCCGACCGGATCGGCACCACGTACACCCGCAGCGGCGGATTCCTGCACCGGGCCGCGGAGTTCGACGCGGGGCTGTTCGGGATCTCGCCCCGTGAGGCGCTGGCCATGGACCCGCAGCAGCGGCTGCTCCTCGAGACCTCTTGGGAGGTCTGGGAGCGGGCCGGAATCGACCCGGCGTCGCTGAAGGAGAGCGACACGGGGGTGTTCGTCGGGGTGATGTACGGCGACTACTCCGCCCGGTTCACCCGCTCCCACGAACTGGAGGCGCATCTGGGCCTGGGCTCGGCCGGCAGCGTGGCCTCCGGCCGGATCTCGTACGCGTACGGCTTGCGTGGTCCCGCGATCACGGTCGACACCGCGTGCTCCTCCTCGCTGGTGGCGCTGCACTGGGCGGCGAGGGCGCTGCGCTCGGGTGAGTGTTCACTGGCCCTGGCCGGCGGCGTCACCGTGATGTCGACGCCGAGGCCGTTCCTGGCGTTCAGCAGGCAGCGCGGCCTCTCCCCCGACGGCCGCTGCAAGTCGTTCTCGTCGTCGGCGGACGGTACCGCCTGGGGCGAAGGCGCGGGACTGGTGCTGCTGGAGCGGCTGTCCGACGCCCGGCGCAACGGTCACCCGGTGCTGGCCGTGCTCCGCGGTTCCGCGGTCAACTCCGACGGCGCGTCCAACGGACTGACGGCGCCCAACGGGCAGGCACAGCAGCGGCTGATCAGGCAGGCGCTGGCCGATGCCGGACTCCGCACGGGCGACGTGGACGCGGTCGAGGCCCATGGCACGGGGACCACGCTGGGTGACCCCCTCGAAGCACAGGCGCTGCTGGCCACGTACGGCCAGGGACGGACCGAAGAGCAGCCGCCGCTGTGGCTGGGATCGGTCAAGTCCAACCTCGGGCACACCCAGGCGGCAGCGGGGGTCGCCGGCGTGATCAAGATGGTGCAGGCCATGCGGCACGGTGAGCTGCCCCGCACCTTGCATGTGGAGACGCCGACCCCGCATGCGGACTGGTCTTCCGGCCGGGTGGAACTGCTCACGTCGACCCGGCCGTGGCCGTGGCCGTCGGCGGACCGGCCGCGCCGCGCCGGGGTATCGGCCTTCGGGATCGGCGGGACCAACGCGCACGTGATCCTGGAGGAGCCCCCGCCGTCACCAGGCGGACCGGTCTCCGAGAAGGAGCTGCCGTACGACGGTGATGTGCCGCACGGCAGTGACGTGCCGTACGACGGTGAAGTTCCGCACGACAGTGACGTGCCGTATGGCGGTGCGGTGCCCTGGCTGGTCTCCGGAGCCGACGAAGCGGCCCTGCGCGCCCAGGCGCGACGGCTGGCAGCCGCGGTGGAGACCCGGCCCGAACTGTCCTGCGCCGGCGTCGGGTTCACGCTGGCCGTGTCACGGTCGGGATTGACCCACCGGGCGACGGTGCCGGCCGGGGACCGGGCGCGGATGCTTCAAGAGCTGCGGGCACTCGGTGGCGGCACGGACGGTGGCGCGGTGAGCGGCATCGCGAATCCGGCTATCCGGACGGCATTCCTGTTCACCGGCCAGGGAGCTCAACGCGCCGGTATGGGACAGGAGTTGCATAGGACGTTCCCCGTCTTCGCCACGGCCTTCGACGACGTCTGCCGGGAGCTGGACCAGCATCTCGAACGACCGCTGCGTACGGCGATGTTCGCCGAGCAGGATTCGCCCGAGGCCGCCCTGCTCGACCGTACGGACTTCACTCAGGCCGCTCTGCTCGCCCTTGAGGTCGCACTGTTCCGGCTGCTGGAGTCATGGGGCGTGCGGGCCGACTTCCTGGCCGGACACTCCGTGGGGGAATTGGCGGCGGCCCACGTCGCCGGCGTCCTGGACCTGGCCGACGCCGCGGCGCTCGTCGCCGCCCGCGGCCGGCTGATGCAGGCACTGCCCGAGGGCGGGGCGATGGTCGCCCTGCACGTGGCCGAGGAGGAGGTCCTGCCCGCGCTGGCGGACGTCGGGGACCAGGTGGCGATCGCCTCCGTGAACGGGCCGGAGTCGGTGGTGATCTCCGGCGCGGAGGACGCCGTACTCGCCGTCGCGGCCGGGTTCGAGGCGCGCGGACACAGGACCGTACGCCTGCGCGTCAGCCACGCCTTCCACTCGCCTTTGATAGAGCCGATGCTCGACGAGTTCCGCCGGGTCGCCGAAGGGCTGACCTTCCGGCCGCCGCGGATCCCGCTGATCTCCGCCGTGACGGGGCGGCAGGCGGACGCCGAGGAGCTGTGCTCCCCCGAGTACTGGGTGCGGCACGCCCGCCTGCCGGTGCGGTTCGCCGACGCCGTGCGGTGCCTGGACGACGAGGGGGTTTCCGCCTTTCTGGAGCTCGGGCCCGGTCCGGTGCTCACGGCGATGGCCGAGGAGTGCCTGACCGTCGCGGACGGTGGTGTCGCCGGAGAGTGCGTCGCGGCCACACGGGGCGGTGAGCGGGAAACGGCGACGTTGCTGTCCGCCGTGGCCCGGCTGCACGTACGTGGGATGAAGGTCAACTGGCCGACGGTGTACGCGAACACCGGGGAGCGACGGGTCGACCTGCCGACGTACGCCTTCCAACGGCAGCGGTACTGGCTGGACGTACCGCACACCCCCGAGACAACGGCCGACGCCCACCTGCTCGGCCCGGCATTCGCGGTACCGGGCACCGACCGGACCGTGCTCTCCGGGCTCCTCTCCACCGCGCACCATCCCTGGCTCGCCGACCATGTGATCGCCGGGACGGTCCTCGTACCCGCGACGGTGTTCGTGGAGATGGCCGTCCGGGCGGGCGATGCGGTCGGCTGCGACATGCTGGACGAACTCGTGGTCCTGGCACCGCTCGTTCTGCCCGCCACGACGGGGATACGCGTCCAGGTCGTCGTGGGGGCGGCGGACGAATCCGGCCGCCGCCCGGTCGAGATCTACTCCCGGCCCGAGGAATCCGCGGCAGAAGGACCGGAGGCCGACTGGACCCGGCATGTCACCGGGTTGCTGGGCCGGGCAGCGCCCCAGGGGACGGAGAGCGGGCTGACGACCTGGCCGCCGCAGGGCGCCGCCGAAGTGGACCTCTCCGACGCGTACGACACCCTGGCGGAAGACGGTTTCGCCTACGGACCGGCCTTCCGGGGCGTACGGGCGATATGGCGGCGCGGCGAGGAACTCTTCGCGGAGGTACGGCTCCCCGAGCCGCAGACGGCGGACGCCCATCGCTTCGGGATGCATCCGGCGCTGCTGGACGCGGCACTGCACACCGTCCTGCTCGCCGACCCCGAACCCGGTGCGGTCCGGGTGCCGTTCGCGTGGAACGGGGTACGTCTGCACGCAGCCGGAGCCTCGGAGCTGCGCGTACGAGTCGCCAAGGCCGGGACGGACACGGTCACGCTGACGCTGGCCGACCCGGAAGGCCACCCGGTGGCGCGGATCGATTCACTCTCCACTCGCGAACTGCCCGTCGACCAGGGCCACTTGGCGGACGACGCGGTACGACGCGCCCTGCTGCGCCCCGACTGGGTCGCCGTCGAGCCGCCCACGGATACGGACACGGACACGGACACGGACAACGGAGTCTGGACGGTCCTCGGCCCGGACGAGCTGGACCTCGGCGAGTTCCTCCCCGACATCGCGGACACAGACTCCACGGCATCCGAACCGGACGTCGTGGCCGTCACGGCACTCGGCCCGGCGACGGATTCCGATCAGCTGTCCGCCGTACACCACCTCACCGGCAGGGTGCTTCAGACCCTGCAGAACTGGCAGGACGATCCGCGGACCGCGGGGTCACGGATGGTGGTGGTGACGAGGGACGCCACCGCGCCCGTGCCGGACCTGGCAGGCGCCGCGGTCTGGGGGCTGGTGCGTACGGCGCAGTCGGAACTGCCCGGCCGCGTCGTCCTGGTCGACGTGGACGGCCGGCCCGAATCCCTGCGACTGCTTCCCGCGGCGGTGGCCACGGGCGAACCCCAACTGTCCGTCCGGGCAGGGCGGATGACCGTTCCACGACTGGTCGGGGCGGCCACAGAGGGCCAGGACACCGGAGGCGGCGCGTTCGGTCCGGACGGCACCGTGCTGATCACCGGGGGCACCGGCGCACTGGGCGGCGAAGTGGCCCGGCACCTGGTCACCGCGCATGGCGTACGGCATCTGCTGCTGACCGGTCGTCGCGGCGCGCAGGCCCCCGGAGCCGAGGAACTGCGCACCGTACTGGAGGAGTTGGGGGCCGAGGTCCGAATCGTCGCCTGCGACGCGGCCGACCGCGCCGCGCTGGCCGAGATGATCAAGAGCTGCGAGCCCCCGCTGACCGCCGTCGTGCACGCCGCGGGCGTCCTCGACGACGGCGTACTGGCCGCGCTGACCCCCGAACGGATGGCGGCGGTACTGCGGCCGAAGGCAGACGCGGCCTGGAACCTCCACGAACTGACCCGGGATCTGGACCTGTCGGCGTTCGTCCTGTTCTCCTCGGCGTCGGGCCTGCTGGGCCGGGCCGGCCAGGGCAACTACGCGGCGGCGAACTCCTTCCTGGACGCACTCGCCCGCCATCGCACCGCACTCGGGCTGCCTGCCGTCTCCCTGGCCTGGGGCCTGTGGGAGCACGGCGGCGGCATGGCCGCCCAGCTCGCAGAGAGCGGACAGTCCTCGACCTCCCGCTCCCGCGACGGGTTCCGGGCGCTCTCCCCGGCGCAGGGCCTGGCCCTGTTCGACGCGGCGCTGGGCGCGGGAGAGCCCGTACTGGCCCCGATCCTGCTGGACCGGACAAGCCTCCGGTCCGCCGGGGACGGCCTCCCGCCACTGCTGCGAGGGCTGGGGCGCCCGGTCCGGCCGACGGCTGGCGGATCCCATCGAGGTTCCGATCCCGGAACCGGCTCCGCACAGCAGGTGCTGGAACCGGGAGCGTGGCGGAATCTGCTGGCCGGGCTGCCGGCCGACGAACGACAGGCGGCGCTCGCGGAATTGCTGCGCGATGACGTGGCCGCGGTGCTCGGATACCCCGACGCCGCCGCACTGCCGACCGGGAAAACCTTCGCCGACTTGGGTTTCGACTCCCTGACGGCGGTTCAGGTCCGCAATCGGCTGAGCATGGCCCTGCGGCTCAGGCTGTCCGCCGCCGCGGTGTTCGAGCACCCCACAGCGGAGGGACTGGCCCGGCATCTCCTCGGCCTGCTGGACGATTCGCTGCCTGCGCCGGAGCCGGAGCGGCACACGCCGGAGCCGCACACGCACACCCTCTCCTCGCTGTTCCGGAAGGTCAGCGAGAGCGGTCACGCGGTGGCGGCGATGCACATGCTGGTCACCGCGTCCTATGCGCTGCCGACGTATGGTGCCGCCGCATGCCGCGATCACGCGCTACCTCCGATCCGCCGCGCCGGCGGAAGCGGCGACTCCGGCCGCCCGACGATCGTCTACTTCCCCGCCTATCACCCCTCGCCCCCGACGGAAGGCGGCGAACTCCCCCATTTCCACGGCCACTTCCAGGGCGATCTGGACGTCCTGGAATTCCCGCACCCCGGCATCGGTGCGGGCGCTGCGGTGCCGGAGGACCACGCGACGCTGGCTCGCACGCACGCCGAGACTGTGCTGCGGCATGTCGGGGACAGGCCCTTCGTGATCGTGGGAGGTTCCGCGGGCGGCAATGTCGCCCACACCGTGGCCCACCACCTGGAGAGCATCGGCATGGCTCCCGCCGGCCTCGTCCTGATCGACACGTACCACATCAACGCGGACAACACCGACAAGGAGTGGCTGGTCTCCCTGGCCGCCCCGGCAGTCCAGGTCCTCGGACAGCCCTCGTTCGCCGCGGACGACGACGGCGTACTGGCCGCGATGGGCGCCTACAACCGCATCTTCCTCGGCTGGGAACCCGAGCCGGTCGACACCCCCACGCTCCTGGTGCGCGCGATGGACCCCGCCCCGGCCATGGCGGCCTCTGCGGACGGGCGGAACGGGAACTGGCGGACGTCCTGGCCGCTGCCGCACGACTGCGTGGACGTGCCCGGCGACCACCTGACGATGATGCGGGAGCACGCCGGGACCACGGCGTCGGCCATCCGTACCTGGATCGCCCCACGTACGACGAGCTCACGCACGGCGAACTCAAGCACGGCGAAAGGAAACCGGTGAGTCTCTCGAAGCACACAGAGAGCAACATGGAGAGGAACACGGAGCGGAAGCCCGCGGAGGAGTACGACGTCATCGTCGTCGGAGGCGGTCCGGCCGGCGCGACGGTTTCGGCGGCCGTCGCCATGCGGGGCCACCGCGTACTCCTCGTCGAGCAGCACAGGTTCCCCAGGTACCAGATCGGGGAGTCGCTGCTCCCCTCCACCGTGCACGGCGTGTGCCGCATCCTGGGCGTCGAGGACGAGGTGGCGCGGGCGGGCTTCAAGCTCAAGCGCGGCGGCACCTTCCGCTGGGGACGGAACCGGGACCCGTGGCAGTTCTCCTTCGCACTGTCGCCCCGGCTGGCCGACCCGACCTCGTTCGCCTACCAGGTCGAACGGTCCCGGTTCGACGCGATCCTCCTGGACAACGCCCGCCGACTCGGTGTGGACGTACGGGAAGGCTGCCGCGTCACGACCGTGCTCGCCGACGAGGAGCGGGTCCGCGGCGTGAGCTGGACCGGCCCGGACGGCGGGACACGCGAGGCGAGGGCCCGGTACGTCGTGGACGCCTCCGGCAACGGCAGCAGGATCCACACGCATGTCGGCGGGAAGCGGACGTACTCCGACTTCTTCCGGAACATCGCGGTGTTCGGCTACTTCGCCGGCGGCAAGCGCCTGCCGGCACCGAACGACGGCAATATCTTCTGCGCGGCCTTCGACGAGGGCTGGATCTGGTACATCCCGCTCCGGGACGACCTGACGAGCGTGGGAGCGGTGGTGAGCCGGGAGAACGCGGCGGCGATCCAGCGGGACCCGGCGGCCGCGTGGCGCCGCCTGATCGACTCGTGCACCGAAGTCCGGGGCTTCGTCGACGGGGTCCCGCAGGCGACCGAGGCACCGTACGACCAGGTCCGGGTGCGCAGGGACTGGTCGTACTGGAAGTCCCGGCTGTGGAGGCCCGGCATGGTGCTGACCGGTGACGCGGCGTGCTTCGTCGACCCGGTCCTGTCCTCCGGTGTGCACCTCGCCACGTATGGCGCCCTGCTCGCGGCACGGTCGATCAACAGCGTCCTCGCCGGGACCGCCGGAACTCTGGACGAGGACCGCTGCTTCGACGAGTTCGAGGCCCGCTATCGCCACGAGTACGGCCTGTTCTACGAGTTCCTGGTCTCCTTCTACGACATGCACGAGGACGAGCGGTCGTACTTCTGGAAGGCACGCAAGGTCACCAACGTCGGCGCCACGGAACTGGAGGCGTTCGTCGAGCTGGTCGGCGGCCTGTCGTCCGGCGACGCGTCGCTCATCGCGCCCAGCCAGGCGGGCACCCGTCTGACGGCGGCCTCCTCGGCCCTCGACCAGGCGGTGGGCCGTCTCCCGGACTCCGACGGCCTGCGCAATCCCCTCTTCGAGTCCGCCAACATCCGTCAGGTCTTCCAAGAGGGCACGGTCCTGCAGGAACGGGGCGTCTTCGGCGGCCCCCTGGAGGACGAGGCACCCCTGTCTCCCGGCGGCCTGGTCGCGACGGAGGACGGTCTCGCGTGGGCGGATCCGGGCTCACGGTGATCCACGACGCTCCGGCGCGGTGCGTGCTGTGGCGGCGGAAGCCGGTGTTCCGGGGCCGCGCACCGTAGAACTGGGCCTCATGTCTGATCAGTGGCCGGCCCAACGCCCGGCGCCAAGGCCCTTGCCCGGTCCGCCCGGCGGGTACGGGCCGCCGCGGTACCAGGAGGTCAGTGCCGGGTACCGGCGTTGGGCCGGCGTCCTGCTCTGGCTCGCGATCGCCGTCGCGGGTCTCATGGTGGTGGCGTTCGTGGTCAGCATCGTCTTCCTGGTGAAGGCGGACGCGGACGTGGACAACGCCGCCCACGGCTATCTCGCGCTCTTCCTCTGGTTCGGGATCGCCGCCGCGATCCCGGTGCTGCTGGCGCTCGGTGTCCCCGCAATCGTCATGAAGCGGCATGTACGGCAGCAGGAGCGGCTGGGCCACGGTGGTTGGGCGTCGTTGAGTTGAGTTACTCGTGGACCTGAGCGTTCAGCGTGGGATGCGCGTCATCGCTGTCCGCGCCCAGGCCCGCGAGCAGGCGCAGCCCGTCCTCGGCGGGGCTGCCGGGGGCCGCGGACAGCACCAGCAGCTCCATGCCCGATCCGTCCGGTAGCGCGAAGTTCTCCTGGTGGAGTTCCAGCAATCCGACCAACGGGTGCCGGTACGCCTTGAGTCCATGCGTGCGGGCGCGCACGTCCGCGCGGGCCCAAAGGCGGCGGAAGCGCTCGCTGCCCATCGCCAGCTCGCCGATGAGCGAGGCCAGGCGTGGGTCCTCCGGGTATTTGCCGGCGGCCAGGCGCAGGTGCCCGACCACGTCGAGGGTGCATTTCTTCCAGTCCGCGTAAAGGCCGCGCTCGGACTCCTCGAGGAAGATGTGCCGGGCGGTGTTCAGGCCGGGCATCGCCCGACCGTAGAGGAGCCCGGCGAGGCGGTTCCCGGCGAGTACGTCCAGGCGGTGGTCCATGATCAGCGCGGGTGCGTCGGCGACCAGTTCGAGGACGCGCAGCAGCTCCGGCCGGATGCGCCCGCCCGGCGCCTTCGCGCGGCGGCGGCGCTGTCGGGCGAGCCGGTAGAGGTGCCCGCGTTCGGTCTCGTCGAGGCCGAGGACGCCGGCGAGCGCGTCGAGGACCTGCTCGGAGGGCTGGGTCGCGCGGCCCTGTTCCAGGCGTACGTAGTAGTCGACGCTGACTCCGGACAGGTGGGCGACCTCTTCCCGGCGCAGCCCTTCCACCCGGCGACGGCTGTCGGTGGGGATGCCGACGGCCGCCGGGTCGACCCGGGAACGCCGGGTCCGCAGGAAGCCCGCAAGATCGTCCATGCCTCCAGTATGGCCTCGGCGGTGCCCGTGAAGGTGGTCCTGCCGGTACCAGGAAGTCCCGTCCGATGGAAGAGGCGCCCCTGAACGCCGGGCGCCGCGGCGCCCAGGATCGAAGGCACCGATCCGAAGGAGTTCCCATGAAGACGCTGATCGTCTACGCCCACCCCGAGCCGAAGTCGCTCAACAGCTCGCTGAAGGACCTCGCGGTGTCCACATTGGAGACCGCCGGGCACGAGGTACGGGTGAGCGATCTGTACGCGATGAACTGGAAGGCGGTCGTGGACGCCGCGGACTACGGCCCCAACGCCTCAAGTCCGCTGAAGGTCGCCCTGGACTCGGGCGGGGCCTTCGACGCCGGGACGCTCACCCCGGACGTCCTCGCCGAGCAGGAGAAGCTGCTGTGGGCCGACACAATCATCTTCCAGTTCCCGCTGTGGTGGTACACGATGCCCGCGATCCTCAAAGGCTGGGTGGACCGGGTGTTCACCTACCACTTCGCGTACGGCGTCGGCGAACACAGCGACACCAAGTACGGCGAGCGCTTCGGCGAAGGCACCCTCGCGGGCAGGAAGGCCCTGCTGTCGGTGACCGCCGGCGGCCCGGAGTCGCATTACGCCGCTCGCGGGATCAACGGCCCCATCGACGATCTGCTGTTTCCGATCCACCACGGCATCCTCTACTACCCGGGCATCGAGGTGCTGCCTCCGTTCGTGCTGTACGGCACCGACCGGATGAGCGTCGAGGACTACCCGGACGTCGCCAAGGCATGGGAGCAGCGCCTGCTCACCCTGGAGTCGACCGAGCCGATCGCGTTCCGGCGGCAGAACTTCGGCGACTACGAGATCCCCTCGCTGCACCTGAAGGAGGGACTGGAGCCGACGGGCCGCACGGGTTTCGGGCTGCACGTGCGCGGCTGACCGCCGGCCCGATACCCCGAGCCCTTACACCGGCCGGCGCCGCGCCTCGCTGCGCGTGCCGTGCAGGGCGAAGGTGGTGTTGACGAGGCTGACGTGGCTGAACGCCTGGGGGGTGTTGCCGAGTTGGCGGTGGGCGACCGGGTCCCACTCCTCCGAGAGGAGCCCGACGTCGTTGCGGGTGTCCAGTACGCGCTCGAACACGGCGTCCGCCTCCTCGCGGCGGCCGGTCGCCCGGAGGGCGTCGGCGAACCACAAGGAGCAGACGAGGAAGGCTCCTTCACGGCCGCCGTCGGTGTAGCGCCGCAGGAAGCCGTGGTCGCCGAGGGTGCGGGCCACGGCCGACAGGGTGCCGTGGACCCGGGGGTCGTCGGGAGGCAGGAAGCCGAGCTTGGGCAGCAGCAGGGCGGACGCGTCGAGGTCGCGGGAGCCGTACGCCTGCACGAAGCTGTGCTGTTCGGCGTCCCAGCCCTCGCGGCACACCTCGTCGTGGATGGCCTGGCGCATCCCCCGCCAGCGCTCCGCCGAACTCCGCAGTCCCGCGATCCGCGCCATCCGCAGTGCCCGGTCCGCGGCGACCCAGGACATGATCCGGGAGTGCACGAAGTGCCGTGGCGGGCCGCGTACTTCCCACAGTCCCACGTCGGGTTCCCGCCAGTGCCGCTCCAGGTGGCCCATGAGCGAGGCGACGACGCTCCACATGTGGTGGTCGATGGGTATGCCCGCGCGCACCGCGGAGTAGATGGTGTTGAGCACCTCGCCGTAGACGTCGAGTTGGAGCTGGTCGGCGGCCGCGTTGCCGAAGCGGACGGGGCGGGAGCCCTCGTATCCGTCGAGCCAGCCGGCCGGTTTCTCGGGTAGCCTCCGCTGGCCTGACACCCCGTACGTCGGCTGGAGGTCGTCGGGTTGGCCGGCAACGGCGCGGACCAGCCAGTTCCGCCAGGCGACGGCTTCGTCGCGGTAGCCGGTGCGAAGGAGGCAGGACAGCGTGAAGGTGGAGTCACGGAGCCAGCAGAAGCGGTAGTCCCAATTGCGTTCCCCGCCGAGGCATTCGGGCAGTGAGGTGGTGACGGCGGCCACCATTCCTCCGGTGGGTGCGTAAATCAGTGCCTTGAGTGTGATGAGGGACCGGAGCACCGCGTCGCGCCAAGGGCCTTGATAGGTGCACTTCGCCGTCCACTGCTGCCAGAATTCCTGTGTTCCGGCGAGGAGTTCGGTGGTGTCCCCGCGTGGATTCCGCGGCATGTGGGAGGGGCTCCAGTCGAGGACGAATGCCCTTCGCTGTCCGGCCGAGAGCGTGAACGTCGAGTGAATACAGGAATCGCTGAGAGAGAAACACGATTCGTCGCCGCCGGATTGCGGAATTGCGTCGCATCGCACGAGGACGGCGTCGGGTCCGGCGACCGCGGTCACCGTGTGCGCGTCGACGCCCCGGGTCCAGGGCACCACCTGACCGTTGAGGAACCGTAGCCGCAGTTCCCCGCGCATCTCGACGCGGCCCGCGAGTCCTTCCACCAGGCGTACGAGACGGGGAACTCCCTGGCGGGGCGGCATGAAGTCGGTCACGCGCACGGCACCGTCCGCCGTCTGCCAGACCGTGTCCAGGATCAGCGTGTCACCCCGGTAGGCGCGGCGGTCACACCGTCGCGAGACAGCTTCGGCCGGGGCGATCCGCCAGCGGCCGTTGTCCTCGCCGCCGAGCAGTGCGGCGAAACAGGCGGGGGAATCGAATCGCGGCAGGCACATCCAGTCGATCGCCCCGTCCCTGCCGACCAGAGCGGCCGTCTCCAGGTCTCCGATGAGGGCGTAGTCCTCGATTCGACCTGCCATGACAAGAATTCTAGGAGACGAGACGCAGAAGGGCAGGAGGGGAAAGCTTGAAAGGGAACATGTGCGTTTGACGGGGCCCTGGTGCAGTGTTAAGGCTGTGGTAGCAGGGCATTCAGTTCCTTCGGCAGGACGTGTCGATGTCCCGATGGGCGAGCCGATTTCCGGCACGTGTGGTCTCGCACCCGCTACGGCGTGCGACGGACCGGCCTGTCTCCCCCGGCTCGCGGCGCTCCGGTTCTCCCTGCGCTGTCCACCCGCTGCGCCGGGCCTCGGATCGCATCGTCCGCACCCCGCTGCGCCGGTCGGCGCCGTGCCGGGCCCGGACAGCTCGGCGGCCCAGGCGTGCGCGTACGGCCTCCTCACGCACGGTCGGCGATCGCCGAGGGAGCGACGCGGGAGACGGAGCGGGCGACCAGGAGACATCATCCGCGGGGGGCTGCCATGGCAGCTGACGCCCGCAGACCCCGCGTACTGCTCCTCACCAGTGTCCCTCTCGACGTCGGGGACGGAGAAGAAGGCGAGCTGGCGCTGAGCCTCGCCCCGGCCATGCCGGAGGTGGACCACTTCTGGTTCCGGCGCGGGCGGGAGCCGGCCGCCGCCTGGCGTGGCCGCTCGGTGCCGAAGGTGTCGCGGAACGGCGCTCCCGGCCTGCCGGAGCGACTCCAAGTGGCGGCGGTCGGCGCCCGGTTGGCGCGGCGGGCCGATCTTGTGCACGCCGTGCTGTCCATCAGTCCCGGCTTCCCCGCGTTCTCCCGCCTCTGGCTCCCGCTGCTCCACGGGCGGCCGGTCCTGCACACGGTCCCCGGCGTCTGGGACCCGGCTCTGCTCGCGCGGTCCCGGCCCCTCGGCCCCACTGTGGCGCTGTCCGAGGTGACGGCCCGGGCGCTCGGCGCGGCGGGCTTCGGCAAGGTGCCGGTCATCGGTCCCATGATCGAGCCGGCGGAGTGGCAGTTGCGGCCCCGGTCGGTCAGGGATCCGCCGATCGTCCTGGCCACGGGCCATCACGACCCGGGCGGCGGTGCGTACGAGGCCATCGGCGCGGCGGCGGTCGCCGCTCGCGCGGGAGCCCGTTTTCAGCTGATCCTCGCCGTCCAGGGGCGCCCCGGACAGCACGTCGGCCGCTTGGAGCAGGCGCTGCGCTCGCGGGCGGCCCAGGAGGGACTTCACGCCAGCGAGGTGCTCGGCAGCGTGGAGGACCTGCCCGGGCTGCTGGCCGTCTCGGACATCGTGCTGCATCTCCCGCAGACTCTCGGCGGCCGGCCGGACGTCCCCTTCACCGTCCTCAAGGCCCTCGCGACCGGACGCCCCGTCATCATGAGCGACCTCCCCCAGTTCTCTCCACTGAAGGACGCCGTCCTGCGCGCCCCCGTCCCCCACCGCGCCGGCCATCTCCTGCTCCAGCTCCTGGACCGCCCCTGGTGGTGGGAGAAGCTCGCGGAACGCGGCCGCGCCACGGTCGAGGAACGCTTCGGTCCGGCACGGTTCAGGTCGGGGTACGCGGCGCTGTACCGGAACCTTCTGGCGTGAGCCGGGAGCCGAGGCCTGGTACTGCAGCCGCAGTCGCGGAATGTTCCTGACCTGTGGGAACGTTCCTCACGAGGTAGGAGCGTCGATTCCGGCTCACGGGACTGAATCCGCTGCTCGTGAGCTTCGGGTCACTGCGCCTCGGCGCGGGTCAGCCGTGGCAGGGCGAGGGAGACCGTCGAGGCGGCGAGCAGGGCCGCCGCGCAAGACACCTGGTAGCCCGCCGACGCCCCGGCCGTGTCGACGACCCACCCGGACGTGGCGTAGCCCAGCGCCACCCCGACGGAGAGGCCGGAGACGATCCAGGTGATGCTCTCGGTGAGCCGGGAGGCCGGCGTCAGGCGGCCCACCAGCCCCATCGTGGTGATCAGGATCGGCGCGATGGCCATGCCCGCCACGAAGAGCATCCCCGCCAGTGCCGCGAGACCCGGCGTGAACAGCAGCGGTGCCACCGTTACCGCCATCGCCCAGACGCTGACCAGCAAACGCCGCGTGATCGCCCCCCGTGGCCTGATCGCGCCGAAGACCGCGCCCGCCAGGCCCGAGCCGAACGCGTAAGCGCCCAGCAGCAGTCCGGAGAGCGCCTTGTCATGGTGGGCGTCGGTGAACGCCACGGTCACGACCTCCACCGAACCGAAGGACGCGCCCACCGACGTCACCGTCAGCACCAGCAGGCCGAGTCCCGGGATGCGTAGCGCCCATCCCCCGGCGCGTTGCGGCTCGGGGCGCACCGGCGGTTCCGTACGCCGCTGGGCGGCGAACAGCAGGACGCCGACGGCGAGCAGGATCGCGGCCGTCAACGGTCCGGCCTCGGCGCTGCCCCTGGTCGACAGCGTGATTGCCAGGATCGGGCCGAGGACGTAGACCACTTCGTCGAGCACCGACTCCAGCGAGTACGCGGTGTGCAGCAGCCGCGGTGACTCGCGGTGGATCTCCGACCAGCGGGACCTGACGAGCGCGCCCATGCTGGGCATGCAGCCCGCTGCCGCCGCCGCGACGTACAGCGTCCAGTCCGGGGTTGCGTACCGGGCGCACAGCAGCAGCGCGCAGATGGCGGCGACCGTCACAGCCGTCGCCGGGAGGACGATCCGGCGCTGGCCGTGACGGTCGACCAGCCGGGAGATCTGCGGTCCGATCGCCGCGGCGGCGAGCGTCTGCGCGGCGGATACCGAGCCGGCGAGCCAGTACTCACTGCCGAGCTGCGACAGCATGGTGACGATCCCGACGCCGATCATCGACTGCGGTAGGCGTGAAACGAAGCCTGCGGTGGAGAAGAGCAGACTGCCTGCAGGAGAGAAGATTCGGCGGTAATCGGAGAGCATGGACTCCACGCTCCGTCAGGAGCCGATCGTCACTGGGCGAATCCGGCCCGGTTACTGCGTCCTCCTTGCACTCCACTTTCACGCATGGCGCATTATCCCGCACGCGACGCGGTATCTCGCCTTGCACATGCGAGAAATGGCGCGCCGAGTTAGCTTGATGGAAGACACGTCGATGTCTCGGCGAGAAGGAGCCCGCATACTGGCGACCGCTTATAACGGCGACCGCGTATAGCGATGATCTTTTCACAGGCGACCGGGGCCGAGTCCGGGCCCCGCAGAATTCTCCTTTGCCAGCCCGATCCTACGGGCTTGTTCGCCGTCGCCCGGTGCCGTTCGCCCAGCTCGGTCCGCCCGACAAGTTGCCTTCCCAGGAGGTTAATTGGGATGAACGCGCGACTGCGAAGCCGGGCCGCAATGTCTGCTGTCAGCGCATGCATCGTCACGCTGACGGCCTTTTACTATATATTTCCGGAACAGCGGCTGATCTTCGTCGCCATTGGAGCGATCGGTGTCAGCGGTATTGTCTTGGGTGTCCTTCTCAACCGTCCCGAGCATCGTCTCCCCTGGCTGTTGCTCGCCGCGGGAAACGGCGCCTTCGCCGCGGGCCAGGCCGCCCAGATCATCCTCATCCAGTTGCTCAACGAGGAAGTCCCGTTCCCGTCGATCGCCGACGGCTTCTATCTCGTGGCGTATCCGCTCTATGCGGCCGGGCTGCTGGGCTTCGTGCACTGGCGCACGGGTTGGCGTGACCGTGCGAGCCTTGTCGACGCGCTGACGCTGACAGTCGGCCTGGCGCTGCTGTCGTGGCTGTTCCTCATTGATCCGTACGCCCGCCTCGAGGGTCTTACCTGGGTGCAGAAGACGTTCTCCATCGCCTATCCGCTCGGCGACATCCTCGTACTGGCGATGCTGCTGCGCCTGCTCGCCGGCCGTGGTGGCAAGAGCCGCTCGCTCATGCTGCTCACGGCGGGCACTGTCGGCCTGCTCACCGCCGACGTGGCTTACGGCCTTATTCAACTGAACGGGACCTGGCGCACGGGTACCGCGGTCGATCTCGGCTGGGCCGTCCTGTACGGTGCCTGGGCGGCCGCCGCGCTCGATCCGACCATGCGGTCGCTGACCCAGCCGGTGGCATGGCGCCCGGAGACCGGCACGGGCCGTCTGAGCCTGCTCACCCTGGCGTCGTTGATCGCGCCGGCCATCCTCCTGACGGAGGCGGTGCGCGGCGTGAGTTCCAACGTCGGCGTCATCGGAGTGTTCTCCGCCGTGCTCTTCCTCCTCGTGCTCTACCGTCTGGCGGGCGTGGTGGCGACCCACCGGCGGGCGGTCGGCCGGGAGAAGGTGTTGCGCAACGCGGTGTCGTCGCTGGGCGGAGCGGGCGATCTGCGGGACGTGACCGCCGCGGTGCACTCCGCGGTGACAGAGCTGGTGCCGCGGGGCCCACCGCGTTCCGCGCTGCTCACCGTCGTCCCGGACAACACACTCTGGGTGAACGGGGCGCACGGCGACGTACGCGGGCCGCTGTCCGCACCGGTGACCGCAGCCGTACGGGAACTGATCGCGTCCGGCGAGAACCGCCTGGTGGCCCTCGACGGTGTCGGGCCCGATCTTGCCACCCGCCTCACAGGCCCGGACGAAGAGCCGACCCGCACCAGCCATGCGCTGGTCTGCCCGCTCACCTCGCAGGATCACCCCTCTCGCGATCCGCTCATCGGGGCACTCATCGTGGCCGGAGACGAGCACAACCTCCTCGTGTTCCGCGACACGCTGGCGACTCTCGCCGCGCAGACGGCACTTGCCGTGGCAAGGGTCGCCCTCGCCGAGGAAGTCAACCGGCGCAACAGCGAGATGTACTTCCGCACACTGGTGCAGAACGCCTCCGACGTCATCCTGATCCTCGACGACGACGACCGGATCCGTTACGCCAGCCCCTCCGCCGACCAGGTGCTGGGCGTTCCGAACCTGGAAGGCGCCCAACTCGTCGATCTGGTGCCGACGCAGGACAGCCGCGCGGTGGTCGAGACGCTCGGCCGGATACGGAACCGCGAATACCAGACCAGGCGCGAGCACTGGCGCATGGTCCGCACCGACCGGGCGACCATCGAGGTCGAGGTGAGGTGGAGCGACCTGCGCGAGGAGGCCACCGTAGGCGGGGTGGTGCTCACCCTGCGGGACGTGACCGAACAGCGCAAGCTCGAACGCGAACTCACCCACCAGGCGTTCCACGACTCGCTCACCGGCCTGGCCAACCGCGTTCTCTTCCAGGAGCGGATCAACCACGCCCTCGTGCAGGCTCAGCGCGAGGGCACGGTGGTCGGCGTGCTCTTCATCGACGTGGACGACTTCAAGGTCGTCAACGACATACACGGCCACGGTGTGGGCGACGAACTCCTGGTCGCGCTGTCACTCCGGCTGCAGACCACCGTCCGTGCCTCCGACACCGCCGCACGCATCGGCGGCGACGAGTTCGCCCTGCTGGTGGAGGGCTCCGCCACGCCGGCGGGCGTAGAGCGGTTCACCGAACACGTGATGACCGTGTTCGCCGAGCCGTTCCGGCTCAGTGTGGGGCCGGTGACCACGTACGCCAGTGTCGGCGTCGCGACGACGGAGGACAGCATCGACTCCGTCGAACTGCTGACACACGCCGATCTCGCGCTGTACTCGGCGAAGACGGCGGGAAAGCGCCAGTGGCGCCGCTACCATCCGGAGCTGCAGAGCGGCATGGCCGAGCGTGCCAGGTTGCAGGCGGGCCTGGACAGTTCGTCGATCGAGACGTCGTTCATGGTGCTGTATCAGCCCATCGTGGAGCTGACCAGCGGGCGGATCGCCGGCTTCGAGGCGCTCGTTCGCTGGCCCCACTCAACTCGTGGCATGGTGCTGCCGGAGCAGTTCATCACGCTGGCCGAGGAGAGCGGTCAGATCGTCCCGCTCGGCGCCTGGGTGCTCGGCCAGGCAGCGGCCGAGACGGTCCGGTGGGAGGACTCCGTGCTGCGCGGCGGGACGGCCGACCGCAACGCCCCTTACGTCAGCGTGAACGTGTCACCGCGTCAGTTCCGGGACGAGGAGTTCTACAACGTGATCCGGCGCACTCTGGATCTCTCCGGCATCGAACCGTCGTCCCTCGTACTGGAACTGACCGAGAGTGTACTGATGTACAACGACGAACGTATCCTGGCCGAGATGAGTTCGCTCACCGACCTCGGTATCCGTATCGCGATTGACGACTTCGGAACGGGTTACTCGTCGCTGAGCTATCTACGTGAGTTCCCGATCTCGATACTCAAGATCGACAAGTCGTTCGTCGACGAACTGGGCCGCTCGCCCGAGCAGTACGCCCTGGTCGAAGGCATAACGCATCTCGCGGACACACTCGGTCTCACGGTGATCGCCGAAGGAGTGGAGGACGTGAGGCAGCAGGAGTCGCTGATCTCCATGGGCTGCCGGTTCGGCCAGGGGTACCTCTTCGCCGAGCCGGTCGGCGCCGAGGAGGCGGAGCACCTCGTCCTCGCGCCGCCGCTGGGCCGCTTGGCCGGATTGCCTGCGACACCCGCGGAAGGGACGCAGTGATGGCGGCGCCCCTCTCCCCGCGAGGTGCGGCGGGTCGTGCTCCGCGGGACTCCGCGCGAAGGTGGAGACCCATGCTGACGGAACGCAAGCACCCGCCGACGGAGTCGACTGCGCTGTGCGTCGTGCTGTGCAACGACGAGGAGCAGTACGCGATTTGGCCCACCGATCGGCGGATTCCTGCCGGGTGGCGTCGGATCGGCGGACCTGAGTCCGCCGGGTGGTGCGGGAGTCTGGTCGACCGCCTGTGGACCGACATGCGGCCCGCGAGCGCCCGTGCCGAGCGGCGGCGCCCGGAATCCTGGCCGAGCACCGTGCCTGAGCTGGTTCGGAAGCAGGCTCGGCGTGAGCCGTCCGCTCTCGCGGTGCTCTCGAACGAGGGCCGGCTCAGCTACGCCGAGCTGACCGGCCGCGCCGACCGGCTTGCCCATCAGCTGCGGGAGTCGGGCGTCGGCGCGGAGTCCGTCGTGGCCGTGTGCCTCGACCGTGTGCCCGATCTGGTCGTCGCGCTGTTGGCGGTGCTGAGCTCCGGCGGCGCGTTCCTGCCCCTCGACCCGGCGACTCCGCGGCAACGGATTGCCGGACTGATCGGGGAGACCGGCTCGCACCTCATCGTCTCGAGCCGCGAGCACGCCCCGATGTTCGCCGGATGCGAGGCGCGGATCGTCCACGCCTGGGAACCGGCCACGCAGACGCCGCCGAAGGGACCGCGGCCGGCACACGGCCCCCGGCCGGACGACCTCGCCTACGTGATCTACACCTCCGGATCCACCGGACCTCCCAAGGGTGTGATGATCACCCACCGGTCGCTGTCCCACTCCCTCACCACGGTGGCCCGCGCATACGAACTGGCCCCCGGCGACCGGGTGCTGCACGCCGCCGCGCTCGGCTTCGACACCTCGCTGGAGCAGATCTTCGCAACGCTGATCAGCGGCGCGACGCTGGTACTCGCGGGAGCACATACGTGGGCACCCACCGACCTGCTGCACCGCCTCCCGGAGCACGGGATCACCGTCGCCGACCTGACCCCCGCCTACTGGCATCGGATCGTATCCGTCCCGGACCGCGACGAGGGCCTCGCATCGCTGAGGCTCGTCATCGTCGGCGGCGAGATCATCACCGCGAAGGACTGCCGCGACATTCTGCACCGGATCCCCGGCGCGCGGCTCGTCAACGCCTACGGGCTCACCGAGACCACCATCACCTCCACGCTCTGCGACCTGAACGAGGAAGTGCTCGCCGCGCCGGACACCGCCGTCGCCCCGATCGGCAGGCCCTTTGAGGGCAATCGCGTCCACGTGCTCGACGCTGAACTGCGCCCGGTGCCGCCGGGCGAGCGCGGCGAGATCTACCTCGGCGGCCCGGGTCTTGCGCGCGGTGTCTGGCGGCAACCCGCCCTGACCGCACAGCAGTTCCTTCCCGACCCGCACAGCTCCGCGCCGGGGGACCGGATGTATCGCACCGGGGATCTGGGGCGCCGGCGCTCGGACGGAAACCTGGAAGTCCTTGGCCGGGCCGACGACCAGATGAAGATCCGCGGGTTCCGGGTCGACCCGGCCGAGGTCGAGGCCGCGCTCGTCTCCCTGCCGGAGATCGGCCAGGCAATGGTGGTGTCCCGGACGCGTGCAAGCCGCGACCGGGAACTCGTCGCGTACTTCACGCCGGCCTTGTCGCCGGCCGGCGACGTTGCGGTGCTGCGCGCACGGCTGCGGTCGAAACTCGCCGAGGTCCTTCCGGGCTACATGATCCCGGCAGCCTTCCACGCGGTGGAGCGGCTTCCCGTCACGCCCGGCGGAAAGCTCGACCGCAAGGCCGTGCCGGAACCCGTGACCGCGGCGCCGACATCGCGCGCCGACGACCATCCGGTGCCGCAGGGGATGGCCCAGTTGTGGGGCCAGATCCTGGATGTGGACTACGTCCGTCCGCACGACGACTTCTTCGAACTCGGCGGCAACTCGCTGCTGGCCATGGAGATGCTCGCGCGGACCCGCGTCGTGTTCGGCATCGGCATCACACAGATCCGCGACCTGGCCCGTTCACTGCTGCGGTATCCGACGCTCGCCGCGTTCGCCGAGTCCGTGCGCCAGGCACGGGCCGGAGCACTGGCCCACCCGGACGGCGGGAGCGTCGACTTCGCCGCCGAAACCGACCGGCGTGTTCCGGCAGTGGGCCATGATGCGCCGGCTCCGGATCCCCGGCACCCCGGCGACGTCCTCCTCACCGGGGCGACGGGGTTCTGCGGCGCGTACATGATCGACGAACTGCTGCGCAGGACGACGGGACGGATCCTCTGCCTGGTCAGGGCCTCCGACGAGCAGCACGGCATGGAGCGGATCCGCGCGAGCCACCAGCGGTACGTCCTCAGCGATCTGTCCAGCGAGCGTGTCCAGCCGGTCGTCGGCGACCTGGGCAAGCCCGGGCTGGGGCTGTCTCCTCGCCGGTTCGAGGAGCTGGGATCGGTCATCGACGCCGTCTACCACTTCGGCGGCCAGGTCAACTTCATCTACCCATACCACGAGTTGCGCGCGGCCAACGTCGACGGAACATACGAGATCATCCGCCTCGCCGCCGACCGGGCCGTCCCCGTCCACTTCACCTCAAGCATGGCGGTGCTCGCCGGATTCGGGCCGGCCGGGGTGCGCGAGGTGACGGAGGACACGCCGCTGCGCTTCCCCGAGTATCTGTCAGTGGGATACGTGGAGACCAAATGGGTCGCCGAGGCGCTGCTGCGGAAGGCGTCCGCCGCGGGCCTGCCGGTCGCCGTGTACCGCCTCATGGACATCACGGGCCCCAGCGGAACCGGCGTGATGAACACCAGCAGCGAGCTGGCCGCCCTCTTCGACTTCATCGCGCGGACCGGGCTGTGCCCCGACGTCCCGCTGACGCTGGACTTCCTGCCGGCCGACCACCTCGCCCGCTCCATCGGGCACATCTCCACCCGCCATCCCGCTCGCGGCGAGGTCTACCACCTCACCAATCCCCGTCCCACGCTGCTGAATTCGCTCGCCGAGCAGCTGCGCCGGCGGGGTCACCCGGTCCAGGAAATCCCATACGCCGAATGGATCACCGCTCTGGTGACGTACGCGGCCGGGCATCCCACCGACGCGATCACCCCGTTCGTCCCGCTCTTCGTCGACCGGTGCGCCCGCGCCGACATCACCGTGAGCGAGATGTACTTCCAGGGCGTTTTCCCGGAGTTCACCCGCGGCAACGCGGAACGGGCGCTGGTGGACGCAGCGATCGACATTCCGCCGGTGGACGCGGAGATGATGGACCGTCACATCGACTTCCTCCAACAGGCCCACGACGTCCCGCCGGTGAAGAGCGAAGAGCAGGGAGCGGCATGGTGGTGAGCCGATGCCCTTGCTGGGAGGCGCTGGACGTGCTGGAAGCGGCGCCCGATGCTCCGGTCGCCTTCGGCGCCGACCTCAGGCCCGCCGGCCTCCTGGCGGCGTACCGCGCCGGGGTCTATCCGTTCCCGGCATCGGACGATTACGCCCGCGCCATCAACGAGGTGGTCTTCGCCGATCAGGTCCAGGAAGGCCGTATCCGGCTCGTGGGCGAGGAATCGGCCGATCCCTACGCCGTCTCCTGGTGGTCGCCCGACCCCAGGCCGGTACTGCCCGTCTCGGCCCCCCACCTCAGTCGTAGCTTCGCCCGGCGGCTGCGCAACCGGCTGTCGTGGTCGACCAGTCTGGACCGGCGGTTCGAGGCGGTGGTCCGCGAATGCCGGGCCGGCCGCGTCCCCCTGTGGCTCACCGACGAGCTGATCGCGAGCCTGGTCCGCCTGCACGAACTGGGTCATGCGCACAGCGTCGAGGTGTGGGAGGACGGCGAGGACGGCGATCTCATCGGCGGCGTCTTCGGCATCCAGGTCGGATCGGTCTTCAGCATGGACTCGATGTTCTTCCACCGTCCCGGTGCCTCCAAGGTCGCGGTGGCCGACCTCGCGGCGCGCTTCGCACAGGCCGGCGGCGAGCTGCTGGACGCGCAGCGGGACAACCCGCACATCCGCGGCCTGGGTTGCGTTCTCATACCCCGAGAGCAGTACGTACGGCACCTCCGCCGCACCCCGCACGACACCCTCCCGATACCCACCGCCACCTTGCCCGCCCGCCGCCTCGCCCAGCCGACGGGATCGCGCTGACAGCGTTCGTCGCGCCCTCTCGGCGATCCTGTCGGAGCATGCCTGGAAGATCCGCCCCGCAGGGGACGGCGCGGCGAACGAGCCTCCTACCTGGTGCACGCGCCCGCCGACACTCCGCCGGCGGAGATTGTCCGCGCTGCCGGGGACCGCTGCGCGATCGAGGAGTTCAGGCGGCCTCACGCCGTACGGCGCGCAGCAGCACCATCCCGGTGTCCCCGTAGTCGGGAAGCGTGGGGTCCTTGCGTGCGCGCGTGACCCGCAAGTCCTCCGTGTACGGGGCGAAGGCGTCGTGGACGGTGTCCGCGCCCACTGGGCAGGCCGGCCAGCGTGTCCCGGAGGCGATGCGATAGCTGGGCATGTTCTCCATGAAGGCGGCGACGAGCCGTCCGCCCGGGCGGACGGAGCGGATGAACGCACGGCACAGGGCGGCGAATTCACCCAGGTCCTCGGTGACGCTTTCGGCTACGAAGTTCATCGATGCCAGGTCGTAGACCCCGTCCGGCAGGGTGCGGGCGCTGCCCGGCACGACCCGTACCCGGGCCAGGGCGTCGGAGAGCCGGGCGGGCAGGGCAGGGTCGAGGTCCCGGCACAGGGCGTAGAAGGCCGCCCAGTGCGGGTCCGGGCCGTCCCGCAACTGCCGTGTGAGATAGGCGATGTTGCTCGCTCCGGGCTCCACGGCGTCGATACGGCGGCTGGCCGCGGCGGCCTGCATGAGGGGGTAGAGGTTGGGTCCGGCACCGCACTCCAGGGAGCGGGCGACGCTTCCCGGCGCCAGCGTCCGGTACAGGCCGGCTTGGTGCCGGATGACCGCCGCGTCGGAGGGGTGGATCCTGCGGTAGTTCTCGTCGAGGTAGGCGTCCACGGGCCAGCGGTCCCAGTCGGCGTCCGCGTTGCGCCGGTGCGTGGGTGCGCCGGGTTTCCCGCGTCCGTGGGCCCTCACGGCCATGGCGGCCCCCCTGCCGCAGCGGTCCGCTTCACGGGGAATCGCTCGGCCACCGAGGTCAGTACGTCGTTGAGGCGGTCGATCTCGTCATCGGTGTTCCGCGCTGTGATCTGGATCCGGAAGCCGGCCTGGTCGCGCGGCACCAGTGGATATGCGGCGAGCGTGACGTAGACGCCGTTGTCCCACAGATACTCACCGACGGCCGTGAGGTCGGCCTCCTCGCCGAGCGGGATCTCGATGATGGGCAGTCCGTTCATGTTCGACATGGCCAGGCCCAGGCCGCGTGCATGGTCCAGGACCCGTGCGGTCTTGCGGTGCAGATCGGCCCGGATGGCGTCGCCCCGGCGCTCGTTGACGTCAAGACCCACGAGCGCGGTGGCGAGCGAGGCGGTCGGGGAGGGTCCGGAGTTGAGGTAGGGCCCGGCGGCGACCTTCAGGTGCGCCTTGAGGGCGGGCGGCGCGGTGACGAAGGCCAGCAGGGACGAGTACGCCTTGGAGAAGCCGCCGACCAGGACGATGTCGTCGTACGACTCACCGAAGTGCCGTACGACGCAGTTGCCGCGCATGCCGTACGGGGAGGTTTCGGCGGCGCCGCGCTCCCCGATCACTCCGAAGCCGTGGGCGTCGTCGACATAGAGCAGTGCGCCCTCGCGGCGGCAGACGCGGAGCAGCTCGGGGAGATCGGGGAGGTTGCCGGTCATGCTGTTGACGCCGTCGGCGCAGACCAGTCTGGGGGCGCCGACGGGAGCCGCACGCAGCAGCCGGCTCAGTTCGTCGGGGCGGTCCGCGTGGAAGCGGCGTACCGTCGCCCCCTGTTCCTGAGCCACCAGACAGCCGTCGTACATGGTGCGGTGGGCCCGCGCCTCGACGAAGACATGGCCACCGCCGCTCCGGCCGGCCGCGAGCACCGGGATCACCGACGCGTGGATCAGGGTGATCGTCGGGAGGAGGAGAACGTCGGGGGCGCCCAGCAGATCGGCCAGCCGCGCCTCGATCTGCGGATACAGGCGGGGGTTGCCGATCAGCCGGGACCAGCTGGGGTGGGTGCCCCAGCGGCGCACGTACGGCTCGATGGCGTCCATGATCTCGGGGTCGAGGTCGAAGCCCAGGTAGTTGCAGGAAGCGAAGTCGGTCAGCCAGTGGTCGCCGCTGCGGATGCGTCGGCCGCGTACCTCGTCGATCACCGCGTCGCACATCCGGCTCTCTCTGCGCAGCCGCGCGAGTTCCTCCCAGTGCTGCGTCCGACGGGCCGCGGCTGCGGACCGGGAAGAGCGGCGGCTGCCGCGCGGCACGGGCGAGGACTGCCGTCCGGTGAACTGCCGTTCCTGGTTCACCATCAGGAACCGCTGTGCCTCGGCCGCCGCCATCGGCCGGGCGAACAGATAGCCCTGCCCGTTGCGGCAGCCCATGGCCCCCAGCAGATCGCGCTGCCCGTCGTTCTCGATACCCTCGGCGATCACCTGGAGACCGAGTACGTCGGCGATGCGCACGATGCCCTCGACCAGGGCGACCTGCTGGCCGTCGGTGACGATGTCGTCGATGAAGGACTTGTCCACCTTGAGTACGTCGATGGGGAACTCGCGCAAATAGCTGAGCGAGGAGAAACCGGTGCCGAAGTCGTCGATGGCGAGGGAGACCCCGAGCTCCTTCAGAGTGCCCATGGCGGCGCGGATCTGTTCATCGCGCCGTACGAGCACCGACTCGGTGAGTTCCAGGACCAGCGAGCCCGGGGCCAGACCCGAGCTCTCGAGGACGTGGCGGACCTCGTCCACGAATCCGGCGTCCCGGAACTGACGGGCCGACACATTGACGTTGAGACAGAGGGGTTCGGGCCTTGGCCGAAGCTGCTGCCAGCGGGCGACGTCGGCGGCGGCACGCTCCAGCACCCAGGCGCCGAGCGGCATGATGTGCCCGGTCTCCTCGGCCAGGTTGATGAACTGGTCCGGCGGCACCAGTCCGCGTCTGCTGTGCGGCCAGCGGATCAGCGCCTCGAAACCGACGACGTTGCCGGTGACGATCTCCACGATCGGCTGGTAGCGCATGGCGAAGGAATGCTTGGTGATCGCGCCGGCCAGAGAGGCCCGCAGTTCGTGGCGTTCCGCCATGCCGGTGTGCAGGTCGGGACGGTAGCGCTGCCACTGCCGCTTTCCCGCGGTCTTCGCCGCGTACAGCGCGAGGTCGGCGTGACCGAGAAGATCCTCGGCCTCGTCGCCGGGGTGCGCGATCGCCACCCCGACGCAGGCGGAGACGCTGGTGGATCCGCTGACGAGCCGGAACGGGCAGCCCACGGCCCGAACGATCTGTTCGGCAAGCACCTCGGCGTCGGCCGGATCCCTGGCGCCCTCCATGAGGATGGCGAACTCGTCGCCCCCCAGCCGGGCCGCGGTGTCGCTGAGCCGCAGCGCGGCGGTCAGCCGCTGCGCCACGGCGACCAGCAGTTCGTCGCCGACCGAGTGGCCCATCATGTCGTTGACGACCTTGAAGTCGTCGAGGTCGACGAAGAGCACGCAGGTGAGACCGGCATCCCGGCGGCCGCGCAGCAGGGCACGTTCGATGCGCTCCAGTAGCAGGACCCGGTTGGGCAGTCCGGTCAGCGAATCGTGGAAGGCCCGGTGGACGAGTTCGCGTTCGAGCTGTCGTTGCTCGGTCACGTCCCGCAGGGTGAGGACGACCCCGTGCACGGTCTGCTCGTGACGCAGGTTCCGGCACCGGACCTCGACGTCGAGGCGCCCGTCCCCGCCTCGTACGACCTGCCAGTCGTCGCGGATGTCCAGGCCGTTGTCCTGGCTTTCCCCGGCCCGGGCGCGCCCCAGCGTGTGCAGGGCGCGCTCGTGGTCCCGCGGGGCCACCAGCTGGGCCAGCGGGGTGCTCGCGTGCAGTTCACGCCCGAACGTGTCGGCCGCCGAAGGGCTGGCGTACCGGACGGTGTTGTCGTCGTCGACGATCAGGATGACGTCGGAGGTGTTGTGCACGAGGGTGCGGAAGTACGCCTCGCTCTTGCGGCGGTTGATCTCCTCGTTGAGCCCGACCCGGGCCAGCGCCAGCGCGGCCTGCGCGGCCAGCGACTCCGCAGGGCCCGACAGCTCCTGGAGCCTCTTCACGGGGCCCGCCAGGAGCAGCGCGCCGATCAACGGCTCCTGCGCGCCGGAGACCTCGAGTCGCAACGGGCACAGGAGCGCGGCGGAGGACGGCGCGAGGGCATCGGCGACCTCGAGGCCGAGATCGCCGACGTCGATGAGACTGGGGCCCCGGGCCAGCAGCTCCGAAGGGCTCTCCCCGGGACGGCCGCCGTCGAGGGACCAGGTGTATCGGGGTTCTGGGGAACCCACGGGAAGCAGTGAGGACCGGTTCCGGTCGAAGACCAGCAGCACCGCCGCGTGGGCGGCCTCCTGGCCGTGTCCGAAGAGGGTGGCTGCCGCCGCCTTGACTGCGCCGGCCACCTCCTCGGGACTGACGGCCGCGACCAGCGACACCGCCGCCACGCGCAGACTCCGTTCGCGCGCGACGGCCTTGCGGTGTTCGTCGACCAGACCCCACAGCCGGGCCAGCACGAACAGGAACATCACTCCGGAGAAGACCGCGGTGACCGGGACATCATGGGCATGCCCGCGCAGGGACTGGGCCAGCAGCATGGCGGGCGCGATCAGCGAGGCGCCGGCGAGGGCGGCGAGCCGCCCCTTGGTGCTGCCAAGTCCGGGCTGGGCCATCGGCTCGGTCAGCCGCACCATGGACGGATGCAGGGCCGCCAGCCCCCAGGCGGTGAAGAAGACCACCCAGCCCAGGTCCATGGGCGTACCGACCTGCCAGGTGCCCCGCAACTGGAGCACCCCGTACAGCACGTCGGACACGAGGATGCCGATCGTCCCGACAGTCAGCAGTTGCACCGAGCGTTCTCGGATCCCGCCGAGGCTGAGCAGTCCGACGAGCATGGCCAGGATCAGCACATCGCCGAGCGGGTACGCCACCGAGATTGCGCGTTGGAGCCAGGTCTGGCCCTCGGCTTGTGCAATCGGGTTGATCAGGTGCACCCAGGAGAGCAGCGCGAGGCCGGAGGTGAGGATCAGCGCGTCGAGCAGGCCGGCGCGGTCGCGGGCCGGGAAGCGGAAGTGGATGATCCCGAAGATCCCGGCGGCGAACAGCGGATAGGTGGAGAGATAGAAGACGTCCGCCAGGGAGGGGAACGGGTTCTGCTCGTCGAAGGCGGCCTCGAGGATGTTGTAGGCGGTGTCACCGCCGGTCAAGGCGAGGTTGGCTGCGGCGAGGAGGAGCCACGGCCAGCGGTGGGCGGGGCGGTTGCGGTGCACGCCGACGAGGATTGCGGCTACTGAGCCGAGGCCGATGAGGGCCCAGCTTGTGGTGTGGCGGGAGGGGACGGTGAGGTAGATGACGGTGGGGGGGATGACGCACAGGACGTAGAGGGCCATCCGACGGAGCTGGGGCCGGCTGGCCGTCGCGGGCTCCGTGGCGCGCGTCGGGGACGTCGGCTCCCGTGCGCGTGATGTGGCTGGCTCCGGCCCGGTTGCCTTGGCCAGGCTCAGGGCGGGTACTACGACCGCCTCCGGCGCGTGTGCGTCGGGCGACTTCGGCGAGGGCGCTGCGGCCGGATCGGGGGTGGGTGCTTCGGGCGACTCCGGCGAGGGTGTCGTGGCTGTGGTTCGCCGTCCGCCGGAGGGCGGCGGTCGCCGCCTCCGTGGAATGCGATGACACATGCGCTGGAAGGGGTGGTCGCGACCTCGGAACCATTGCGCCATATGTACCACTTTGTTCCTATGGCGTGGCACGGTCAAACGAGGACTCTCACGTCGGGGGGAGTCCGGCGTCTGCCCGATCCCACTGCTTGACGAGGTGCCCAAATGGTATCAAAGTGTATGTATGCATTGTAAACGTACGGCGCAGACGCAAGGTCTTTCGACATATCCCTAATGCCGTGATCACATGCTGACAACAGGCTCCCCCCATCCGAAGGCCGCAGAATCCGGCGGCGCGCCTGGCCACGCGCTGCACGTGGCGGTCGTTCTCGGCACCAGGCCCGAAGCCATCAAGATGGCACCGGTCATCAGGGCCATGGAGAACTCGCCGCTGTTCTCACCCGTCGTGATCAGCACCGGCCGGCACCGGGAACTGCTCGAACAAATGCTGCGCAGGCTCCGGCTCACCGTGACCCATGACCTTGCCGCGATACGGGAGGGCCGGCAACCGTCCGCACTCACCGACCGTCTGATCAAGGGACTGGGTGCGGTGATCCGCGATGAGCGGCCAGATCTCGTCATGGCGCAGGGAGACACGAACACCACGCTGTGCGGGACCCTCGCCGCCTTCTACGAACAAATTCCGGTGGCCCATGCAGAAGCGGGTCTACGCAGCGGCATCCCAGGCAATGCCTTCTCCGAGGAGCTGAACCGGCGGCTGGTCACCGCGATGACACAGTGGCACTTCGCGCCCACGCCACGTGCTGCCGCCGCACTGACCGCCGAGTCCGTTCCGGCCTCGCGGGTCATGGTGAGCGGCAGCACGGCCATCGACAATCTCCTGTGGACCCGCCACGCAGGGGAAGGGCGATCGGCTTTCCGCAGCGACCGGCGAGGCGTACTGGTGACCCTGCACCGACGGGAGACCCGGGGGGCGACGACGCGGGGAATCGCCGCCGCGCTGCTGCGACTTGCGGAACGCCGGGACATCGAGGTACTGGTCCCGGTTCACAAGAGCCCCACCGCCCGCGACGCCCTCCTTCCCGCCCTGGGGAACCATCCACGGATCACCTTGACCGAACCACTGGACTACTTCGACTTCACCTCCACCCTGGCCGCCTGCGAACTCGTACTCACCGACTCCGGCGAAGTCCAGGAAGCGGCGCCCAGCTTCGACAAGCCGAGTCTGTTGCTGAGGAACACGACCGAATGCCGCGAAGTGATCCAGGCGGGCGCCGCCAAGCTTGTCGGCACCGACCCCCGCTCGGTGCACACGGTGGTGACCTCACTGCTGAACGATCCAGACCTGTACGGGCGTATGGCAGACGCGCCGAGCCCCTTCGGGGACGGTCGCGCCTCCGACCGGATCCTCGGCCGACTGGCCGGCGACTTCGGCAGGACTCCGGCCCCGGCTTCTGCCCTGGAGGTCACGGCCGCATGAGCGTCCGCGCTGCCCGGTGGGCCGTTGGATCCTGGTGGGGCGTGTCTTCGCTTCTCCTTTTCATCCCCTCGTGGAAGTGATCGGTATGAGGCCACTGAGAATCGAGGGAGCGTGGGCTCACGAGCCCCAGGTGTTCGCCGACCGCCGTGGCTCCTTTCGCGAGTGGTTCGACGGCGATGCCTTCCATGAGGCCGTGGGTGCGGATCTGCGGCTCGCCCAGGCCAACTGCTCCGTGTCCCAGCGCGGTGTCATACGCGGCATCCACTTCACCGACGTGCCACCAGGCCAGGCCAAGTACGTGACATGCGTCCGCGGTGCCGTCCTCGATGTCGTGGCCGACATCCGTACCGGCTCCCCCACCTTCGGACAGTGGGACGCCATACGGCTCGACGACGACAGTCACCGCTGTGTCTTCCTCTCCGAGGGCCTCGGTCACGCCTTCATGGCGCTCAGTGCCGAGAGCACCGTCGTCTACCTCTGCTCCGAGGGGTACGCACCTGAGCGCGAGCACGGCATCCACCCGCTTGACGCGTCGCTCGGCATCGACTGGCCCGTCGACGGGCCCCCGCTGCTGTCCGACAAGGACGCCGCCGCGCCCACGCTCGTCGAGGCCGGGCGCTGCGGACTGCTGCCCGACTACGCGGCGTGCCGTGCCCACCGCCTGCGTTCGGCGGCCCGCAGCTCGGGGAACGCCTCGACAAGGGCATAGCACCAATGGCGCAGCGTCGGCAGGCCGGCGTCCGACCAGCGGCCGTGGCCGAGCACGCTGTAAGCAGGACGGACCGCGGGACGCCGCAGAGCGGCACTGGAGGTAGGGCGCACTCGCTCCGGGTCCGCACCTAGCAACCGGAACACCTCACGCGCCAGGCGGTTCCAGGTCGCCTGGCCGCTATTGGTCGCGTGGTAGACGCCGGGCGGCGCGGTACCCGCCCGCGCCGTGTCCCCAAGTAGGAGCAGCCGGTCGGCGACGTCGCCGGTCCAGGTGGGCTGTCCATGCTGGTCGTCGACGACGTGGAGGACGTCCTGGATCGCCTCCGTTCTGATCATGGCTCGGACGAAGTTGTTCCCGCCCGCCCCATACAGCCAAGCCGTACGGACCACGTGGCCGGTGTCGGGGAGCGTCGCCAGTACGGCCCGCTCCCCTGCGAGCTTCGTCCGCCCGTAGGCGGTGCGCGGTGCCGGGGTGTCCGTCTCCTTGTAGGGTGTGTCTCCGTCACCGGGGAAAACGTAGTCAGTGGAAACGTGGAGCAGGACCGTGCCGTTGGCTCGGCAGGACTCCGCGAGCCGGGCCGGACCGTGACCGTTCACCGCGAGTGCTTCCGCCTCATGGGACTCCGCGGCATCCACGTCCGTCCACGCGGCGCAGTTCGCCACGACCGCGGGTCGGTACTGTTTCAGGGCCGCGCGCACCGCGTCGCCGTCGATGATGTCCAGCCGGCGATGGCCGACGGCGACGGTGTCCACCTTGCGGGCCTTCAGGCGGGAGACGAGTTCCCGGCCCAGCATGCCGTCCGCTCCAGTGACGAACCACTCGCAGGTCATGACGCCAGCCTTTCGCCCTGTCGGCACAGCGGCTCCCACCAGAAGCGGTGCGTCCGATACCAGTCGACGGTCTCCGCGAGACCCGTGGCCAGTTCCTTCCGCGGTGCGTAACCGAGCTCCGCACGAACCTTCGTGAAGTCGACCGAGTAGCGGCGATCGTGGCCCTTGCGGTCCTCGACGAACGTGACCATGTCCCAGTCGGCGCCGCACTCACGCAGGAGCAGGCCGGTCAGTTCCCGGTTGGACAGTTCGTTGCCGCCGCCGATGTTGTAGACCTCGCCGGGGCGGCCGCCGGTCCGGACGAGTTCGATGCCCCGGACGTGGTCGTCGACGTGGATCCAGTCGCGGACGTTCAGGCCGTCGCCGTAGAGCGGTACCTGTCTCCCGTCCAGCAGGCGGGTGATGAACAAGGGGATGACCTTCTCGGGGAACTGGTGGGGTCCGTAGTTGTTGGAGCACCGGGTCACCCGGACGTCCAGGCCGTGGGTGCGGTGGTGGGCCAGCGCCATCAGGTCCGCGCCGGCCTTGGAGGCAGCGTAGGGCGAGTTGGGCCGCAGCGGGTCGGTCTCCGGCCAGGACCCGGATCTGATCGACCCGTAGACCTCGTCGGTCGAGATGTGCACGAAGGTCCGCAGCCGGTGCCGCAGGGCCGCGTCCAACAGGGTCTGAGTGCCCGCCATATTCGTGCGGACGAAGGCCTCCGAGCCGAGGATGGACCGGTCGACGTGCGACTCGGCGGCGAAGTGCACCACCTGATCGTGCCGGGAGACCAGCTTGCCGACGAGCTGCGCGTCGCAGATGTCGCCGCGCACGAAGCAAAAACGGTCCGCGTCGTGTACCTCGTACAGATTGGCGGGGTTGCCGGCGTAGGTGAGCTTGTCGAGCACCGTGATCGCCACGTCCGGCGGGCCGGCCGGGCCCAGCAGCGTACGGACGTAGTGCGAGCCGATGAACCCGGCTCCGCCGGTGACCAGGATACGTGTCGTGATCATGATGGGATCTGCACCTTGCTGTGGTCGCCGAGCACCAGCCGGTGCACGGCGGGGGTACGGGGCGCGGGCGTCGCTTCGACGTGGTGGCCGATCAGCGAGACCTCGATCCGGCTCATGCCGACGATGGACGCCTGCCCCAGCACGATCGAGTACTCGATCTCGCTCTCCTCGATCCGGCAGTCCTCGCCGATCGAGGTGAACGGCCCGACGTAGGAGTCGGCGATGACCGTGCCCGCCCCGACGACGGCCGGCCCCACGATCCGGCTGCCGAACACCTTGGCTCCGTCGTCGATCCTGACCCGCCCGATGATCTCGCTCATCCCGTCGACGCTGCCGTCGATGCGCGGTTCGAGCGTCTCCAGGACGGAACGGTTCACCTCCAGCATGTCGGTGACGTTCCCGGTGTCCTTCCAGTAGCCCGAGATCGTCGTGGCGCGCACGTCGCGATCCTGGTCGAGCAGCCACTGGAGGGCGTCGGTGATCTCCAACTCGCCGCGCCGGGACGGCCGTATGGCCCGTACGGCCTCGTGCACGACGGAGGAGAAGAGGTAGACACCGACCAGCGCCAGGTCGCTCTTCGGGTGCTGCGGTTTCTCCTCGAGGCCCACCACCCTCCCCGCCTCGTCCAGTTCGGCGATGCCGAAGGCGGTCGGTTCGGACACGTGGGTCAGCAAGATCCGGGCGTCGGGCCGCTCTCGCCGGAAGTCGTCGACGACGCCGGAGATGCCGCCGACGATGAAGTTGTCGCCGAGGTACATCACGAAGTCGTCGTCGCCGAGGAAGTCCCGGGCGATCAGCACGGCGTGGGCGAGGCCGAGCGGCGCCTCCTGGGGCACGTAGGTCACGTCGAGGCCGAAGCGTGAGCCGTCGCCGACGGCCGCCCGGATCTCCGGTTCCGTGTCGCCGACGATGATGCCGGTCTGCCGGACTCCGGCGGCGGCGATCGCCTCCAGACCGTAGAACAGCACGGGTTTGTTGGCCACCGGGACCAGTTGCTTGGCCGAGGTGTGGGTGATGGGACGGAGCCGGGTGCCGGCGCCGCCGCACAGGACGAGTGCTTTCATCTCAGTCTCCGTCTTCCGTCCGTCGTCAGATCGGCCGCCCGGCCGCGGATCGTTGCGGTGGTCGTACACGGGTCTCCGGCTGCTCCGCGAACCACTCGACGGTGCGGCGCAGCCCTTCCTCCAGCGGCACCAGCGGGTGCCAGCTGAGGTCCTCCCGAGCACGGGTGATGACGGGGCGTCGGCGGGTCGGGTCGTCGACGGGCAGCGGCAGCAAGCGCACGGGGCTGCGCGATCCGGTGACCAGCAGCACCAGTTCCGCGAGTTCCCGCACCTTGCGCTCCGTGGGGTTGCCGAGGTTGAACGGGCCCGTGCACGGTGAGTCGATCATCGCGGTCAGGCCGCGGACCAGGTCGTCGACGTAGCAGTAGCTGCGCGTCTGACTGCCGTCGCCGTGGACGGTGAGGGCCGCACCGGCGAGAGCCTGCCGGATGAAGGTGGAGACCACCCGGCCGTCGTGCGCCCGCATGCGGGGCCCGTACGTGTTGAAAATCCGCACGATGCCGACGTCGGTGCCCCGGCTGCGCCGGTAGGCCATCGTGAGGGCCTCGGCGTAGCGCTTGGCCTCGTCGTAGACGCTGCGCGGGCCGATGGGGTTGACGTGTCCCCAGTAGTCCTCGTCCTGCGGGTGCACCTGGGGGTCGCCGTACACCTCGCTGGTGGACGCCAGGACGAAGCGCGCTCCGTGCCGGACCGCCAGCTCCAGCAGGTTCTCGGTACCCCGGCTGCCGGTGGCCAGTGTCTGCAGGGGCCGGCGCTGGTAGTCCTCCGGCGAGGCGGGGCTCGCGAGGTGGACGACGGCGTCGACGTGCCCGAAGACCCGGACGCGAGTCGTGACGTCGCACGGTGTGCAGGTGAATTTCGGCAGGTGCAACAGGTGGGCGATGTTCGCGGCGCGGCCCGAGGAGAAGTCGTCCAGGCACCATACGGTGTCGCCCCTGGCAAGCATGGCCTCGCACAGGTGCGATCCCAGAAATCCGCTCCCGCCGGCGATCACAACACGCATGGCATCCTCCTGCCGGTCAGCCGAGCCGCGGACGGCCGGGTGCGCACAGGGTCCAGCCCGCCGCGCGCCAGGCCACCGTGTCCAGGGTGTGGCGTGCGTCCACGATGGCCGGGGTGCGCACCACGGTGGCCAGGGCGGCCGGGTCGAGCTCCCGGTACTGGGGCCACTCGGTGAGGTGCAGCACCACGTCGGCCTGCTCGCACGCCTTGGCCGCATCCAGGGCGAACTGCAGTGCCGGGTACGCCGCCCGGGCGTTGTCGATCGCCTCCGGGTCGTGGACGCGGACTTGGGCGCCCCGGCGCCGTACCTCCTCGGCGACCGCGAGCGCCGGCGAGTCACGGACGTCATCGCTGCGGGGTTTGAAGGCGGCGCCGAGGACTGCGACACCGCGGTCGGTGAAGGACCCGCCGACCAGCCGTTCGGCGAGGTCGACGGTACGCCGCCGCTGCCGGGTGTTGATCGCGTCGACCTCCCGGAGGAAGGTCACCGACTCCCCGCGGCCCAGCTCCTCCGCGCGGGCGGCGAAGGCCCGGATGTCCTTGGGCAGACAGCTGCCGCCGAAGCCCAGGCCGGGGGCAAGGAAGCGGGGCCCGATCCGGGAGTCCGCGCCCACGGCCTCCGCGAGGGTGAGGATGTCGGCACCGGTGGCGTCGCAGATCTCGGCCATGGCGTTGATGAAGGAGATCTTCGTGGCGAGGAAGGAGTTCGATGCCAGCTTGACCAGTTCGGCGGTGGCGGTGTCGGTGGCGATGAACGGCATGCCGGCCGCGAGCAGCGACGCGTACAGCTCGCGCAGTCGCGCCTCGGCGTGCGCCGTGCGGACTCCCGCGACTATGCGCTCCGGCCGCAGGGTGTCCTGGATCGCGCGCCCTTCGCGCAGGAACTCCGGGTTCCAGGCGACGTCGGCGTCGGGTGCGGTGGCGCGCAGTCGCCGGGCGAGCCGGTCCGCCGTACCGACCGGCACGGTGGACTTGCCGGCCACGAGGACGCTGGCGTGCCCGCTGCCCGGTATGTGGGACGCCAGCCCGTCCACGGCGGACTCGACATGCCGCAGGTCGGCGGCGCCGGAGCCGGGCCGCTGCGGGGTGCCGACGCACACGAAGTGGGTTGCGGCGAAGCGAGCGGCCTCGGCCATGGACGTGGTGAAGCGCAGCCGCCCGCTGCCCACGGTCCGCTTGAGCATTGCGCCGAGTCCCGGCTCGAAGAACGGGGGCCGCCCGGCGGCGAGCGCGGCGATCCGCTCCGCGTCGATGTCCACGCCGAGGACCTCGTGCCCGATCTCCGCCATGCAAGCGGCGTGGACTGCTCCGACGTATCCGGTGCCGATGACTGTGAGGCGCATGGCGTTCTCCGGGTGGTAGGGGGCGTCCAGGTCAGCCCGTGCCGGTACCCACGGGGTCCGCGGGCGTCAGGCGCCGGTGGGCGGTGGGAGCGGTATGGGTCGGCCGGGTCCTCGGCACGCCCAGCAGCTCGCGGTAGCAGGCGTCGAGGCGGGCGCACATGTCCTCTGGTGCGAAACCCGCGCGTACCCGGTCTCGTCCCTGCTGCCCCATCTCGGCGGCTTCCCGGGGGTGTTCGAGCAGCCAGCCGACCGCGCGGACGAGATCGTCCCGGTCGTCAGGTTCCACGAGCAGGCCCGTGGCACCGTGCTCCACCAGGTCGGGGACTCCGTTGACGGCCGTCGCGACGACCGGCCGGGCCGCCGCGAGCGCCTCCGTGAGGGCGCGGCCGAGTCCCTCGTACAGGGACGTGATGACGAAGACGTCCAGTCCGGCTACGAGTGCGGCGGCGTCGGGGCGGTAACCGGTGAGCCGTATTTCGACGCCCAGTTCAGTGGCCAGCCGCCGGACGTCCCCGGCCAGTGGCCCGTCGCCGATCATGACGAATGCGGTGTCGGGGAACACGCCCTTGACGGCGGCGGCCATCCGGACGAAGTCCAGTGGCGCCTTCTGGGTGTCTATCCGCCCGACGGTGCCGATGAGCGCCACTGCGGGCGGAACACCGAGCGAACGCCGTGCAGCCGGTTCGAACCCGTCGGGAATGCGGGCCAGCTCCACCGCCGACGGCACGACGTGGACGCTGCCCGGGGGAGCCAGCCGCTCCTCCACGACCTGGCGCGCCACGCGCGGCGCGACGGCGAGGTAGCGGTGGGCGAGGCGCCTCGTCACCCGTTCGAGCCCGTGGTAGATCCTGCGCCGGGTCGCGGGCATGAGGTCGTGGAAGCTCAGGCCGTGGAAGGTGTGCACCACCACGGGCGTGCGGCACAGCCGTGCGGCCAGCCGGCCGAGGAAGCCGCCCTTCGCGGAGTGAGTGTGCATGACGGTGAAGCGTTCGCGGCGGACCAGCCGGATCAGCCGCCAGAGCACGAGAACGTCCGCAGGAGTGAGAACGTGGCGGAACTCCGGGATCTCGACCGTACGCACCCCCGCGGCCCGGGCCCGGTCCCACAGTTCACCGCCCGGCCCGCCCGCGATCCACATCTCGTACCGGTCCGGGTCCATCCCCATGGCCGACAGCAGGGTGTTGCCGCCGGCACCGCCCTGCATACGGGTGATCACATGGAGCACCTTGACGCGCGGCAGTACCGGCTGCGGCGGCAGCCGGTCGGCCGACGACGTGCATGGTGGCGGTGCGGGCCAGTCGGGGATGGTGCCCATTGGAGAGGTGATCGCCGCGAGAGCCCGGGTCGACATTCCGCCACTCCCTTCGAATGTGTATATTTACGTCGTATACGTAGATGTTCCCTCTCATGTGAAGCCGGGTCAAGCCGACGGCTCGACGGACGGAGGAGCGCAATGGCCCTGATCGGACTGGAACGCATCGAGCGGCTGCTGGTGTGCCCGCACTGCCGGTCACCCCTGCACGCGGCGCACGGCGTCTTCTCCTGCACGTCGCCCGAGTGCCCCCAACACGCGTCGGCCGGCTTCCCGGTGATCGGCAAGTGGCCGGTCCTCGTCGACTTCGAGCGCAGCGTGCTCCACCGGGAGGACTTCGCGGACGGCGCCGGACACACCCGGCACAATCCCCTCGGCCGCATCTCCCGGCTGCCCCGCCCGGTTCGCCGCCTCTGGAAGCCGGCGAACCGGGTGGCGGCCCGCAACATCGACGCGCTGGTGCACGCTCTTCCCGGTTCCGCCCCCACGCTGCTCGTGGTCGGCGGCGGGACGGTGGGCAACGGCGTGGAGGTGGTCTACCGCGATCCGCGGGTCCAGGTCATCGGCTTCGACCTCGTCGGCAGCCCGGTGACCCAGTTCATCGCGGACGCCCATCACATCCCGCTGCCCACGGCGAGCGTGGACGGGGTGCTGGTGCAGGCCGTATTGGAGCACGTGCTCGATCCGGCCCTGGTCGTCGCCGAGGTCCACCGGGTCCTCAAGAACGACGGCCTCGTCTACGCGGAGACCCCGTTCCTGCAGCAAGTACACGCCGGGCCCAACGACTTCACGCGGTTCACCGCGAGCGGCCACCGCTATCTCTTCCGACGATTCGACGAACTTGCGGCCGGCCCCGTCGCGGGCCCCGGAACCCAACTGCTCTGGAGTGTCGACCACTTGGTGCGGGGCCTGACCCGCTCCGCCTTCGCGGGCCGCGTGGCGCGCCTGCTGCTGTGCTGGCTGCGGGCCCTCGACCGCCTCGTGCCCGCGCAGTACGCGATGGACGATGCCACTGCCTACTACTTTCTGGGACGCCGACGTGAGAGCGAGATGCCGGCCGCGGAGATCGTGGCCTATTACGGCGGGGCACAGACCCGCTGAGGACGTGCGCACGCCATAAAACATACGCCGTAAACGGACCAACCGAGGAATCAGCGGCTCGGCACCGCGCGGCTCGAATCAAAGATCGATCCAGGGACAGGCTCCGATGTCAAGTCTGGCAATGGAGTAAATTTGGGGTAGAGTGCGCCACTCGAGCGGCCGCCGACCGCTGAAATTGTTCCTTGCACACGGAGTCTTTCGTTTTGTACCGAGCACAGAGATCACGGGTGAACATACCATCCGGCTTCAGCCACATTTCCCGCAGATCGATAGTGGCGCTGATGTCAATCCCTCTGCTGGCTGCAGCAGGACACCGTTCCAGCAGCGGCGGTGACGTCCTCGTGACGGATTACGCCACGCCTCAGTTGGCGGCCAACGCCGCCGTCGGCAAACGTCTTGTCTTCCCGGCAGGCCGGACGTATACGGTCACTTCGCTGTCGATTCCGGCCAACTGCTACGTCCAGGGCAACGGTTCGACCCTTCGCTTCCCCGACAAATCCACCGCGTCGACCAGCCAAAGCGACGAGATCCTGAAGGTGATTGGCTCGGGTGTCACGATCGACAACCTCAGGTTCGACGGGCGCGCGGCGAACCAGGGACTCACCTGGTCCCAGTTCCGCCACTGCGTGAGGATCCACGGGAACTTCAGCGACGTGGTTGTCAAGAACTGCCAGTTCAGCAATATCATTGGCGACGGCGTCTATGTGAACATCGGCAGTTCCGCCAGGAACTGCACTGTCGGGCCGAACAACACGTTCACGTCCGACTATTTCAACCGGAACGGCGTTTCCATCATCACCGGTACGCGGATCGAAGTGCATGCCAACACATTTGTCAGGTGTTCGCGTTCCGGAATGCCCGGGCCCATCGACCTTGAACCCAACTCATCCAGTGAGACCCTGTCCGACGTATTCGTTCACCATAACACGATCGTCGGTGGTTCCACGGCCGGTACAGGTACATTGCCGGGCATCGTGTACAGCGGCTTCCAGAACGCCGCAGCCAACAACATCAATATCCACGACAACGACATCAGCGGAACCAGACTCACGAACGGTGTCGTGATCATCGGCGTCAGTGGCGGTCCGTTCAACGCCGCGAGGAACCTGAACGTCTACCGGAACGACATCCACGACATCGGGAATTCGAACAGGTTCGGCGTCGGCATCAACCACTACATCGGCGCGAATGTGTACGACAACACCTTCAACGGCATGCAGTGGGCCATTTACAACTACAAGGGCTCTCTCGGTACTTCGTCCGGCAACACGTACGTCGGAGTGACCACGCAGATCACGAATGACGATCCGCACTCCGCATAGCCGAACAGGGATGACCACCGAACGGCCGCCGGCCGGAAGGTCCTCCCCGGTGGTCAGACGGCCGGCACCGGGCGGCCGGTGCGTGCGGCCGTCACCATCGCAGCGAGACCGTCTCTCAGGCCCGTTGCCGGCCGGTAGCCGAACGCCTCACGCGCGCGGGTGATGTCGGCCGCGGTACGGCGGGCGTCACCCGGCTGACGCGGCACGCGGATCACCCGCACCGGGGCGCCGAGCAGGCGGAAAAGGGCGATGGCCTCGTTCATCGTCACCTCGCAGCCGCCACCCACGTTGGCGACACCGTTCCACGAGGAGAGCACCACCTCGCGCATGGCGGTCACCACATCCGTGACGAAGGTGAAGTCGCGGCTCTGCTCCCCGTCCCCATAGAGCAGGAACGGACGCGCACCGAACGCTGTCGCGACCAGCCGTGAGAACGCCATGTCGGGTCGCTGCCCCGGCCCGTAGACGCTGAACAGCCGCAGCGAGACGACGGGGACACCGAGGGCGGCACGATAGGCCTCGCACAGGTGCTCCGCGGCAAGCTTCGTCACGCCGTACGGGGAGACGGGGCTGGGGCGCACGGTCTCCCTGGTCGGGTACGCCTCGGCGTCTCCGTACACCGACGAACTGGAGGCGTAGAGGAGGCGGCGCAGGCCCGTGGCGCGGGCCGCCTCCAGCACGCGCTGGGTCGACAGGACGTTGCGTTCCACGTACACGCCGAACTCCGGGCCCCAGGATCCGCGGACGCCGGGCTGGCCCGCGAGGTGGTAGACGGCGTCAGCCTCCCCGAAGAGCGGCTCCAGGGGAACCTCCAGCAGGTCGGCCCACCGGAAGGCGAATCCGTCCCGGCCCAGCAGCGGACCGAGATTCGCCCGCTTGCGTGCGGGGGCGTAGAAGTCCGTCATGGCGTCGAGGCCGATCACCTCGTCGCCGCGGGACAACAGGTGCTCGCACAGATGGGCGCCGATGAATCCGGCTGCCCCGGTCACGACCGCGCGCATGAGCATCAACCTTCCTCTGTGCACCGTGTGCCGGCCTTTCCCGGCCGGTCGGAGCGCGTACCGGAACCACTCCTGTCCCATGTGGCGGACAGCACGTACCACAGCGTCCGGGCGAGGTAACGCAGCACGGTGGTCAAGGAGTTGTGGGAAAGAAGCTCCGCGTTCAGCTCGGCACGCAGCGGAACCATGACCGCGAGGTAGTACTCCTCGGGATCCGGCTGGTCGTTGAGGAGCTCAGCGTGCTCACGCGAACGCAGCTGGCACGGTCCGGTGAGACCCGGACGGTGCTGGAGCATCCATCGGTACTCGGGCGGGAAACGGCGGGCCACGTCAGCCGGTTCCGGGCGCGGACCCACCAACGTCATGTCACCGCGCAGCACGTTGGCCAGTTGCGGCAGCTCGTCCAGGTGGAAGCGCCGGAACAGCCGCCCCGTGGCGGTCACACGGGGGTCGCAGCCGCTGGTGAGCCCGGGACCGGTCGCACCGTGCCGCATGGTACGGAACTTGTAGAGGGTGAACGTGCGAGTCCCTTCTCCTGTCCGCTGCTGCCGGAAGAGCACCGGGCTGCCGCTCGTGAAACGGATCTGGAGGGCCAGGAACAGCATCAGGGGTGACAGGAGGACGAGCAGCGTCACGGCGACGACGAGGTCCAGGGCCCGGAGCGTCCACGGGAGAGCGACGGGAGCGATCGGCGCAGCAGCCGCTCGGCCACGGACGCCGGTGGGCAGGGGTTCGCGGGCGGCGGTCATGACGGCATTCCCCCGAGTTCCAGTGCCGCGCTCCACTGGGGAAGCCAGGCGTCGTACGAGTAGTGGCGGCGCACGACGTCCCGCGCTTCACAACCCAGCCGCTCCCGGGCGGTGTCCGACGCCCCCAGCAGGCCCTGGATCGCCTCGGTCCACTCGCGTTCGTCGCGGGCGGCGAGCATTCCGAGCCGAGCGAGGATCTCGGCGTTCACGCCGATCGGCGTGGCCATGGCGGGCAGCCCCGCGGCCCCGTACTGCAGCAGCTTGTAGCCGCACTTGCCCATGCTGTAGGCGGTCGACGGCAGGGGCATGAGGCCGATGTCGATGTCCGCGAGCAGGGTGCGCTCGTGGTGCGGGCTCCAGTCGACCCGGTCGATGAAAGCCTCGAGGCGCCCGAGCGAACGTGTCGTGGTGCCGATGAGCGTCAGGCGGGCGCCGCTGCGCCGATGGATCTCTTCCAGCGCCTCGGCCACCAGCAGCAGGCAGTCCTCGTTGTGCCGCGAGCCGATCCAGCCGAGGCGCGGCGGGTCGTGCAGCGCATAGGTGGTCTTCGGTGTGTAATCCTCCGGCTCGACGCAGCTGGGGATCACCACGACGTCGCGGTGGCGTTGCGCGGCCCAGTTCCCGAGGACGTCGTTGCCCGCGATGACGCGGGCGGCGTACCGAATCGCGGTACGCGCCTTGCCGGCCTTCGGCGCGAGCCTGCGCACCGCACCACCGGCACCCCAGTCCCACTGCAGGGCGTCGTCGAAGTCGTACACGCCGAAGTCCGCGGAGGCGAGCAGCCTGCGTTCCCACCAGCCGCGGCTGAGCGGGGACGCCTCCCGGTGCAGCAGCAGCCGGTGCGGGCGCGCGACTGCCAGGTGGTACAGCCTCCGTTCCGCCAGCGCCACGGCCACCGGGTGCCGTGCCAGCCGGGACGGGGCGGCATCGGCGAACGACGCGTAGCTGCTGACGGTGAAGTCTGGGTCGACGCGGTCCAGCCACTCGAAGACACGGACGCGCGAGCTGCCGGCTCCCCGTCCATAGGGGGTGATCGCGCAGTGCCCGAGGCGACCGTCCATGACTTCCACCCTGCAATATAAGCTGATAACGTACATTTACGTCGTAAACCAGAATATGCCTCCTTGAGCGGGCGAGGTCAAGCGGCCCGCCCCAAGACGCAGAGGAGCTCCCATGGATCTCCGTGAATACGTCGATGTACTGCGCCGGCGCTGGCGGTTCGTCGTGGTGTGCATCCTGCTGGGACTGTTCACAGCGGCAGCCGTGACCGCCCTGACGCCGCGCACCTATACGGCGAAGGCGCAGCTGTTCATCGCCACGAACGACAAGAACAGCGCCGACGCGTATGCGGGTGGCCTGTTCACCCAACAGCGGGTCAAGTCCTATACGCAGATCGCGACCAGTCCCGTAGTGCTCCGCGGCGTCATCGGCGAACTCGATCTGCGCACGACGCCCGAGCAGCTCGCGAACAAGATCAGTGCGCAGGCGCCGCTCGACACCACCCTGGTCGACATCGGGGTGGAGGACCGGTCCCCCGCGCGCGCACAGACGATCGCCGACGAGACCGCCGCCCAGTTCACGAGGTACATCGACACCATCGAGAAGGGCTCGGCCGACGCGCCGCACCTGGTCAAGGCAAGCGTGGTCGGCAATCCCGAACCGCCGACGACACCGACCAGTCCGCGCCCGGTGCTGAACGGAGCGATCGGTCTGCTCGCCGGAATCGTCATCGGCATCACGGGCGCCGTTCTGCGCAACTCGCTCGACACCAGGGTCCGCTCGGCTGGCGACCTCCGCAGGCGCCTGGACTTCACGACGCTGGGCGTCCTCCCCAAGCCCGCAGGACGCAGGGCGAGCACAGGCGACCGGGGCCGGGGCACCCAGCGCGACGAGGCGCTCAGCCAGCTGCGGATCCGCCTTCGCCTCCCGCACGACGGCACGCCGAGCTCACTGCTCGTCACCAGCGCCGTGAACGGTGAAGCCAGGACCGACACCGCCATCGATCTGGCGGCCAACGTCGCCCGCACCGGCCGACGCGTCGTACTCGTCGAGGCAGACCTGCGCCGGCCGGGTCTGGCCACAACGCTCGGCCTTCGCGACGCCCCTGGCCTGGCCGACGTCGTCACCGGTGAGGTGGCACTCGCCGATGCCCTCCAGACCTGGGAGGCCGGACATCTCCGGGTACTGCCGGGAGGCACTCCCCAGCCCGACCCGACCACACTGCTGTCCTCCCGGTACCTGAGGCAGTTGCTGCGCACGCTCGAGGCGGACGCGGATTTCGTGGTGATGGACAGCCCACCCCTGCTGCCGTTCGCAGACGCGGCGATCCTCGCCGCCGAGGCGGAGGCGGTGGTGCTCGTGGTCCAGGTCGGCAAGTCCCGCTACGGCCAGGTACGCCGTGCGCTCGAGGGCCTGGCCTCGGTCGGTGCGCGCGTCCTCGGCGCCGTCGTCACCGCTGCGCAGCCCGACCGGCACGACGGCCCGCACCGGCGCCACGAAGGGGCACAGCGGGACGGTGCTCCGGCGCCCGAGGACCGGACGACGACCATGCCCGACGGCATCCGCACCTCGGCCGGCCGGAGCCGGTAGGCACCCGGGGACCGACGATGACGCAACAGCAGTCCACCACGGTACTGATCATCGGGATACTGACACTCCTGTCCCTGATCCCCTGGGCGATCGCCCTTCGCAGGGCCCGCGTGTTCGGCGACTGGGACCTCACCTCAACCATGGTCCTGCTGATCGGAGTCCTGGCCAACCTGCCCGCCACCGCGTACACGATCGTCACCGGCCGGGTGGAGCAGCTGGATCCCCTCGGGGACACCGTGGTCGGGTTCCCGGACTGGGTGAACCGGCTCGGCGTCATCGTGAACGGTCTGATTCTCCTGGTCTGCGTGCTGTTCATCGGCGGCCGGCTGCTGGTCGCCCGCGCCCGCATCAACGTGGCGCCTTTTATCACGACCGTGATCGTCCTGGCCCTCGCCGCGTCCGACGCCCTGCACGGACAGCCACTGTGGACACCGCGACAACTCACGCTGCTGGCGGTCCTGTTGGCGGCATCCGTGGCACGGCCCGGACGCTCCGCGTTGCTCGGCGGTGCCGCCGTCGTCATGGTGTACAGCGTGCTGGGCGGCATCGAGTCGTTCGTCGAGCCCGCCACCGTCGTACGCCCCTGCCGCAGCGACAACCCGTGCGGCGAACTGGGAATTCTCTACGCGGGCGTCTTCCCCAACGAGAACATCTTCAGCCTGCTGGTAGCGGCGAGCATCCCCTTCGTGTGGCTGGGCCTGCGCGGCTGGGCGCGCGTGCCCCTGGTGTTCTACCTCGTCTTGGTGGCGGTCGCCACCGGCAGCTTCCTGGCGAGCGTGACCGCCGTGGCGGCGGTCGCCCTGCTGGGGTTGCTGCGGCCGAGGCTTGCCGACCAGCGGGACCCGACACCGAACACGGGCGTTGCCCCCGGCCGCTTCCTGCTGGCCGGGACGGTCCTCGCCGGGGTGACCGCGGTCGGCCTCGCCCTGCCGCTCCGCCCGACGCACTCCAGCGATCTCGGCCTGCGTACCGCCATCTGGGACCTGGCCAAGGACGAGTGGACCCGCTCTCCGCTTCTCGGCTACGGCGGCAAGGCATGGTCCGCCAAGTACAACAGTGGCGAGATTCCCGCAGCCGTCTCGCCGTCGTTGCACAACCAATGGATCGACATGTTGTACGCAGGCGGAGTCGTCGGACTGCTCCTGTTCGCCGTTCTGTTGGCGTATCTGCTGTTCCGGGGCGGCGCCCGCGGATTCCCGGCCGCGGCCTGCGTCCTGCTCCCCGTGCTCTTCGCCTCCCTGCTGGAGCGCCCCTGGTCCTTCGCCATCAGCAATTCGATGACCTTCGCGCTCGTCGCGGCCACACTCCTGCCGGTCGCGGCGCGGGCCCAGGCCGAAACATCCGTGCAACACCACTGGAAACCAAGGATGATGAGCGATGTTTGAGCCCTACTACTTCTCGGACGAGCATCTGTCGCAACTCGCCGGCACATCTCGCGATCGCTTCCGCAGCGCCGAGCCCTTCCCCCATGCCGTCTTCGACGACTTCCTGCCCGAGTGGGTCCTGGAGCAGGTCGTGACGGAGTTCCCCCAGCCCGGTGACGGCCCCTGGACGAGGTTCGACAGGTCCACCTCGAAGAAGCTGGCCAGTGAAGGAGACTCGCTGTTCGGGGAGTTCACCCGCCATCTGCTGGCGCAGTTCAACTCGGCGGCGTTCCTGGGCTTCCTCGATCGTCTGACCGGAATCGACGGTCTCGTACCGGATCCCTACTTCGAGGGCGGGGGCCTGCACCAGATCGAGCAGGGCGGATTCCTCAAAGTGCACGCGGACTTCAACTGGCATCAGAAACTGCGGCTCGACCGCAGGCTGAACGCCATCGTCTACCTGAACAAGGACTGGCAGGAGTCGTACGGGGGTGCCCTGGAGCTGTGGGACCGGCAGATGACCCGCGCGGTCACGGAAGTCCTTCCCGTCTTCAACCGCTTCGTCGTCTTCGCCACCACGGACTTCGCCTACCACGGCCATCCCGAGCCGCTGGCCTGCCCGCCGGACCGGACCCGTCGCTCGCTCGCGCTCTACTACTACACCAACGGCCGCCCGGCGGAGGAACTCAGCTCCGAACACAGCACCCTGTACCAGCGGCGGCCGGGCGAACGTCAGGGGCGCACACGCAGGACCGTTGAGCGCGTGACACCACCCGTTCTGCTGGACGCCGCGCGGAACGTCCGGCGCCGGGCGCAGGCCCTCTGAAGTCTGCCCGCAGGTCGCCGAACAGCTGTAGGCCGGTTGGCCCGGGCCCGGGCCAACCGGCCTACAGCTGTTCGGCGACTACAGCAGTTCGGCGGGGCTATGGGTGCAGCCCCTGGCGTCCAGCAGGCGTGGCGCGGCGGCCACGATGGCGTCCAGGTCATATGCCGTGTGCGGCTGGAGCAGGATGGTGAGATCCGCCGCGGCGGCGGCCCGTACGACGTCCGCCGCCCGGTCCACCGGCACGTCGTCCACGGTGAACGCGGCGACGTACGGGTCGTGATAGCTCACGTTCGCCGACTCGGCCCGCAGCCGCCGCACGATCGGTCGCGCCGGGGTCTCCCGCAGGTCGGAGACGTTCTCCTTGTACGTCACCCCGGCCAGGAGGACGGAGAGACCTCTCAGCGATGTGCCGGCACCGAGCACCTCTGCCGCGCGCCGCACGACGTACTCGGGCATACCGCGGTTGATCTCCTGTGCGAGTTCGACCAGACGAACCGCGCTGCCTGCCGCATGGGCCTGGTGAATGAGGTAGTTCGGGTCCACCGGGATGCAGTGCCCCCCGACGCCCGGCCCCGGGTGGAAGGGCTGGAAGCCGAACGGCTTCGTGGCCGCACACGCGATCGCGTCCCACAGGTCGACGCCCAGTTCGCGGGCGACCATCGCGAGCTCGTTGACCAGCGCGATGTTGACATTGCGGTAGGTGTTCTCCAGCAGCTTGGCCATCTCCGCCTCACGCGTGCCCTTGGCCATCACCACCGTGTCACAGACCTTGCCGTAGAACGCGGCGCCGGCCTGGGCACAGCACGGCATGAGCCCGCCCACGACCTTCGGTGTGTTGCGCAAGCCGAAATCCCTGTTGCCCGGGTCGATACGCTCCGGCGCGAACGCCAGATGGAAGTCGGTCCCGGCGGCCAGCCCCGACCCCCGCTCCAGCACAGGGCGCACGACGTCGTCCGTGGTGCCCGGGTAGGTCGTCGACTCCAGCACCACCAGGGTGCCGCGGCGGACATACGGGGCGAGCGTCTCGGTGGCGCGACGGACCGACGTGAGGTCCGGACTGCCGTCGGTGTGGAGCGGCGTCGGCACGCAGATCACCACCTCGTGCGCGGTGCCCAGCACGGCCGGATCAAGGGTGGCGGTGAAACCGGCGTTGAGCATGGCCCGTACGTCCCCGTCGGACACGTCGTCGACATGTGATCGGCACGCGTTGAGGCCCGCCACCACACGAGGGCTGACGTCGTACCCTGCCACGCACATTCCGGCCGCGGCTGCCTCGCGGGCCAGCGGCAGCCCGGCATAGCCGAGCCCGATCACGGCGAGGTCTCTCATCGGGACTCCTCTATTCCGGCGCCAGCGGTTTCCCGGGCGCGTTCGCGCTGGTCGGCGGCCACGGCAGCGATCACCTCGTCGAGGCTCGTCCGCGCCCGGAACCCGATCAGCTGCCGGACCCTGGTCGTGTCGGGCATCCGGCGTGCCATGTCCTCGAACCCCTGGTCATAAGCCCGCTCGTACGGAACGTGAACGACGGGGCTGTGCGACCCGGTGACCCACAGGACTCGGTCGGCCAGCTCCCGCACGGACACCTCCTCGGTGCCGCCGAGGTTGAAGGCACGGCCGTACGCGCGTCTGTCCGTCACCAGCGCGACCAGCGCCGGGACGATGTCGCAGACCGCGCAGAAGCACCTGCGCTGGGTACCGTCACCGTGGACGGTGAGCGGCCGGCCGGCCAGCGCCTGCCCGACGAGGGTCGGCAGGACCATGCCGAAGTGACCGGACTGCCGAGGGCCGACGATGTTGAACGGCCGCACGATCACCGCACGCATGCCGTACTCGCGCCAATAGCAGTACGCCATCAGTTCGTCGAGGCCCTTGGCGGCGGCGTACGACCAGCGACTCTTGAGCGGCGAGCCGAGCACGCGATCGTCGTACTCGTCGAGACGGTCCTTGGAGTTCTTGCCGTACACCTCGGACGACGAGACGAGCAGCAGCCGCGCCCCCTGACGCCGGGCCACCTCCAGAACCGTCTCGGTGCCCAGCAGGTTCTTGCGCAGCGACTCCAGCGGCCGGTTCACGATGGTGTGCACGCCGACCGCGGCGGCCAGGTGGAAGACCGTGTCACAGCCGTCCGTCGCCTCGGCCACGGCGGCCTCGTCGAGGATCGAACCGCGCACCATGGTCACGACATCGGCGGTCCGCGCGAGATTCGCCGCCGAGCCGGTGCTGAAGTCGTCGAGTACGACCACGTCGTGGCCCAGGGCCAGCAGATGTTCGACCAGATGCGAGCCGATGAAACCCGCACCGCCGGTGATGAGCGCCCTCATGCCGGCCTCCTCCTCGTAAGTGCCGGACGGACATGTCGCGGCTCGGCAACCTGCCGTGTCGATATGCACGAGTCCGGGGGCGGGCCCGTCGGGCGGCCGTGCCGCAGCCACCGCAGGAATGCCCGCTGGACGGCGAGTGTGGCCCGCATGTTCAGGGCTTGTCCGCGCAGCGCCGCTGCCACCAGCCGCGCGGCCGGCTCCACGGACAGGGACAGGCCGGTCAGCAACCACGCCTGGGGCCGCGGCCAGTGCCGCAGCATGTAACGGGTGCGGCTGCACAGCAGCAGATAGTGTCGCCACGGCCCCAGTTGGGCCGAACTGATCGCCTCGGCGTGATAGACCCGTGCGTCCGCGAGGTGATACGAGGGCCAGCCCAGTCGGCGGGCCCGCAGGGCGAAGTCGACTTCCTCCAGGTAGAGGAAGTAGCCCTCGTCGAAACCGTTCAGTTCGTTGAACAGAGGGCGGCGCACCAGGAAGAACGCGCCGATGACCTGGTCGACCGGGCCGGAGCTGGGCAGATGCTGCGGCCGCAGGTGGTGCGGCGGGAAGAGGCCGGGCGCCAGCCGGTCGAGTCCCGTCATCCCGCCGATGTACATGCGGGGACTGGGAAACCGTGAGGCGGAGATCCGCGGGCTCCCCTGCTCGTCCACCATGCGCGCTCCGACGATCCCGAAGCGCTGCGCGCCCGGTGTGCTGAGGAACTCGCCGGTGATCCGCAAGGTGTCGGGGTACAGCTCGGTGTCCGGGTTCAGGAAGAGGACGAAGTCGGAACGGCACAGCGCGGCGCCCTGGTTGCAGGCCGAAGCGAAGCCGCGGTTGTCGGAGTTGCGCACCACCCGCAGGGCCAGCCCGGGTGCCTGAAGGTCGCGGGCGGAGCCGTCGCTCGAGGCGTTGTCGACGACCACGACCTCGCCGACCCGCAGCCGCGACTGGTCGGCCCGGGCGAGGGAGCGCAGGCAGTTGTGGAGGTGGACTCCGGCGTTCCAGTTGACGATCACGACATCGACGAGCGGGATCATGGCACACGTCCTGTCCCGCCGGAGGGGGCGTATCGCTGTTCCGGCCGGGTTGTCGGTTCGGGTTGCGCGAGCGGACCGTCCAGCAGCCGCCGCAGCGGCTCCAGCGTCCGGTTCCAGTCCAGCCTCCGGGCCTGCTCGTACGCCTCGTCGCTGACCGACTGCCACTGTGCCTCATCGCTCAGGGCGCCGATGCGGGTGGCGAAGTCCTCCTCGGTGTAGGGCACCGATCCGCGCAGCAGGTCGAGGTGACGCCGCCAGGCCGGGACGAGGACGGGCAGCCCGTACTCGAGGTACTGCATGTGCTTGGCCGAGAAGCCCTCTTCGCGGAGTGCGTCCCGGGTGCAGGTGATCAGCCCGAACTGGTAGTCGCGCAGCAGCTCGGGGGAGGCGTAGCCGCAGTAGTTGAGGCCCAGGGAAGGATCCGGGGGTGGCCCGCCGTACACATCGATGTACGGATACAGCCGGCTCAGCCGGGACAGCAGCGGGAGGTTGATGAACTGACCGCTGAGCGAACCGAGGTAGGCCACACGAGGTGGACGGGCGAACCGTGCCCGCTCGGCAGACGGTGTGCAACCCCAGTTGAGCTGGCGGAAGTTGTCGCCGCTGATGCCGTACCTCGCCTGCGCGTACCGGCCGTAGGTCTCCCAGGTGAACGACAAGTACTCCATCTCTTCCAGGAAATCCCTCTCCCAGCCGCGGAACTTTCTGTGCTGCCGCGCAGTAAGCCGGCCCTCGTGGAGTACCTCGTCGGCCCAGGGGGTCGGGCAGTCGTAGAAGGTGGCGGCGGACGTGGGGGTCGTCAGTACGCCCGCGTCGTAGGGCGTTACGCAGATGACGAGATCGAAGTCGTCCAGGGCCAGTTCGCTCCGGAGGATGCGACGGCGCAGCCGGTGGTCCGTCAGAAGCACGTAGTACGAGAGGTGGCGCCGTCCGAAGCCCCACCGCCGGGTGAGCACCTTGGAGGCGACCTCGTTCGCGTACAGCGCGAGCTTGGCCGGGCGCGCGGATCCCGGGAGCATCCGCCCGAGCGAGCCGCGGTCGGACGACGCCCGCGCGAGGCAGAGGGTGTCCACCAGGTGCACCTCGTAGCCGTGCTCCCGCAGAAACCGCTCGATGCCCAGGGGTCTGGCGCTGTTGGCGTACCCGTCGAGCTGAGCCACGATCAGGACGCGTCGAGGCGGCCCGTCGCCACGCCCCGGCGAGGTCCGTCCGGTCATGATGTCTCCTTCCTTCGTCGGCGTGGGCTCCGCCGGGGTGCGGGGGCCTTGGACGAGTTCGCGGCCGATGAACGGCCATGCCAGGGCAAGACCGGCGAGCACAGGGAGTCCGGCCAGCAGCAGCGGCAGCGCGCCGTGCCACCCCAGCCGCAGTACCAGGAAGTCGCCGAGGACGGCCGTGATCACAGCCAGCGCGGTGGCCGGCACCCACCGCTTCGGCAGGTGCTGTTCGCGCAGGTCGGCCAGTCTCCGGCACAGAACGACGAAGTACAGGGCGCCCGCCATGAGCCCGACGGAGGTGGCCAGGACGACGCCGACGACCCCGAACGCTATGGTCAGCGGCACCGTGAGCGCGAGGTTCACCGCTGTCGCGCACCAGGAGTAGCGCGTCTCGAGCCCCGGGCGCCCGATGGCCCGGACGAAGCAGGTGCGCATCCCGGTGAGGGCCACCTGTACGGCGTATCCGGCCAGCAGGACGGCGGCCACCGCTCCGCTGAGCGCCAGCTCGGGGCCCAGCCACACCTGGACCGCCAGGCCCGCCGCCGCCGTCGTCACGGCCCCGTACGTCAGCACGGCCGGCAGCCAGCGGAACTGCAGCGCGTGGAACTCCCTTACCGCGCCGGGGAGTTCACGCTCGGCGTAGACATGGGTCATCCTGGTCAGGATCGGCGGGAAGGCGTACAGCGGCACGCTGCGCAGAGCGATCGCGGCCTGGTAGCCGGCGGCGAAGACGCCCACGTAGCGCACTGGCAGCAGCGCGGCGATCAGCACGGCGTCGACCTCTCCGTTGAGGAAGACGGTGAATCCCGACAACTGCATACGGGACGCGTAGCCGACGAACTCGCGGCGCTCGGCCGGCACGGGCAGCAGGGGGCGGCGGATGCGGATGTGCCGTGCCCCGGCCGCGAGGCCGCCGACCGTGACGAGCAGGTACCGGCCCGTGGTGAGCAGGACGAGCAGCGGAAGGTCAGGCCCACTGTCGATCACCGTGACCACGGCCACGGCATACACCAGACACGATCCGCCGCTGACGCCCGCGAGCGAGGCGAAGCGGGCATTCGCCTGCAGCAGCGCGATGGCGGAGTTGGCGGCCAGGGCCAGGGTGAGCAGCGGGCCGAGGGCCAGCAGCAACTGCTCTCCTTCTCCCGCGAGATGCGGCGGAATGTCGAGCGCGGCCACCACGACGGGGGCGAACAGCACGCTGAGCACGGTGACGAGCGCGCCCATCCCGAAGAAGACTGTCAGCGACCCGACGACCAGCCGGCCGGTGCCGTCGCGGTCGCCGCGGGCGCCGTGGTAGGCGTAGAAACGTGCCAGGGAGGCTCCCACGCCGCCGTCCAGCACCGCGAGGGTGGCCAGGAAGACCAGGATCAGTGACCACACGCCGAATCGCTCGAGTCCCAGGTGGCGGATCAGGTAGGGCGTCAGCGCCAGGTTGGTGAGCAGGGGCGCCACCTGCGCCAGCGCGCTGAAGCCCATGCCCGAGAAGAGACCCCGTGCTGGAGTGGCGGACGTGGTGCCGTGCGGGGCAGCCGGATCGGCGTGCCCTGCTCGGTGCGGCGTGGCGTCCGGGTCGGGAAGCCGCGGCACGTGGTGGCTGGGGCGCACTTCCTGCCTCACTTCCCGTTGTCGGCGGACTGTTCTGTCGCCATGCGCCGGCACAGAGTCCGCAGCGCGCTTCGGTCGAGGATCAGGGCGTACTGGCCGTCGATCATCTCCGACCGGACGATCGGCGCGGTGGTGAAGGAGGCGTCCGCGGCGTTCAGGTTGCGCAGGCCGACGACGAGGTTGCGCAGGTCGGCGTTGGACATGTGGTCGTCCACGCTCACGGTGTCGGTGAGGGCGTCGAGCATCCGGGCGACCCCCAGCGGGTCGGTGAGGCCCACGTCTTCGCGCATCTCGCCGACCAGGCTCCGCATGAACTGCTGCTGCCGCTTGATCCGGTCCAACTCGGCGCCGGGCAGACCGTGGCGCTGCCGGACGTAGGCGAGCGCCTCCTCGCCGTTCATCGTGTGGGTGCCCGCCGTGAAGTGCTTTTGCTGCTCGGAGTCGTAGGAGTTCTCCCGCACAGTGATCGGCACGCCGCCGACCGCGTCGGTGAGCCCCATGAAGCCGTGCCAGTCGATGACGGCGAAATGATCGACCCGCACATCGGTGAGCCGTTCGACCGTCTGGACGAGGAGAGCGGGGCCGCCCCGGGAGAACGCGGCGTTGACCTTCGCCTGTCCGTGGCCCGGGATGGGCACCCAGCTGTCCCGCGGTATCGACACGGTGTACGCCGCGTCCTCGCCGGGGGCGAGGTGCACCAGCATCAGTGTGTCGCTGCGCTGGGCGCCGACCTTCCACACAGGGGCCTCGGCGTCGTCTCCGGTGGTCGGCTTCTGGGAGCGGCTGTCGACACCCGCCAGCAGGAAGGTGGTCCCCTCACTGGGCTCGGGCCGCGGGCCGTCCGGGAAGGCGTGGGGTATCCGGGTGACCTGGTCGCCGTAGTGGTCGGTTGCCCACCACAGGCCGCCGCCCCCCAGCCCGAGCACGGCGAGCAGGACGACCACGAGACCGGCCAGCAGGCGGTTGCGCAGACGGTGACGGGGCCGGACGTTCTTTCTCGGCGTCCAGTGCGGCCACTCGTGGCGCGTGGACATCAGAAGTCGTCCAGGTGTGGATCAGCCAGGCGGGCGTGCATCTGGCGAGCCAGCGGGAACGTCGGGAACCCCGCGAGGAGTTCGGCAAGGACTCGGCGGACGTCAGCCGTGTCGTTGCGTTCCATCTCCAGAAGCAGGTCGATGGCCTCCTCGACGGTCATGGGGAGCACGGTGCCGTCCGAGATCACCCCGTCGTCGGTGTGCGGGGCCTCACCGTGGAGCTCGAGCTGAAGCCGGCGGAGGGCGCGCGCGTCCATGGAACGCATGGCGCCAGACCGCATGTCGCGGAGGAGCGCGGCGATGAACGACGGCTGGTGCCGCGAGCCTGCGCCCTCGGCCTCCGCGGCGCGCGCCATCCGCCGGAAGCAGTCCGCAACGGGGCCGGGGCCGGCCACGACCACCGCCTCGACCCGGTGCGCGGACACGTCCGCCCGGCTGCCGACGAGCAGGCCGAATGCGGACACGTCCGCCCACGTGCCGACGAGCCGGCCGAATGCGGGCAGGGCCCCATTGACGCCGTCCCGGCGCTGGGCCGGATCGTCGTGCGGGACGCCCACGACGTCGAGCCCGGCTTGCGGGGTGGGCGCCGGGTCACGTGCGAGCGCCTGCCCGGGCGCGGCGCCGCCGGTGGCAGGCATGCGCAGCCCGGTTCGCCGTCGCGTCCGAGGAGCGGGACGCCGTGCACCGAGTCGGGCCAGTTCCCCGCAGACGCGGTCGAGGGCCCGCTCCCTGAGGTGCGGGTACAGAGGCAAGGACAGCAGTTGCGGGAAGAGCGTGTCCGCACCCGGCAGGCCACCTGCCGGTATGAGCGCGGCCCGCTGAAAGTACGGCATGTGGTGCAGCGGAATGAAGTGGACCGAGGTGCCGATACCGCGCTCCGCCAGCCGCTCGATCAGTTCGTCACGGTCCGTTCCGTACTCCCGGAGCACACGCACCACGCAGAGGTGACGGGCGTGCACCCCAGCAGCGGCGGGCTCCAGTCGGGCTAGTCCGGGCACGGTCCCAAGCGCCGCCTCGTACCGCTCGGCCAGGGCCTGCCGCCGCCGCTGCCAGTCCTCGAGGTGCCGGAGCTGAGCCCGCCCGACGGCGGCCTGCACGTCGGTCATGTTGGCCTTGAGACCGGCCTCCTCGACGGTGTACCGCCAGCTGCCTCCGGGCAGGCGCCGCCAGGCGTCGGCGGACATGCCGTGCAGTCGGCCGCGCCGGATCAGTCCGGCGAGTTCGGCGTCGTCGGTGGTGACCATGCCGCCCTCGCCGATGGGCAGGTTCTTGGTGGCGTAGAAGCTGAAGCACGTGGCCCGCGACAAGCTGCCCACCGGCTGGTCGCCCACCGTCGTGCCCACGGCGTGCGCGGCGTCCTCGATCACGTGCGTCAGGGGCAGGTGCGCGGCTTCGGCCAGCTCTGCGAGCGGGGCCGGCGACCCGGCGTAGTGCATGACCATCATCGCGTGCGGGCAGCCGGACGCCCGGGCCGCGCGCGCCACCGTGGCCGGCGTCGGCATCCCGGTGCGCGGGTCGACGTCGACGAGCACGGGCCGCAGACCGGCGTGCAGCACGGCATGGGCCGCGCCGCAGAAGGTCACGGCTGGGACCAGGACCCTGCCCCCGGCGGGCAGCCGCAGCGCCCGCAGCGCCAGTTCGAGGCCCGCCGTGCAGGAGCTGACCGCTACCGCGTGGGAGGCCGAGACGTGCTCCGCGAAGTCATGCTCGAAGCGTTCCGTCTCGGGTCCGGTGGTCACCCATCCCGAGGCGAGCACCCGATCTGCCGCCCGGCGGGCCTCCGGACTTATCCGGGTGACGGCGAAGGGCACGCCCTCACCCACGGGTTCCGGTGTGCGTGCTTCGACGCGCGAGGCGCTGTCGGAGGCCGGGAGTCGGCCGCGGTCGGCCGGTCGCTGCCGGGGCCGCAGCTTGTGAACTGTCATGAGGCACTCCCCTGTGCCGGCTTTCCTCGGGAAGTCCCGTCGGGACCTCGGGAAGTCCCCTCGGGAACGAGGTGGTGCCTGCTATGCGTCGGCATATCCGACGTATATTTACGACGTATACGTACAGATTGCCCCGGTCAGTGCGTAGAGTCAACAGGAGTACGACCGCCACTCGGCCTGACCCTCTGGAGGCAACACATGGCCAAAGAGCCGGCCGCAGCACGGCAGAGGAACTCGGGAGGCGGTCCGGCGCGTCGCGCCAGCGACCGCGGCCACTACGGTCGGCTGAGCCGGGAACGCGTGCTGGCCGCCGCCCTGGAACTGGTCGACCGCGAAGGGCTCTCGACGTTGAGCATGCGCCGCCTCGGCGCCGAACTCGGCGTGGAGGCGATGGCGCTCTACCGGTACGCGGCGAGCAAGGACGCCCTGCTGGACGGTCTGGTCGAGGCCCTGTACCTCGAACTGGAGGAACGGCTGGCCGCCGAGCCCGAGTCTTCCAGAACCGCTCAGGCGCCTGCCTGGCGCACCAGACTCCATCGCGTCGCACGGACGATGTACGACGTCTGCCTCGCCCATCCCCAGGCGGTTCCGCTGCTCGCCACGCGCATGCTGGCTGTTCCGCTCGCGCGGCGACCGGCGGCCGTCCTCGCGGATCACGAGCGTGTGCTCGCCCTGCTGATGGAGGCCGGGTTCGACGCGGCCACCGCCTCCGCCGTCTTCCGCGCCTTCACCGCCTGGCTGCTGGGTTACGTGTCCGTGGAGCTGCAGCCCATGGTGGACAACCCCGACGAACCCGACCCCGGTTTCCGTCTCGGGCTGCACCGCCTGTCGGCGCAGGAACTGCCGACGCTACGGGAGACCGCCGCCTCACTCGCCGAGCAGAGCGGGCCCGAAGGCCTGGCGGCCGGGTTGGACGCCCTGCTCGACCGGTTCGCTCGGGAGTAGGCGGGAACAGGCGGAACCGGACCGTCAGGTGTGCCGTCGCAGCATCTCGCTGAAGGGAGTGACGGGGCGGTCCAGGGGTTCGCCGTCCATCGTGATGTCGACCGCTTCGTTGAAGAAGGCGAGCCGGTCCTTGATCAGGGCCACGGCGGGCAGCGGCTCCTGGTAGCTCCAGACGATGTTGGACGGCACGTTCCCCTCGCCCCGCCAGGACCAGTACCGGGCCGTGCCCTTGTAGGGGCATCCGGTGCTGTGAGCGGTGGCTTCGAACAGGTCGAGGCGGACGTCCTCGCGGGGGATGTAGTAGCGGGTCGGCAGGCTGGTCTCGAAAAGCAGCACCGGGCGGTGGGTGTCGGCGACCAGCGTGCCGCCGATCTCGACACGGACATGGCGACTGCTGGGCAGGGCGTCGACGCGTTTGTGCGGGTCGCGGGGGTGGATGAAGATCTCTTCCTCCTCCTCGTACCAGTGGTCGAGCCCCCAGCCGGTGCGCCGGAACCACTCGAAGGCGATATGGCCGGCCAGATCGTCTGCGGGGAACGTCCAGGCCGCGTTCTCCAGCAGCTCGCCGGCGATCACCAGGTCGTAGAAGATCCGCGATCCGGTGTGCCGGCCCCTGGGCGGATTCTCGGCCGGGCGGAGGAGGTCCGTGCGGACCTCCTCGCGCGGGAAGGCGTAGAGCGGCACGGGGAAGTCGGGCTCCCAGACGAGGACCGGGTGGCGGCTGTCGACGACGGTGACGTCGCCCTTTTGGCCGCGCACCCAGCGTTCACTGGGTTCCCACAGGAGGCCTTCCGGGGTGGCGCGAATGGACCGTGCGCCGGGGTGCGCGGTCATGACCCCTCTTTCTCCCCAGGGCTCGCGGGCGGCCGGTCGAGTGGCTGATGGCGGCCGATTCAGTATGCCGCGTCCAGCCGGGCCCGCTGCTCCGGTGTCAGTTCCAGATCGACGGCGGCCAGGTTCTCCTCCAGTTGCACCACCGACGAGGCCCCGACGAGCGGGATAACCGGAAGCTCACCGCCCAGCAGCCAGGCGAGGACCACCTGGTTGACGGTCGCGCCGGTCTCGCGGGCGACTTCTTGCAGGGCAGTGAACCGGGCGGGGGTGCCCGGGTGGTCGTAGTCCGGCTGGAGCCTGTCCGGGCGGACGTAGGCGCCCTTCAGCAGGGGTGAGTAGGCGACCAGGGTCAGGTGGGGCTCGGCCTGCAGGTAGCCGAGCATGTCGGGGCCAACCGCGCCGAGGCTGCCGTCAGGGAAGAGGCCGCTGGGTAGGTCGGTCCGGGGCCGCAGGTAGCTGTGCTCGTACTGGAGCACCTCGTAGCCGGGGAGCCCTGCCGCGGTGGCCAGGGTGCGGGCGCGGTCCACGCGCCAGGTGGCCTGGTTGCTTACGCCGAGGAGGCCGACCGTGCCCTCTGCGACAAGGGCCGCGAAGCCGTCGACGGTCTCCTGCTGGGGCACAGTCGGATCGTCGATGTGGGCGTACAGCAGGTCCAGCTTCGCCACGCCGAGACGCTCGCGGCTGCGCTCGGCGGACTCGCGGATCACCTTCGCCGACAGGCCCTCCGGGTTGTCGACGTAGCTGGTGCCGGGAGCGAGCGGGCGGGCGCCGAGCTTGGTGGCGATGACGATCTCGTCGCCGATGCCGCGGCTGCGCCGCCAGCGGCCGAGCAGTTCCTCGCTCTGGCCGCCCTGGCCGCCGTCCTCCCAGAAGGCGTAGTTGTCGGACGTGTCGATGAAGGTGCCGCCGGCCTCGACATAGCGGTCGAGGAGGGCGAAGGAGGTCTTCTCGTCCGTCCGCGAGCCGAAGAGCATCGCGCCGAGCGCGAACACGCTCACCTCACGGCGGGTGGCCGGGTCGGTGCCGATCGTGCGGTACTTCACGGTGGTTCCTCCCGTTCGGCCGGTGGGTCCGGCTCAAACGGGAGTCTTCAGCTTGAAGCGCACTTCAAGTCAAGGGCTTTCGGGCCGGTCGGCGAACGGTCCCTCCAGCGCCGCCCACTGCAGCAGCATGATGGTCTTCGCGTCGGCGATCTCGCCGGTTCGGATCATCTCCAGGGCCCGGCGGAAGGGTAGTTCGAGGATTTCGATGTCCTCACCCTCCTCGTCCAGGCCGCCGCCTTCGTGCGTGTGGGTCGAGGGGTCGTAGGCAGCGGCGTAGAAGCTGACGCGTTCGGTGACCGAGCCGGGGCTCATGTAGACGTCGAATACGTGTTGGATCTCGCCGATGGTGTGGCCGGTCTCCTCCACGACCTCGCGGCGTACGGCCAGTTCCGGGTGTTCGTCCTCGTCGTCGAGCAAGCCGCCCGGGGTTTCGATCAGCATGCCGTCGGGGTGGCCGTTGACGTAGACCGGGAAGCGGAACTGGCGGGTGAGCAGGACGGTTTCGCGTTCGGCGTCGTACAGGAGCATCGTGGCGCCGTTGCCGCGGTCGTGCGTTTCGCGTTCCTGGGTGGTCCAGGTGCCGTCGGCGTGCTGGAAGTCGAAGGTTGTGGTGCGTTCGACGTACCAGTGGCTGGACAGGAGTTTCACGTCTCGGACCTTGACCCGGGGGTTGCCGGTGAGGTCGCGGCCGGTCTGGTCGAGTTCAGTGCGGCCGCGGCGGTCCGGGGTGTCTATGCCGGCGGTCATCGGGCACGGTTCCGGCGGCGGGGACGAAGGACATGCAAGTTGCTCATGCCTGCTTTTATCACTTCTCCTGCCGCCGGTGGGTGGGAGGGCGTCCCCGCCCACCGGCGACTCGCCAACACACAGTCCCCGGCCCCGTCAGAGAAAGCTAACCCCCTGCGCAAGCGCCAGCTCAGTGGAGTAGTTGATCGTGTTCGTCGCCGACCGCATGTACGCCTTCCACGCATCGGACCCCGACTCGCGCCCCCCGCCAGTGTCCTTCTCGCCCCCGAAGGCGCCCCCGATCTCCGCTCCCGAGGTGCCGATATTGACGTTCGCGATCCCGCAGTCGGACCCGGCCGCGGACAGGAAGATCTCCGCCTCCTGCTGATCCCGCGTGAAGATGCTGGACGACAGCCCTTGGGGAACGTCGTTGTGCAGCGCGATCGCCTCGTCGAGCGTGTCGTACGTCAGCACGTACAGGATCGGGGCGAACGTCTCCTCCCGTACGACGTCGGTCTGTTCGTCGACACGGACGAGAGCCGGCTCTGTGTACGCGGCTGATGGCGCCGCCTCGGTCAGACGCCGGTTGCCGCCCGCCAGGATCTTGCCGCCCTGGGCCTGGACACGCGCCAGGGCATCGTTCATGGCGTCAAGCGCCGCCGTCGTGATGAGCGGGCCGACCAGCGTCGTCTCGTCGAACGGGTCGCCGATCGGGAGCTTCCGGTACGCGGCGGTCAGACGCTCGACGACAGCGTCGGCGATGTCCCGGTGGACGATCAGGCGCCGCAGCGTCGTGCAGCGCTGGCCGGCCGTGCCCGCCGCGGCGAAGACTATGCCCTGGATGGCGAGGTCCAGGTCGGCGGACGGGGCGACGATCGTGGCGTTGTTGCCGCCGAGTTCCAGCAGACTGCGGCCGAAACGGGCCGCGACCCGGGGACCGACCTCGCGGCCCATGCGGGTGGAGCCGGTGGCGCTGACGAGCGCGACCCGGGCGTCGTCCACGAGCTTCTCGCCGACGGTGCGGTCGCCGAGCAGCAGACGGTGTACGTCGCGGGGGGCGCCGACCTCCTCAGCGGCCCGGTCCAGCAGCCTGTCGCAGGCCAGGGAGATCAGCGGGGTGAGTTCCGAGGGCTTCCAGATCACGGTGTCGCCGCAGACCAGGGCGACCGCGGTGTTCCAGGACCACACGGCGGCGGGGAAGTTGAAGGCGGAGATGACGCCGACGACGCCGAGAGGGTGCCAGGTCTCGGCGAGGCGGTGGCCGGGGCGTTCGGAGGCGATCGTGCGGCCGTACAGCTGGCGGGACAGGCCGACCGCGAAGTCGCAGATGTCGATCATTTCCTGGATCTCGCCGAGTGCTTCGGAGCGGATCTTGCCCGCTTCGATGGTGACGAGGTCGGCCAGGTCGCTCTTGTGCGCGCGCAGCAACTCGCCAAGGCGGCGGACGAGTTCACCGCGGCGCGGCGCCGGCGTGGTGCGCCAGGTCAGGAAGGCCGTACGGCTTGCCGCGATCGCCGCTTCGGTGTCGGCGTCGGTGGCGGCCGTCAGGCCGAAGAGGTTCTCGCCGGTGATGGGCGTACGCGCCTGGAAGTCGCTGCCCTCGGGGACGGCGGCCCCGATGTGGTCCAGGGCCGTACGGGCGCGGGCGCGCAGGTCGTCCGTGGTGGGCAGGGTGGTGCTGGTCATGACGCTCCTGTTCAGAGGGAAGAGGGGGTGAGGCCTAGCTGCTCGCTGACCTGCGCCAGGGAGGCGTTCTGCTGCTGGGCGTACAGGGCGTACGGGTCCAGTACGTCGCGTTCGATGGCGCCGGAGAGCCAAGCCGCGTCGTAGGCGGTGCCCTCTTGGTCGTTGTTGCGGGTGCCCTCGCCGCTCAGGTTGGACTGGAAGATGCCGGCGGCGGAGCGGGGCAGGAAGTCCTCGTAGACGATGGGTTCGGCGTGCGCCCAGCCCTGCCGCACCAACTCGCTGATGCCTGCAGGCGGCTTGCTGCCGTCCCGAGGGCGGTCGTCGGCGAGCTGGTAGGTGAAGTAGGCCAACTCATCGGCGGCGAGCTCCTGTTCGGTGCCGGGCATGTGGCGTTCCCACAGCGCGCGGGCGATGTCGCTGCGCGCTTCGCCCGGCTTCGCGGACGCCTGTTCGTCGATCTGGGCGAGGAGTTCGTCGTAGAGGGCGCGGCCCTCGCGGGTGAGGGCGATGCCGCGGGCCTCTACCTCGCCGAAGCGGACGCGGAGGGCGCCGCTGGTGACGGTGCCGTCGGGGGCGCGCATCGCGCGGGGTTCGGCGAGGGCGCGGAAGGAGGTCTGGCGCAGCAGGACGTCGGGGCCCTTCCAGGCCGGCGGGCCCTGGATGGTGTCGATCATCTCGATGCCGCGGTCCGTCATACGGCGGTAGAGGTCGTCGATGTCGAGGACGCGCGGGGTGAGGTGGTTGATGTGGGTGCTGCGTACGCCGCCGATGTCGGCGGCGACGGCCGAGATCCGCTCCAGGGTCTCGTACCACGCCTTGTCGACCGGCTCCGGCGACAACTCGAAGGCTTGCACGGCTAGTTGGAGGAGTCGCTCGGCGTCGTCCTCGGGCAGTTCGCGCTCGGCCGCCGCGCGGTCGGCCAGGGTGAGCAGCTCGGGCGGGAACAGTTCGCGGCGGGCGAGGAAGGCTTCCAGACGTGAGCGCAGGTCGGCGTCGAAGAAGCGGGGGTCGGCCGGGGTGAGCATGGAGGTGAACACCCGGAAGGGGTTACGTGCCAACTCCTCGCCGTCGACCGGGCGGAAGGCGGTGGAGATGACGGGTACGGCGCTGGCGGCGGCCTCGCGCAGATCGTAGAAGCCGACGGGGTGCATGCCCAAAGCGCCGAAGATGCGGGCCACTTGTTGGAGTTCCAGTGGTGTTCCGACCCTGATGGCGCCGTGCCGTTCGGCGGTCACGCGACTGATGGAGCCCAGGCGTTCAGCGTCGGCCCCCTGCTCGCGCAGGACGTCCTCGTTGACCTCGCGGGAGACGTCCACGAGCGTGGTGTAGGCGGGAACCTCCTGGCCGTACATCTGCGACAGTCGCGCCGCGAATGCGGCTCGCAGCTGCCACTGACTGATCATTGACATGGTCCGGGCCTTTCGATCGGAATTCACACCGCTCCGGATTCACACCACTCGGGGTTCACACCACGTGCGCTTCGGGGCGGATCTCGGCGCCGTGGCGGAACCGGTCGGCGCTGAGCGGGGAGATGTCGGTGAACGGCTCGCGCTCCAGGTACAGGTCGCGTACGACCTCGCCGACAGCGGGCGCCTGGAGGAATCCGTGGCCCGAAAACCCGGCTACGTAAAGGAAGTTGGACAGTTCACCGGAGCGGCCGATCAGTGCGTTGTGGTCGGGTGTGATCTCGTACAGGCCTGCCCAGCCGTCGACGGTTCTCATGTCGGCCAGTGCGGGGGCCCGTTCGCGGGCGACAGTGCGGAACAGCTCAAGCCATTCCGGGGTCCAGGTGGTGTCGAAGCCGTCCTTCTCGCCGGGGTCGGCCAGGCCGAACAGCAGGCCGTCGTCGCTGTTGTGGAAGTAGGCCGAGGACGAGAAGTCGATGGTGAACGGGATACGGGGCGCGGGCGGCGTGAGCGGTTCGGTGAACGCCAACTGCCGCCGTACGGGCCGGACCGGGAGATGGACGCCGGCCATGGCGCCGATCCGCCCCGACCAGGCTCCTGCCGCGCAGACGACGGTGCCGCAGGCGATGCGGCCCTGGCTGGTACGTACGCCGACGACCTGGTCCCCGGCCGTGTCGAGGCCGGTGACCGCGGTGTGCGTGGCGATGGTGACGCCGGCGCGGGCGGCGGCCTGCGCGTATCCGTTGACGACCAGGCCGGGGCGGCAGTGCCCGTCGGCGGGCGAGTACGCGGCGACCACGAGGCCGTCAGTGCTGACGTAGGGGCACAGCTTCTGCGCTTCCTCGGGGCCGATCATGCGGCTCGGCACGCCCAGGCCGTTCTGGATGGCGACGCTGGTCTCGAAGGCGGCGGCCTGCTGTTCGCTGGTGAGGAGGAAGAGGTAGCCGACGGTGTCGAGCTTGATGTCGGCGCCCGGGCGGTGGGGGAATTCCTGATAGGCGCGCAGGCTGCGGTTGCCCAGTTCGATGTTGAGGGGGTCGGAGAACTGGGCGCGGATGCCGCCGATCGGCTTGCCCGAGCTACCGCGGCCGAGGTCGTCGCGTTCGACGACGACGATGTCGCGCACGCCGGCCTCGGCGAGGTGGAACGCGATGCTCGCACCCATCACGCCGCCCCCGATGATCACCACATCGGCGGAGGTCGGAACGGTGCGGAAAGCGGAGGAGGACAACGGGCCACGCTCCCATCCATGAGCCGCCCTGCGGAACCTGGACGGGTTGTCCGTCCCGCGGGCGTCGGGGTCGTCAATACGGGGGTGCCGAGCGGCTTTCTGCCATCTGTGCTGTGCGTCATCGTGCAGCAACCCAACCGTTGACGTCTATCAACGGTTAATGCTTCTGATCTTTTACGATCCCTGAATGGACTGGACGAGTGCACAGCTGCGTTCGCTGGTGGAACTGACCAGGCGCGGCACCATCACCGCGGTTGCCGAGGCCCTGGGCTACACCCCCGGCGGGGTCTCGCAGCAGATCGCCGCGCTGGAGAAGGCCACCGGCATGCAATTGCTGCGGCGGGTGGGACGCCGCGTCGAACTCACCGACGCCGGGGCGACGTTGGCCCTGCACGCCGAACGCATCCTCACCACGGAGGCCGAGGCCGTCGAAGCGCTGGAACGCACCCGCAACGAGGTCTCCGGGACACTGCGGATCGGGCTCTTCGCGACGGCCGCCGCCGAGATCCTGCCGCCCGCCCTGCAGCAGATACGCGCGAGACATCCGGGCGTGACCGTGCGCAGCCGGGACATGGACGTGGACGAGGTGTACGACGCCGTCGCCGGCGGAGCGGTGGACCTGGCGCTGGGCCTGGACTACCCGGACGTGCCCATCCCGCGCGATCCGTCCCTGCGGGTGACGGAGCTGTCCCGGGAGCGCTTCTCGCTCGCGGTTCCCGCCGAGGCCATGCCGGGGCGGCGGAGGATCTCCCTCGCCGACACCAGGGAACGGGGATGGATCCTGCCGTCGGTCGGCAGCTACTACGGCCGGGCCGTGCTCACCGCCTGCCGCCGGGCCGGTTTCGAACCGCAGGTGCTGCACGAGGTGACGGACACGGCCGCCACTCTCGCCCTGGTCGAGGCCGGTGTCGGGGTGAATGTGGTGACGGATCTGATGCTGCGGCTGCGTCCGTCCCGTATCGATGTGCTGGAGCTGGAGGAGGTGATGGAGCGTCACATCGTGGTGGTGTTCCGGTCCTTCGCCGAGCACCGGCCGACGGTGGCCGCCCTGGTCGATGTGCTGCGAGCCTCGGCGGATCGGCTGCCGTCCGGAGCGGTTGAGGCGTAAGCAGCGGTGCCGGTCACGGCGTAAGCAGGCCGCACTGCGGCGGGGCCCGGCCAAGCCACGGACACCGGGCCGGCCGGGCCCGCCGTGAGCCCTACGCCGTCTGTTCGTCCTGCGCCGGATGTACGTACGGCTCCCCCACCGGTACTGCCCCGCGCAGCGAGTGGATCATCGTGCCGAGCAGCGGGTTGCTGTTCTCGCTGCGGTGCAGGGCCAGCACGCGGCGGAAGGCCGAGCGCTGGGCGAGACGGGTCGCCTCCACCGCGTCGCCGGGCGGGTCACCGGGCGAGTGGCCGAGGCCCGGCACGATCGCCACTCCGAGGCCGGCGGAGACCAACTCCCGTACGACGTCGTAGTTGTTGCTGCGAAAGGCGACCACGGCCTCGAAACCGGCCGCCGCACACAGCCGGGTGAGCGAGAGGGCACCGGCCGTTCCCTCCCTACTGGTGATCCAGCGAGTACGCGATAGCCCGGCCAGGCGTGAACTCAGGCCGCTGCCACGGGGCCTGAGCAGGACGAGATCCTCGCGTACGAGGTGATGGCGGGCCATTCCGCCCGGCCACTGACGGGGGCTGAGGCCGTACTCGTACACGAGCGCCACATCGAGATCGCCGTCGTTGAGCGCGTCGACGAGTTCGTCCGGCTCGCCCTCCTCGAGCTGGATCTGGGCTCGCGGGTGAGTCGCGGTCAGGGCCGACAGGGCCGCCGGTACGAGCCTGACGCCGGCGGTGGGGAAGCTGCCCAGCCTCAGTCTGCCCGTGGCGCCGGTGGCGAGCTCGTGCACCTGGTGGCCGAGGTCGTCCATGGCGGCCAGCACGGGGACGCTGAGGTCGACCAGCCGGTGTGCGGCCGCGGTGGCCCGGATGCCGTGCGCCTCCCGCTCGAAGAGGACGAGGCCTGTCTCCTTCTCCAGGGCTGAGATCTGCTGCGAGATCGCGGAGGCGGTGTAGCCGAGGTCGCGGGCCGCGATGACGAAGGAGCCGGTGCGTACGACGGCCCGCAAGGTGAGCAGATGCTGTGGCTTGAGCAAGATTCCTCCCGTCGGCATCAAGGACGACTGCCGGGGCCAGCGTAAGCAACGCTTGTCCTGCACCGTCATTACTCTCGCGCTGCTGGGTCTTGCGGGGTGGGCAGGTGTACGCAGATCGTGACGGGGGCGCGGTCGAGCGTGACCATCTGAGGATGAACCAACCTGAGCATGAGGGAGCCACCGCAGTGACGGCGACAGTGCAGGGCCCGGGGCGTCTCGACGCGGCGGCCGTGACCGAGGCGCTCGCCGAGGGCGACTGCGGGGAGGTGCAGGGTGATGCCGGGCGCCGGGCGCAGTACTCGGCCGACGCCTCCAACTACCGCCGGATTCCGCTGGCCGTGGTCTTCCCCCGCGAGCGCCGGCATGTGCTCAACGCGCTCGCCGTGTGCCGCCGCCTCGGCGTGCCGATCACCTCGCGCGGTGCGGGCACCAGCACCTCGGGGCAGGCCGTCGGTTCCGGTGTGGTTCTGGACTTCTCGCGTTACTTCAACCGTCTGCTCGCGCTGGATCCCATCGCGCGTACGGCGACCGTGCAGCCCGGCATCGTCCTGGACGAGCTGCAACGGGCCGCCGGCGAACACGGTCTGCTCTTCGGCGCGGATCCCTCGACGCACAGCCGCTGCACGCTCGGCGGCATGATCGGCAACAACGCGTGCGGCTCGCACTCGGTCGCCTGGGGACGCACCGCGGAGAACGTACTCGAACTCGAAGTGGTCACCTACCGCGGGACGGTGCTGCGACTCGGCGAGATGACGCAGGCGGAGATCGACGAAGCCATCGCCGCCGGGGGCGAACGCGGCCGGCTCATCGCGGCCCTGCACCGGCTGGCCGAGCGCAACATGGCAACCCTGCGCACCGAGTTGGGCCGGTTCCCCCGGCAGGTCTCGGGTTACGCACTCGAACACCTGCTGCCGGAGCGGCGGTTCAACCTCGCCCGCGCCCTGGTCGGCAGCGAAGGCACCCTCGCGGTCGTCCTCTCGGCCACAGTCCTCCTCGTAACTCCCCCTCCGAAACGGGCACTTGTCGTACTCGGCTACCAGGACGCCTGCGCCGCGGCCGACGCGGTACCCGCCCTCCTCGAGCACCAACTGCTGGCGCTGGAAGGGCTCGACCAGGCGCTGACCGACATCGTCACCCGCGCCGAGACCCGTAGGACGATCGACACCTTGCCGCGCGCGCAGGCGTGGCTGTTCGCCGAGTTCGGCGGGCAGGAGGACGAACTCCCCAAGCTGGCCCAGGAGTTCACCGCAGCCGCCGCCCGGGCCGCCGGGTTCACCGGCCACGAGGTCGTCACCGGTCCCGTACGCGCCCGGCAACTGTGGCGGATCCGGGAAGACGGAGCCGGTCTGGCCACGCGTACCCCCGACGGGGCAGAAGCCTGGCCTGGCTGGGAGGACGCCGCCGTGCCACCCGCCCAACTCGGCTCCTACCTACGGCAGTTCATCGACCTACTCGACCGCCACGACCTCCAGGGCGCCGTCTACGGGCACTTCGGTGAGGGCTGCCTGCACGTGCGCATCGACTTCGACTTCACCACCGAGCACGGCACCGCCGTCTTCCGCGCCTTCGTCACCGACGCCGCCGAACTCGTCGCCGCCCACGGCGGCTCCCTCTCGGGCGAACACGGTGACGGCCAGGCGCGCTCCGAGCTGCTGCCGTTGATGTACGGACCCGAAGTCATCACCCTGTTCGAGCAGTTCAAGGGCGTCTGGGATCCCGACAACGGCCTCAACCCCGGAATGATCGTCGCCCCCCTGCCCCTCGACGACAACCTCCGGGTCAGCCCGCACCGCACCCCTCTCCCCCTGACCACCGTCTTCCCCTTCCCCGCCGACGACGGCGACTTCGCCAAGGCCACCCGTCGCTGCGTCGGCGTCGGAAAGTGCCGCAGCGCCACCCCGCGCGGCGATGTCATGTGCCCCAGCTACCGCGTCACCCGCGACGAGAAGGACTCCACCCGGGGCCGGGCCCGCCTGCTGTACGAGATGACCCAGGGCGAGGTCATCACGGACGGCTGGCGGTCCGCCGAGGTGCGCGACGCGCTCGACCTGTGCCTGTCGTGCAAGGGATGCAGCGTCGACTGCCCGGTGGAGGTCGACATGGCCACGTACAAGTCCGAGTTCCTGCACCACCACTACCGACGACGCCTGCGGCCCGCGTCCCACTACTCCATGGGCTGGCTGCCGCTGCTGTCCCGCCTGGCCGCTCGTATGCCCCGGGTCGTCAACGGGCTCACCGCGTCCCGCCTCGCACCGGTCATCAAGCGGCTGGGCGGTATCGCCGCCGAACGCGAGGTGCCGCGCTTCGCCGATCGGACCTTTCTGAGCTGGTTCCGTACGCGTGCTCCCGAAGGCGACGGAGACCGCGGCCCGGTCATGCTCTGGGTGGACTCCTTCAACAACCACTTCACGCCCGAAGTCCTCATGGCCGGCGTGGCGGTTCTGGAACACGCCGGATACCGGGTCCAGGTCCCGGACGGCACCCAGTGCTGCGGGCTGACCTGGATCACCACCGGCCAACTGGGCATGGCCCGCCGTATCGCCCGCCGCACCGCCACCGCGCTCGCCCCGGCGACCCGCGAAGGCGTGCCGGTCGTGGGCCTGGAGCCGAGCTGTACCGCGGCGCTCAGAACCGACCTGCCCGAACTCCTCCACGGCGCCCCCGACGCGCAGGCCCTCGCCCGGTCCACCCGCACCCTCACCCTCGCCGAACTCCTCCTCCACCACACCGAGGGCTGGCAGCCGCCACGGATCGACGCCGCCTCCATCAGCCAGACCCACTGCCACCAGCACGCCACCAGCGGCTTCAGCGCCGACAGCGCACTGCTGGAAGCCATGGGCGTCGACAACACCGTGCTGAACTCCGGCTGTTGCGGGCTGGCGGGCAACTTCGGCTTCGAGCGCGGCCATTACGACGTCTCCGTGGCGGCCGGTGAGCAGGTTCTGCTGCCGGCGGTACGGGCGGCCGGCCCGGACACCGTCGTCCTGGCGGACGGCTTCAGCTGCCGGACGCAGATCGCCCAGCAGACGGAACGCAGCGGTACGCATCTCGCCGAGCTGATCGCACGCGCCCTGCGCGCGCAGCGTTAGGTCGCTTCTCTCCAGACAAGGAACCCGCACCGTGACTGACGCACTCTCCCTCGTCGACGACTGGGGCCCCGAGAAGATCGTCGTCGTCTCCCATCGCCGTACCGGAATGAAGGGCGTGCTGGTCATCGACAACACCGCCCGCGGTGTCGGCAAGGGCGGCACGCGGATGAGCCCGAACGTCTCCGTGGAGGAGATCGCCCGGCTGGCCCGTGTCATGACGTGGAAGTGGGCCGGAGTCGACCTGTTCTACGGCGGCGCCAAGGCCGGCATCGTCGCGGACCCGGCCTCCCCCGACAAGGAGGCGATCCTGCGCGCCTTCGCCCGCGCGCTCGCCAACGAGGTGCCCCGCGAGTACGTCATGGGCCTCGACATGGGCCTGACCGAGGACGACGCGGCCATCGTCCAGGACGAACTCGGCGACCGCGGCGCGGCGGTCGGCACCCCGGACCACCTCGGCGGAGTCGCCTACGACCAGCTCGGTGTCACCGGATTCGGAGTCGCCGAAGCCGCGGACGCCGCCGCCCAGCATCTCCAACTGCCGCTGAGCGGCGCCCGCGTGGCGCTCCAGGGCTTCGGAGCGGTGGGCCGCGCCGCAGCCGTACGGTTCGCCGAGCTCGGCGCCAGCGTCGTCGCCGTGTCGACCGCGCGGGGAGCCCTCCACGAGCCCACCGGCCTTGACGTTCCCGCGCTACGGGCGGCCCACGACGCGTACGGCGACGACTTCGTCACCCGCCACACCCAGGGCGTCGTCATCCCGCCCGGCCAGGAACTCACCGTCGACTGCGACATCCTCGTACCGGCCGCTCTCCAGGACGTCATCGACGAGAAGGCCGCCCACCAGATCAAGGCCAAGCTGGTGGTGGAGGGCGCCAACCTCCCCACTTCACCGCAGGCCCAGGCCGTCCTCGCCGAACGCGGGATCGCCGTCCTGCCCGACTTCGTCGCCAACGCCGGCGGCGTCGTGGCCGCCGCCTTCGCCATGGACGCCCGCTACTCCGGGTTCCGGCCCGAGACCCCCACCATCTTCGAGACGATCTCCAAGCGCCTGCGCGCCAACGCCGTCACCGTCCTCGAAGAAGCCGGGCGGCGCGCGACCACTCCGCACATCGCGGGGCGTGGGCTGGCGGAGGAGCGCGTCCGGGCCGCTATGCGGAGCAAGGGGCGGCTTCGTTCGTGAGCCGGTTCGTCGCCTATCGATGGCGTGGATGACGCGGATACGGGATTCGGATCGTGCGGAGGATGGCGGCGGGGTGACGTACGGCCCATAGTCGTGCCACCCGCACACCGCTGTCCGGATCAGCGCCCGGTGTGTGGCCTTCCCCGGTGTTCCGCGGCATGCCGTGCGTCGTCGTCGGCGCCCGTGAGGGCATGATCGCTCCCGTACACAGTCCCCTGGAGTCGCCATGCCCGCTCCCGTGCCACCGTCCCCCGCCGCGGTGGACGACACCGCTCCGTCACCCGTCGCCACCTCGGGCCCGGCTCATCTGCTGCGCCTGATCTTGCTGATGGCGGGCAGCTGTCTGCCGGTCCTGGGGGCGGTGCTGATCGCCCCGGTGCTGCCGAGGATGCAGGAGCACTTCGCCTCGACGCCGGGGGCGAAGGCGTTGGTGCCCCTCGCCTTGACCGTTCCGGCGCTGTCGCTGGCACTGCTGGCCCCGTTCGCCGGGGTGATCGTGGACCGGCTCGGCCGCAAGCGCCTGCTGATCGTGGCGACCGTCCTGTACGCCGTGTTCGGAACGGCGCCGCTCTGGCTGGACTCGCTGGGCGCGATCATCGCCAGCCGCGCCCTGGTCGGTGTCGCCGAGGCCGCCATCATGACCTGCTGCACCACACTGATCGGCGACTACTACAGCGGCCGGCAGCGGGTGAAGTACCTGGCGCTGCAGGCCGTGTGCACCTCCGCGTCGGCCACCGCCTTCTTCGTGGTCGGCGGCGCCGTCGGCGCGGCGGGCTGGCGCGTGCCCTTCTGGATCTACGCCGTGAGCCTGGTGATCGCCCCGCTGATGGTCGCCGCTCTGCCCAACCCGGCGGCCCGCGCGGCCACCCACGAGGCCCCGGCCGTGGTCATGACCGGTCGTCCGTTCCCCTGGCGGCCGCTGGCGGGGATCTGCGCCCTCACCTTCTTCGGAGCGATGGTCTTTTACACGGTCCCGGTGGAGATGGCGTACCTGCTCGACGACCTCGGTGTGGAGGACCCCGGCGTCATCGGTCTGGCCACGGCGATCGCGAGTGCCGCCACCGTGGCCGGAGCGCTCGTGTTCGCCCGGCTGAAGCGCTCCCCGGACGTGACGCTGCCCGCGGTCTTCGCGGTCTGTGGCGCCGGTTTCGGGGTGATGTTCCTCGCCGACAGCGCCCCCCTGCTGGTCGTCGGGGCGGTGGTCAACTGTCTGGGCACGGGCATGCTGCTGCCCGCCCTCCTCACCAGCGCCATGTCCCGCCTGGCGTTCGAGGACCGCGGCCGCGGTACGGGGCTGTGGACGTCGGCCTTCTTCGGCGGTGCGTTCGTCTGTCCGCTGGTGCTGCTCGCCCTGGAGCCTGCGGTCGGCGGTCTCGCGGGGGCGGTGGGCCTGCTCGGTGTGGCTGCCGCGGTGGTCGCGGCGGGGCTGTGGGGTGCCCTGCGCCGCGCGGGCGCCGCGCATCCCCGGCCGCTGCCGAAGCAGCCGGCCTGAGGCCGCGGAGCCGGCGGGCCGGGCCCGACGACGATGCCCCGGCCCCCGTCCCGCATCGCATGTCGGCCTCGCCGTCGTACCGGACGCACCGGGCGGCGGCGAGGCCCACATGTGCCGAACACCTGGCGGGTTTCCGGGCCGGGATCAGAGCAGGCCCGGCGCCCGCCCCGCACCCTGTACGACGGACACGCCATCGTCGGGGCCGTGGCCCTTCAGCGTCGCGCCCACCTCCGTCGCCTTCTGCCGCAGCCAGATGTGGGCCGCGTCCTGGGTGTGCACCGGGTGCCACCACATCGCCTCCTGCACCGGTACGGCTTCGAAGGGGCAGGGCAGGACCCGTACGGCGGCGGAGCGGACCGCCTTACGGGCCAGGCGCTCCTGGATCATCGCGATACGGCGGGTGCCTTCGACCATGTGGGGCAGCAGCTGGAAGGTCTGCACGGACACCTCCACCCGGGGGCTGATGCCGAGCATGCTGAGCTGGCGGGCGGCCGGGGCGTCGTAGGGGCGCTGGTAGACGGCCCAGGGCAGGCGGGCAAGGTGGTCGAGGGTGAGTTCGCCGCCGATCTCGGGGTGGTCGTCGGCGACCATGCACAGCCAGCGGTCCTGGTGGAGGTCGACGTAGGGGAAGCCGTCGATGACGCCGTGCGGCATCAGCAGTCCGTCGACCGTGCTCAGCAGGGCGGCGGTGTTCTCCTCGACGGAGGGTGCCGGGTGCTGGAAGGTGAGCCGGATACTGGGTGCCTCCTGGTGCAGGGCACGGGCGAGCGCGGCGCCGAACACGGCCGCGCCGTAGTCGGCGGCGAGCAGGGTGAACTCCCGGGTCTCCACGGCCGGTTCGAAGTCGGCCTGGCTGGAGAAGACGCGCTCCAGCAGGTCGCACGCGGTGGCGCTGCGGTCCCGCAGGGCCACACCGAGCGGTGTCAGCTCGTAGCTGTTGCCCGTGCGGGCGAGCAGTTCGTCGTCGAAGTGGCGGCGCAGCCGGGACAGCGCCGCGCTCATCGCGGGCTGGCTCAGTCCGACGCGCTCGCCGGCCCGGGTGACGTTGCGCTCCTCCAGCAGCGCGCGCAGGGCGAGGACCAGGTTGAGGTCGAGTCGGGACAGGTTCACCGGGCACCGCCTATGCGACTGAGAGCCATCCACGGCGTGGATTGAGCACATCCACAGGATTGATTTCCGCGATTGGCCGATGGGGGTCACAGTAGACCGCAACCCAGCAGGGAGGAAATTTGATGGCAATGCTCGCGCAACCTGCCGGCCCGTTCGCGCTCGGCACGTTCTCCGCTGCAGACGGAGTGCCGTTCCCCGGTCTCCTGGCCAGGGAACGGGTACTCGATCTGGGCGGAGCCCTGGACTGGGCACCTTCCGGACTGCGAGCCGTACTGGAACGGTGGGAGGAGACCCTCCCCGTCCTGCACTCCCTGGCGGACGACGACACGCTCGACTGGCGGCCGCTGGACGGCCTGCGTGTGCACGCCCCGCTGGAGCCCCGCCAGATCTTCCAGTCCGGCGCCAACTACCGCCAGCACGTGATCGACCTCGAGGTCGCCCACCGCTCCCCCGACGACCCGCGCACCGTCGAGGAGGCCCGCGCCGAGATCGCCGCGATCATGGACCGGCGGGCCGCCGAGGACCTGCCGTACGTGTTCATCGGCCTGCCCAGCACCGTCGCCGGTCCGTACGACGATGTCGTCCTCCCCTCCTGGGCGAAGAAGCCGGACTGGGAGCTGGAGTTGGCGGCCGTCATCGCCAGGCCCGCCTACCGGGTCTCCGTCGAGGAGGCCCTGGAGTACGTCGCCGGCTACACGATCGCCAATGACCTCACCGACCGCGCCACCGTCTTCCGCCGGGACATGCCCGCCATCGGCACCGACTGGCTGCGCTGCAAGAACGCCCCGGGCTTCACCCCGCTCGGGCCCTGGATCGTGCCCGCAGAGTCCATCGCCGACCCGGGTGACCTGCGGGTCACGCTGAAGCTGAACGGCGAGACCATGCAGGACGAGTCCACCAAGGACATGCTCTTCGGCGTCGCGCGGCTGGTGTCGTACATCTCGCAGTCGGCCCAACTCCTGCCCGGCGACCTGGTGTTGACGGGGTCCCCGGCCGGCAATGGCATCCACTGGGGGCGGCTGCTGCGCGACGGCGACGTCATGGAGGGTTCGATCACCGGTCTGGGTGTGCAGCGCACCCGCTGTGTGGAGGAGAAGTCGTGAGCCTGGACCGCCACGACCCGGAGGGCGCGATCGCCGAGGCCGCCAAGGCGTGCTCGAACTGGGGGCGTTGGGGTGAGGACGACGTGCTCGGCACGCTGAACTTCCTCGACGAGGCCAAGCGGCGCGAAGGCGCGGCGCTGGTGCGCCGGGGCGTGAGCTTCTCGCTGTCGCAGCGGTTCGACATGAACGGCCCGCAGAAGGGCTGGCGCCGGCGGACCAACCCGGTGCACACCATGCTCGACACCGGCACCGACGCCGTCCTCGGCAATCAGGGCTTCCCGCACGGTATCGGCGGCGCGGACGACGTGATCGCGATGCCGCTGCAGTGCTCCACCCAGTGGGACGGGCTCGGGCACATCTTCGACCACGGCAAGGCGTGGAACGGACGCGACGCCGAGAAGGTCGTCACCTCCGCCGGCGACCTGGTCACCGGGATCGAGCACATGGCCCCGTACGTGGCCGGTCGCGGCGTCCTGCTGGATGTGGCCCGGGCCATCGGCGACGACGACGGTGAACCGGAGCTGCCCGACGGTTTCGCGATCACTGCGGATCACCTGACCGCGACCGCCGAGGCCCACGGCGTGAGCGTCGGCCGCGGCGACATCGTGCTCGTCCGCACCGGGCGCCTCGCCCGCGCCCGGCGGGAGGGCTGGGGCGACTACGCGGGCGGCCCCGCGCCCGGCCTGTCGTTCACCACCGCCGGCTGGCTGCACCGTACCGAGATCGCCGCGATCGCCACCGACACGTGGGGGTTCGAGGTACGGCCGAACGAGTTCGACAACGCCTTCCAGCCGCTGCACCAGGTCGTCATCCCCAACATGGGCCTGCTGATCGGCGAGATGTGGGACCTCGACGCCCTCGCCGCGGACTGCGCCGACGACGGCGTGTACGAGTTCTGGCTCACCGCCGCTCCCCTGCCCATCACCGGCGCCGTCGGCTCCCCGGTCAATCCCATGGCCGTCAAGTAGCCCGCGCAGTCGCCGGGCCCGCATCGAGCGGACCGCCGAGGTCCGGCGCTGTACCCGGCGCCCCGAAGGGGCGCCGGGACTGCGCGACCAGCCACAGACAGCCCGCAGCTTTCGTACCGCACTCTCAGCGGAGCGCTCGGCGGGCGACAGCCCCACCCCCGGCCGCCCGAAGCCGCGCGGCCCAACCCCGGGAGGTATCCCCGACATGGCTGACAGCTTCACCTTCCCCCAGCCTCCGGCTGGGGGCGCCCCCATCGTCCTGGTCATCGGCGGAGGCACCTCCGGAAACGCCCTGACCGTCCTGCTGCGCCGGGCCGGGATCGCCGTCGACCTCGTCGAGGCGAGCCCCGACTGGAAGGCCGCCGCCGGCTCCGGAATCACCCTTCAGGGCAACGCACTGCGCGTGCTGCGCGAGGTCGGAGTCCTCCAAGGGATCGAGAAGGACGGTTACGCCGCCGACGGCCTCGCGGTCCTCGCCCCCGACGGCACCGTGCTGCACGCCCACGACGAACTCCGCACCGGCGGCGACGACCTGCCCGCCCACATCGGCATGCAGCGCCCCAGACTCCAGCAGCTCCTCATCGACCAGGTGCGCGCCTCGGGCGTCGACGTCCGCCTGGGCACCACGGCCACCGCCTTCCAGCAGGACGGCGAGGGCGTGGACGTGACCTTCTCGGACGGCACGCGCCGGCGGTACGACCTGGTGGTCGGCGCCGACGGGCTGCACTCCGCCACCCGCTCCATGATCGGCATCACCGACGAACCCCAGCCCAACGGCATGGGCATCTGGCGTGCCCCCGCACCCCGCCCGGCCGGTGTCCGCCGCACCGAGATGATCTACGGCGGCCGCTGCTTCATCGCCGGGTACTGCCCGACCAGCGAGGACACGGTCTACACGTACCTCGTCGAACCGGCCCGCGACCGGGCCTCGCTGGACCCGGACGCGTACGCCGACGAGATGCGGGCGCTCAGCGAGGGCTACGGCGGCGTGTGGGAAGAGCTCCGCGCCGCGTTCACCGACCCGAAGGCCGTCAACTACACGTGGTTCGACCGGCATCTGGTGGAGGGCCCGTGGCACCGCGGCCGGGTCGTGCTCATCGGGGACGCCGCCCACGCCTGCCCGCCCACCTTCGCCCAGGGCGCCGCGATGGCCCTGGAGGACGCCCAGGTCCTCGCCGACCTGCTGACCGGCCGGGACTCCTGGGACGAGAAGCTCCTCACCGACTACCACGCCAGACGGCTGCCCCGTGTACGCATGGTCGTCGACGCCTCCGTCCAACTCGCCCAGTGGCTGCTCGACGGCGTGCGCGACGCGGACGTACCCGGGCTGATCGGCCGCACCCTGAGCGCGCTGAAGGAACTCCCGTGACCCGGCCCCCGTCGACTCCGACGATCGACGTCCACGCCCACCTGCTGCTCCCGGAGGTCGAGGAGACTGTCGTCAGTCACAACGGCCTCGCCGCGGCCCGCGCTCTCGACGCCCGCCGCAACGGGCCGGCGGCCCTCGCCGTGAACGGTCCCATGGTGGGCGCGCGCGTGCCGAGACTGACGGACGTGGCCGCGCGCCTGGCGGCCATGGACGCGGCCGGCGTGGACATGCAGCTGGTGAGCCCCTCTCCGTCCCACTACCACTACTGGGCCGAGCCCCAACTGGCCGAGCGGGTATGCCGGCTGGCCAACGAGGGCACCGCCGCGCACTGCGCCAAGGCCCCCGACCGGCTGCACGGCCTCGGGCTGATCCCGCTCCAGCACCCCCACCTCGCGAGCGCTTTGCTCGACCACGCCCTGGACGAGGGACTGAAGGGCGTGGAGATCTCCTCGCACGCGCCGGGGCCGGGCGGGACACGGGCAGTGGAACTCTCCGACCCGCGGCTCGCGCCCTTCTGGACCCGCGCGGAGGAGACCGGCGCCCTGGTCTTCCTGCACCCGTTCGGCTGCACGCTCGACGAGCGCCTTGACCAGTGGTACCTGTCCAACACGGTCGGCCAGCCCACCGAGAACGCCGTCGCCCTCTCCCACCTGATCTTCTCCGGCGTCCTGGACCGCCATCCGGGCCTGAAGCTGATCGCGGCGCACGGCGGCGGCTACCTCCCCACCCACATCGGCCGCTCCGACCACGCCTGGCGGGCCCGCCCCGACGCCCGGGACTGCGCCCACCCGCCGAGCAGCTATCTGAAGCGGCTGTACTTCGACTCCCTCGTCCACGACCCGTACGTACTGCGGGAGTTGATACGCGCCGCAGGCCCGGACCGGGTCCTGCTCGGCTCCGACTTCCCCTTCGACATGGGCACCGAGGACCCGCTGGGCGCGCTGCGCGCCGCGGACCTACCCGACGCCGACTTCCACGCCATCCGCGGCACAAACGCCGCCGCCCTGCTCAACCTCGCCTGAGGAGGAACCCCCATGAGCAACCGCCTGCTCACCCATCTCCGGCACGTCGACCTCGCCGTGCCCGACTACGACAAGCAGCTCGACTTCTACGCCGGCGTCTGGGGCCTGACCAAGGTCGCCGAGGACTCCGGGATCTCCTTCCTCGCCGCCGAGGGCAGCCCCGAACAGTACGTCGTACGGCTGCGCAAGGCTGACGAGAAGCGCCTCGACCTGGTCTCGTACGGCGCCGGCTCCCCAGAGGACGTGGACACCCTCGCCGAGCAACTCCTCGCGGGTGGCGTGCAGTTGATCTCCCAGCCGGGCAAGATCGACACGCCTGGAGGCGGCTACGGCTTCCGCTTCTTCGACATCGACGGCCGCCCCATCGAAGTGTCCACCGATGTGGACGTACGGCAGCACCGCAAGATCGAGGAGAAGGAGGCCATCCCGGTCAAGCTGTCGCACGTCGTCCTCAACTCGCCGGACCTCGACAAGACCCGTGAGTGGTACGAGCGTCACCTCGGCTTCCGCCACTCCGACACACTGAGCTCGCCGTACGTCGGTGACGTCATGCACTTCATGCGGATCAGCAACCAGCACCACTCCATGGCCATCGCCAAGGGCCCGCACACCTCCCTGCACCACGTCTCGTTCGAGATGCGCGGCCTGGACGAGTACATGCGCGGCTCCGGCCGCGTGATCCGGGCCGGGTTCAAGAAGATCTGGGGCCCTGGCCGGCACTTGGCGGGCGACAACACCTTCACCTACTTCCTCGACCCGCACGGCAACACCGTCGAGTACACGACGGAGCTGGAGCTGCTGGACGAGGACACCTGGCACCCCCACGTCTACGACTTCTCCCAGCCCGAGGTGACCGACCAGTGGGGCACCGCCAACCCCATGAACGAACTGATCGCCAAGGAGTCCTTCAACGACGTCGACCGCGGCTGCTTCGTCGCCCCGCCGGTCTGATCCCCCTCGGAGCCCGGGGGCGCGGTGGCCCTGTCAACCGCCTGACTCTCTCACCGCGTCCCCGCTTTCCACCGCTTTCGAAAACCGTCGGAGCCTGGAGCCGTGCATGCGTTTCGCCACCTATGAACATCGACACCAGCGCCGGGTCGCCGTCGTGGAGGAGGACGGCACCCTCCACCCGGTTCCCGGGACGCGCTCGCTCACGGAGCTGATCCGCTCCGGCGACGGACTCGACGCGCTGCTGCGCGCCGGCGCCGCCACGCTCGACGTCCCGCCGGGCCCTCATGTGTCCGAGGTGCGGCTGCTGCCACCGCTACAGCCGCCCACCGTGCGGGACTTCGTCACCTTCGAAGAGCACGTCGAAGGCGTACGGCGGTCCGTGGACGGCGTCGCCGGGGTGCCCGAAGCCTGGTACGACGCCCCGACGTTCTACTTCACCAACCCGTACGCCGTCATCGGCGCCCACGACGACGTCCCGGTGCCGCCGGGCAGCGAAGTCCTCGACTTCGAGCTGGAGGTCGCCGCCGTCATCGGCCGGGAGGGGCGGGATCTTTCTCCCGAGCAGGCCCGCGACCACATCATCGGCTACACGGTCTTCAACGACTGGTCGGCTCGCGACCTGCAGTACCGCGAGATGCAGGTCGGCCTCGGCCCGTGCAAGGGCAAGGACACGGCCACCACCCTGGGCCCGTACCTGGTCACCGCCGACGAGTTGGAGAAGTACCGCGACGCGGACGGTTTCCTGCGGCTGGCGCTGACGGCCGAGGTCAACGGCGAGGTGGTCGGCAAGGACCTGCTGTCCAACATGAGCTGGACCTTTGAGGGGATGGTCGCGTACGCCTCGCGGGGCACGGTCGTCCGCCCGGGCGACGTGCTCGGCTCGGGCACCTGCGGCAACGGCGGTTGCCTCGCCGAGCTGTGGGGCGTACGCGGCAGGCAGGACCCGCCGCCGCTGAAGCCGGGCGATACGGTCACGCTGACCGTCGAGGGCCTCGGCTGCGTCTCCAACACCGTGGTGACGGGCCCGGAGCCGCTGCCCGTTCCGGTCGCCCGGCGCCGTCCCCGGGAGCGACCGTGACGTCCGACGTCCGTTCCCTGCGGCTGCTCGGCAAGGTCGTGGTCGTCACCGGTGCGGCCGGCGGCCAGGGTGCCGCGGAGGCGGAGGCACTGGCCCTCGAGGGCGCCCGGGTGATCGCCACCGACGCGACCGAGGCACCCGGCTGCCGCCGCCTCGACGTCACCAGCGAGCAGGACTGGGCCGATCTCGCCGCCGAGCTCAAGGAGTCGTACGGGCAGGTGCACGGCCTGGTCAACAACGCGGGCGTCACGTGGAGGGCCCGGATCGACGAGGTACGGCCCGAGGACATGGCCCGCGTCCACGCGGTCAACGTCACCGGCCCGCTCCTCGGCATCCAGCACCTGGTGCCGCTGATGGGCGCGGGCGCGTCGATCGTGAACGTCGGTTCGACGGCGGCGCTGACCGCCCACTACCCGGTCGCGTACACCTCCAGCAAGTGGGCGCTGCGCGGCCTGTCGAAGACCGCCGCCATGGAACTGGGGCCGCGCGGCATCCGCGTGAACACCATCCACCCGGGCTTCATCGAGACCGCGATGACGGCCTCCGCCCCACCCGCGTTCCGCGAGGCGAACCTGCGCGAGACGCCGCTCGGCCGCACCGGAACCGTCGACGACATCACCCCGCTCGTCACCTTCCTCCTCTCCGACGACTCGGCGTTCATCACCGGCGCCGAGATCCCTGTCGACGGCGGCCTCACCGCGCATGGCGCCGCCAAGTCGATCTCGGACGCCCTGCGTCAGGGCAGCTGAACAGCAGCAACGTACGGCAGACACGTGCAAGTCGCGTAAGTAATGGACGAGTTGGGCGGGTAGGTGGCCGCAGCTCCTGCCCGCCCGACGCCTTGCGCGTGCTCTTCGACAGTGCTCTACGACAGGGGCATCACCTTGCGGTAGGCGAACACCGCGACCACCGCCACCACGACGTGCATCAGCAGCAGCGCCACGACGCCGGCCACTCCGCCTTCACCGAAGAGCAGGAAGTCGGGCACGAAGGAGATCGCGACGACGGTTGGCACCAGCCATCGCATCAGCGCTTCGGGGGCCTTCGACACCTTGCGGATGATGGCCCAGCCGATGGCTCCGGCCACCACCCCGACCGTTGTCAGGAAGATGTACGAGCCCGGCATCAGCGGCTGGAAGTCGTCGGGCGCACCCACGGCCAGGGCGAGGAGAGCAAGCACCGCGTCGGCCAGCGAGGCCACGACGATGGCGGCGAGCACACCTCCGGCCACGACGAGCGGTCCACGGCGGACGGCGGCTACTTCAGAGGTAACGGACAAGGCAACTCCAGGGAGGGACGGGAAGAGCTCCGAGAGGGTGTTTCAATTTCAAACCAAAGCCTCCCGGAAGGTGGTTGAAACTTCAAGACCACCGGGAAATTCCTCCTACCGACCTCTGTCGGGACATCCGGACAAACCTGTTGACAGCACCAGGGGTCGGCCCCATAGTTACCAAGCACTAGAGCGCGCTAATGTTGCGCTCTAGTGACGAAAGGCGAGGTGGTCGCACCCATGAGACCGCCACGGACAACCGACAACGGTTCCGCCGCCGCTCGAGCCCTCTCCCACGACACACCCGCGTCCTGGGCCGGGCGTGCTGCGCTCTGGAGCCCCTGAAGCACTTCGATCCGGGGTTCCTGAAGCGCGTCGAGGCAGGCCTCTGCTTCCCGTATCCACTCCTCCACTCCCCGATTCCCGTATCCACTCCCCGACCGCACAGTGAGGTGCAAGGGACATGCACAGACACCACCGAACCGCGGCTCTCGCCGCCACCGTCCTCATCGGCACCCTGCTCGCCGCCGGCTGCTCCAGCAACTCCGGTGGCAAGGAGTCGGAGGAAGGCGGCGCGGAGGCCGCGGCGGGCAAGGCGAGCACCCCGAAGATGACCGTGGCCATGATCACCCACGCCGCCCCCGGCGACACCTTCTGGGACCTCATCCGCAAGGGCGCCCAGGCCGCCGCCGCCAAGGACAATGTCAAGCTCGTCTACTCCAGCAGCCCCAACGCCGCCGACCAGGCCAACCTGGTGCAGAACGCGATCGACCAGAAGGTCGACGGCATCGCGCTCACCGCGGCCAAGCCGGACGCCATGAAGGATGTGGTGGCCAAGGCGGAGAAGGCGGGCATCCCGGTGGTCGGCTTCAACTCCGGCCTGGACAACTGGAAAGAGCTCGGCATGCTCGAGTACTTCGGGCAGGACGAGAACATCGCAGGCCAGGCCTTCGGCGAGCGCCTCAACGAGATCGGTGCGAAGAACGCGGTCTGTGTGGTCCAGGAACAGGGCCATGTCGCCCTGGAAGCACGCTGCGCGGGCTTGAAGAAGGCGTTCGAGGGCAAGACTGAGACCCTCTACGTCAACGGCGCCGACATGCCGTCCGTCAAGTCGACGATCACCGCCAAGCTCAAGCAGAATTCGTCCATCGACGAGGTCGTCACGCTCGGCGCCCCGTTCGCGCTGACCGCCGTCCAGTCCGTGGCCGACGCGGGCAGCAAGGCCAAGGTCGCCACCTTCGACCTCAACAAGGACCTGGTGAACGCGGTCAAGGAGGGCAACGTTCAGTTCGCCGTCGACCAGCAGCCCTACCTGCAGGGTTACCTCGCCGTGGACGGCCTCTGGCTCTACAAGAACAACGGAAACTTCAGCGGCGGCGGCACCGCACCGGTCCTGACCGGCCCGGCCTTCGTCACCGAGGAGAACGTCGACGCCGTCGCCAAGTTCGCCGAAAGGGGCACACGCTAAAAGGCCCACGCCAAGCCGAAAAGGGCACACGCTAAAACACCCTCGCTAAAGGGCACACGCTAAGGACAACCCGGTCGCAGCCCTCGACCCTCACCGAGCTTTCAGGCCGGCCCCTCCGGGGCCGGCCCGCTCGTTCCCCGCACCACCAATTTCGGGTCCAGGACCGCCTCGCGCGGCTCCAACTCCCCGTCCTCCAGGCGTTCCACGGCGAACCGGACCGCGTACTCGGCCATAAGGAGCGAGTCCTGGCGAACGGTGGTCAGCCCGATCGGCATCAGATGGGACAGGTGGCTGTCGTCGTAGCCGACGACGGACAGGTCACCGGGGACCTCGACACCGGCTCGCGTCAGAGCCATCAACAGGCCCATCGCGCACCGGTCGTTTCCGGCGAGGACCGCCGTGGGCAGCGGCAGTCCGCGATCGCGTTCCGCCAGCAGCAGGCGGCCGGTCTCGATGCCGGACTCCTCGGTGTGGTCACCGGGGATCACCCGCAGCTCGGGCTGCAGGCCGTGGCGGCGCATCGCGGCGCGGTAGGCGCGGCGCCGCTCGGCCGAGCCGGGGCCACGGCCGCCGTCGATGTGCACGATCCGGCGGTGCCCCAGTTCGACGAGGTGATCCATGGCCTGCCGTACGCCCTTGCCCTCGGCGGTGTGCACGCTGTCGACGCGGGTCTGGGGCACCCGGCGGCCGACCGACACGGCGACCGTACGGTGGCCGAGGGCGTCGAGGTCCGCGGCTTCCATGTCCGGGCCCAGCAGGATCACCGCCTCGCAGCGATGGCTGAGCAGGGCCTCGACGGCTTTCACCTCGCTCCTGCCCTGGCTGGTGGCGGAGAGCAGCACCTCGTAACCGAGCCGCTCGGCCTCGGGATAGATGCCCTCGACGAGGTCGGCCTGGAAGGTCTGGTGGACGGTGAACATCACGCCGAGTGTGCGGCTGCGGCCACGGGCCAGCAGCCGCGCCGCGTTGTCGGGGCGGTAGCCGATCTCGTCGGCGACGCGCAGTACGCGCTCGCGCGTCTCCTGGCTCGCCCCCGGCTGGTCGCGGAAGATGATCGAGACGAGCGCCCTGGACACGCCCGCCTTCTCGGCGACGTCCACCATCGTGGGCCGCTGCTTGCCCGACGCACTCACCTGTTGACCCACCCTTCGACGCGCCCACCTTACGGGCAGCCGTGAAATCTCCCAGCAACAAGCTATTGACATGACATTTGGACAGGGGTCATCGTACTCGCACTAGCGCGCGCTAGTAGAGCGCGTCAGTCGAGTCTTCCTGCTGGCAACTCCCGGAGCACCCACCCGTCCCCTCTTCGAAGGACGTGCACTATGGCAACGACGCCGTCCCCCCTCCGCACCGTGGTGGGCAACCTGTGTCTCGGCTCGGCCCCCGATTCCTGGGGCGTCTGGTTTCCCGAGGACGAGCGCCAGGTCCCGTACACGCGCTTCCTCGACGAGCTGGCCGCGGCCGGTTACGAGTGGCTGGAGCTGGGCCCGTACGGCTATCTCCCCACCGAACCAGCCGTACTGGCCGAGGAGCTGGCCGTACGCGGCCTGAAGGTCTCCGGCGGCACCGCCTTCGGCGCGCTGCACCGCCCTGAGGCCTGGGACGACATGCTCGCCCATGTCCGGCAGGTGGCCGCGCTGACCGCCGCCACGGGTGCCCACCACCTCGTCTTCATCCCGCCGATGTACCGGGACGAGAAGACCGGCGGCTTCACCGAGTCGCCCGAGCTGACCGCCGAGCTGTGGGCGGGCTTCGGCCGGGCCGCCGACCGGCTCGGGAAGCTGCTCCTCAACGAGTACGACGTACGCCTGGTCATCCACCCGCACGCGGACAGCCACATCCAGACGCAGCCGGAGATCGAGCGGCTGCTGAACGAGTCCGACTCCCGCTACACCAACCTCTGCCTGGACACCGGGCACGTGGCCTACGGCGGCGGGGACAACCTCGACCTGATCCGCCGGTTCGGGGAGCGGGTCGGCTACGTCCACATCAAGCAGATGGACCCGGAGATCCTCGCCCAAGTGGCCGCCGAGAACCTCTCGTTTGGCGAGGCCGTCAAACGCGGGGTGTGCGTGTCGCCTCCGGCCGGGGTGCCGAAGCCGGACGACGTGGTCGCCGAACTCGCCGAGCTGGACGCCGAGTTGTTCGTGATCGTCGAGCAAGACCTGTACCCGTGCGCTCCCGAGGTGCCGCTGCCCATCGCGGTGAGTACGCGGGCGTACCTGGCCGGCTGCGGACTGGCGGGTACCCGTCGCCCCGCCCGCGACGCCAAGTAAGGGGTGACCATGGACGTCAGTAAGGACACCACCCAGACCCCCGCTCCCGCCACCGCCGTCCCGGACGACGCCCCGCCCACCGTCAAGCGGCGGCTGCGGGTCATCACGCTCATCGCCACCTTCGGCGGACTGCTCTTCGGTTACGACACCGGAGTCATCAACGGCGCCCTGCCGTACATGACCGAGGACCTCGGCCTGACCCCGTTCACCGAGGGCATGGTCACCAGCTCGCTGCTCCTCGGTGCCGCGCTCGGCGCCGTCACCGGCGGCCGCCTGTCGGACGGGCGCGGCCGGCGCCGCACCATCCTCACCCTCGCCGTGCTGTTCTTCATCGGCGCGCTCGGCTGCACCCTCGCCCCGAACACAGCGATCATGGTCGTGGCCCGCTTCGTCCTCGGCCTCGCGGTCGGCGGCGCCTCGGTGACCGTACCGGTCTACCTCGCGGAGGTCTCGCCCGCCGAGCGGCGCGGCGCCCTGGTCACCCGTAACGAACTCATGATCGTCAGCGGGCAGTTGCTCGCCTTCACCTCCAACGCGATCATCGCCCGGGTGGGCGGCGAGTCCGGCGGCGTCTGGCGCTGGATGCTGGTCATCGCGACCATCCCCGCCGTCGTGCTGTGGTTCGGCATGCTGGTAATGCCCGAGAGCCCGCGCTGGCTGGCCTCCCAGAGCCGCTTCAACGAGGCCCTGGACGTGCTCAAGCAGGTCCGGTCCCAGCAGCGGGCCGAGGCCGAGCTGGCGGAGGTTTCCGCGCTCGCCGTGAAGGACGAGCAGGAGAAGCTCGGCGGCTGGCAGGACATGAAGAGCACGCCCTGGGTGCGCAAGCTGATGTTCGTCGGCTTCGGCATCGCCATCGTGCAGCAGATCACCGGCGTGAACACGATCATGTATTACGGCACGCAGATCCTCACCGACGCCGGCTTCACCGCCGACAGCGCGCTCACCGCGAACATCGCCAACGGTGTGATCTCGGTCCTGGCGACCTTCGTCGGCATCTGGCTGCTGGGCCGGGTGGCGCGCCGCCCGATGCTGATGGCGGGTCAGATGGGCACGACCGCGGCGCTGTTGCTGATCGGCGTCTTCTCCCTGGCGCTGCCCTCCGGTGACGGCCGCGCGTACGCCGTGCTCGCCATGACCGTCACCTTCCTGGCCTTCCAGCAGGGCGCGATCTCTCCGGTCACCTGGCTGATGCTGTCGGAGATCTTCCCAATGCGGATGCGCGGCTTCGGGATGGGGGTCGCGGCCGTGGTGCTGTGGCTGACCAACTTCGTGATCGGCCTGGTCTTCCCTTCGCTGGTCGACGGGATCGGGATCTCCAACACCTTCTTCCTCTTCGTGCTGGCGGGCCTGTTCTCGCTGGCTTTCGTGAAGCTCTACGTCCCCGAGACAAAGGGCCGCACGCTCGAGACGCTGGAAGCGGAGCTCAAGGCCCGCTACTCCTGACCTCCTCCCCCGTGGGCCGGTCCTGCACCCCGGCCCCGTAAACCCTTCGAAGGGATACGGCCATGACCGTACGTGTAGGTGTCATCGGCACCGGAATGATCGGCCAGGACCACATCCGGCGCCTCACCGAGGCGGTCACCGGGGCCACCGTCACCGCGGTGACCGACCTCGACGCCGCCCGCGCCGCCGAGGTCGCCGCCACCGTCGGCGCCGCCGCGCTGCCGGACGGCGCCGAGCTGATCAACTCCCCCGACGTGGACGCCGTCCTCGTCACCTCCTGGGGCCCTACGCACGCCGAGCACGTGCTGAACGCGATCGCGGCCGGCAAGCCCGTGTTCTGCGAGAAGCCCCTCGCGACGACCGCCGAGGACTGTCTGCGCATCGTCGAGGCCGAGCGCGCCCACGGCAGCCGCCTGGTCCAGGTCGGCTTCATGCGCCGCTTCGACCCCGGCTACCGCCAGATGAAGGAGGTCCTCGCGGCCGGCTCCCTCGGCGCCCCGCTGATGGTGCACTGCGCCCACCGCAACCCGACGGTGCCCGACGCGTACCACTCCGCGATGGCGGCACAGGACACCGCCGTCCACGAGATCGACGTACTGCGCTGGCTGCTCGACGACGAGATCGTCTCCGCCCAGGTGGTCACTCCGCGCGCCACGAGCAAGCGGTTCGCGCACCTCAAGGACCCGCAGATGATGATCTTCGAGACGGTGCACGGGGTGCGTATCGACCTCGAGGTCTTCGTCAACTGCCAGTACGGCTACGACATCCAGTGCGAGGTCGTCGGCGAGGACGGACTGGTCCGGCTGCCCGACCCGGCCGCCGTGGGCGTCCGCGCCGCGGCGGCCGGGCACGCCACAGCCGTCATGCAGGACTGGAAGGACCGCTTCGCCGAGGCCTTCGACACCGAGTTCCGCGAGTGGATCGCCTCGGTCGCGGCGGGTGCCGAGCCCACCGGCCCGTCCGCCTGGGACGGCTACGCCGCCACCGTCATCACCGACGCCGCCGTCCGCTCCCTGGAGTCCGACGGCACCGTCGTCTCCGCCGACATGAAGCCCCGCCCCGCGTTCTACGGAGGTGCCGCGTGAAAATCGCGCTCGACCCCTATATGTTCCGCCATCTGTCGATCGACGACATGGTGCGCACGGTTGCCGAACTCGGCTATGAGTACATCGAGTTGTCCCCGCGCGACGACTTCATGCCGTTCTTCCTGCACCCGCGGGCGGACGACGAGCGCGTCGCCTCCTTCAAGAAGTCCCTGCGCACGCACGGCGTCCAGTTGTCCTCGGTACTGCCGCTCTACAAATGGTCCTCGCCCGACGAGACCGAGCGGCAGACCGCCGTACGCTACTGGAAGCGGATGATCGAGATCACCGCGGACCTCGAATGTCCGCTGATGAACTCGGAGTTCAACGGCCGCCCGGAGCGCGCCGCCGAGAGCGAGTCCGCCTTCTGGCGCTCGCTGGACGAACTGCTGCCGGTGTTCGAGCGCGAAGGCATCGCTCTGAACCTGGAGGCCCACCCGGACGACTTCTGCGAGGAGAACACCCCCGCGGTCAACCTGGTCCGCGCGATCAACAAGCCCTGGGTGAACTACCTTTACTGCGCCCCGCACACCTTCCACCTCTCGGGGGCGGATCCGACCGCCGACATCGCGGCGATGATGCGTTACGCGGGCGACAAACTGCAGCACGTACACATCGCGGACTCCTTCAACCACAAGGGCTCCAGCGGCCTGCGCTACATCCTCAACCCGCCCGGCACCCCGGCCCGTATCCACCAGCACCTGGACATCGGCCAGGGGGAGGTCGACTGGGACACCTTCTTCGGCACCCTGCGCGAACTGAACTTCGACGGAGTCGCCACGTCGTGTGTCTTCGCCTGGGAGGAACGGGCCCGCGATTCCTCGGCGTTCATGCTGGACCGCATCACGAAGGAGCTGGCGGGCTGAGACGGGCCCGGCGGACAGAGCGTCGCCTTCCCACCTTCCGGTGGAGCGCTCTGCGTACCTCGTAAACCGCGGTATGCAGAGCGCTCGGGAGGCAGTCCTCGACGAGGCCGCTCATGGCAGAGACCACACCTCGCGGCATCCGCTGCAGGGGAGCTGCGGAGTGGACAGAAGGTGCACGAAAGGGAAGGGCTGCAACCCTCGTCGCTGCCAGACCGTTCTACTTCCTGCTCGCCGTCCCCGTGGGGCCTGGCGACGAGGTCGGTGGCACGGCAGCCGTCCGCGTCGCCCGCGGTGAGGGAGAAGTCGTACGGGCGTGAAGGCAGGCGTGGCGAGGCGGGGCAGACCGGCGTCTGAGCCGGTGCCAGTCAGGCTCCGACGGCCGCGCAGGGGGAGGGTGAGCGGGCAAGTCGCGTCGTGGGAACCGGCAGAGTGGGCATGTGTGAGCCAGACCACATGCCGGGGGTGCATAGCGGGGCGGAGGTCAGTGCCTTTATTGAAGGTGTAGGGGCGTGCGGGGGTAAGGGACAACGCTGATGGGGCAGTTGCGGGCCGATGAGTTCGACCGGTTCGTGGCGGCTCGGTGGTCGGTGTTGCTTCATCTGGCGCGGCTGCTCACCGGTGGAGACCGGCACCGGGCCGAGGATCTGCTGCAGGAGGCGCTGGTCAAGCTGTGGTTTGCCTGGCCGAAGGTGGGCGAGCAGGCGCCTGAGGCATATGTGCGCAAGGTCCTGGCCCGTGCTGCGGCTCGCTCGGCTCGGCGTCGCTGGTGGGGCGAGCACCCCGTGGACCAGTTGCCCGATCCGCCCGAGGTGGGGGATGAGACCGCCGCCGTGGATGAACGGACTCGGCTGGAGGCCGTGCTGGCGTTGTTGCCGGCGCGGCAGCGGGCCGCGGTGGTGCTGCGCTACTACCAGGACCTGCCCGAGCGGCACGTAGCGGAGGTGCTGGGGTGTCCGGTGGGTACCGCCCGTTCGCTGACGGCACGCGGCGTTGCACGGTTGCGGCAGCTTCTGGCTGAGGCTGTCGAGCCGGTGGAGTGAAGAAGGGAGCCATGGATCACTTCGAGCAGGAGCTGGCGCGGATGATGCGTGACAGCCAAGAGGACGCGCCCTATGAGGAGCGGCACCGATACCGGCTGCAGGCCGGCGTTCGTGCCCGACGGCGGGCCCGCGCGGCCTGGATGGCCACCGGATCCGTGCTGACCGTTGCCGGACTTGGAGTCGGACTGGTGATCCTGCCGAGCTCTTTCGCGCAGGGCGGGCCTGCCGCCCCTCAGCCCCGCCCCGTCACCTCTGCCGAGTCGGTCCCGACGTCGTCGACGGCCCACCCGGCCTCCACCGCCAAGGGGGTGCCGACGCCGACCTGCACGTCAGCCACCGGGCCGGTGCCGATGCCGTCGACGGCCCGCCCCGCCTCCACGGCCAAGGGGGTGCCGATGCCGACCTGCACGTCAACTACCAGGCCGGCGCCGATGCCGTACCGCCCCCCAACCTCCGAGCCGGTCCCGATGCCGACACGAACCTCAACCACCAGGTAGCGCCTCGGCCAGATGTACACGGTCCCGATGGGCGGGGCTTTCTGAGCCGGCGTGACGACCACCGACCGCCGGGCAGCTGATCCCCCGCCCGCGCTCGACGAGTTGAAAGCTGGCCACGTGATCCGTGAGAACGCGCCCGCGTTTGCCGACGTGCCGCGGAAGGCGGCGGATTGCCGGCCGACCTCCTGGGAGCGGCGCCTGCGCCGCTTCGGGTACGTCGAGCGGCCGTGTACGTCCGTGCGCGACCGCCTGGGAGTGCCGTTTCCCGAGCCCGGGTCACGGCTGTGGCGCATGCTCGGTCTGTCCCCGGCAGCGGCGGGCCGGCTGGCGCGCTGGTCGGGGTGGGGCGGGCCGCTGCTGGTGGCGCTCCTTGCCGGGCTGCCGCGCTTTTGGCGTCTGGGCAGCCCGCACGACTTCGTCTTCGACGAGACCTACTACGCCAAGGACGCCTGGGCCCTGCTGCGGCTCGGCTACGAGGGCACCTGGCCGGACCGCAAGATCGCCGACCCGCAGATCCTGGCCGACCCCCAGGTGATCCCGCTCGCCGACACCGGGTCCTTCATCGCGCACCCGCCGACGGGCAAGTGGGGGATCGCCGTCGGCGAGTGGATGTTCGGCCTCAACCCGTTCGGCTGGCGCTTCATGACGGCGGTCCTGGGCACGCTGTCGGTGCTGATGCTGTGCCGGACAGGCCGCCGCCTGTTCCGGTCGACGGTGCTGGGCTGCCTGGCCGGCACGCTGATGGCGGTAGACGGCCTGCACTACGTGATGAGCCGCACCGCCCTGCTCGACCTCGTCGTCATGTTCTTCGTCCTGGCGGCGTTCGGATGCCTGCTCATCGACCGGGACCGGGCGCGGGCCCGGCTCGCGGCAGCCTTACCGGTGGCTGAGGACGGTCACGTACGTCCGGACCGGGACACCGGCGACCGCACCGGGACGGGAGCGCGTCCATGGCGCCTCACAGCCGGCTTCTTCCTGGGACTGGCGGCCTCCACCAAATGGAACGGCCTGTATTTCCTGGCCTTCTTCATCATCCTGACCCTGCTGTGGGACGTCGGCGCCCGCCGTATCGCAGGGGCACGCCACCCGTATCGTGCGGTGCTGCGCGAGGACCTCGGCTGGTCGGTACTGTCCCTCGTTCCGGTCGCTGTAGTGACGTATCTGACGACGTGGACCGGCTGGTTCCTGTCCGACGACGGCTACGGGCGGCACTGGGCGGACGGCCGCGGCGGCACCTGGTCATGGATCCCGGCACCACTCCGCAGCCTGTGGCACTACGAGTACAGCGTCTACCAGTTCAACGTGGGACTGCACACTCCGCACAAGTACGAGTCAGATCCCTGGAGTTGGCTGGTCCTCGGCCGTCCCGTGCTGTTCCACTACGAGTCGCCGAAACCCGGGGAAGACGGTTGCCGCACGACGGCCGACTGCTCGCAGACGATCCTCGCCCTGGGCACGCCGTTGCTGTGGTGGTCGGCCTGCTCCGCCCTCGTGTATCTGCTCTTCCGGTGGGCGCTGCGCCGAGACTGGCGCGCCGGTGCCGTTCTGTGTGCCGTGGGCGCGGGTTATCTTCCCTGGTTCCTGTACCAGGACCGAACGATCTTCTCCTTCTACGCCGTCGTCTTCGTGCCGTACCTGTGCCTGGCCGTGACGATGATGCTGGGGGCCCTGCTGGGGCCGCCGGGAGTAACTCACAAGCGCCGCACACAAGGTGCGGTGACCGCAGGCGCGCTTGTCCTGCTCATCGCCTGGAACTTCATCTACTTCTTCCCGATCTACACGGGCCTGACGATTCCGTATCCCAGCTGGCACACCCGAATGTGGCTCGACACCTGGATCTGAACTCCGTCCTCACGTTCTCCCACCGGTGTCGCACCGTGGCTCACCCGGAACGTACGACAGGCCCGCGGCCGCGCCTCGCCGGATCGAAGCCGCCTTGAGTTCCTCGGGCCTGCTGCGAAGCTCAGGCGTTTCGGCCTTCGGCAGGACTGTTGCCCTCCCGTTCGCCCGGAGGGGCGGGCGGCGGGGCCGTGGTTCCTCGTGGGATCAGGTGTGTGGGCAGGACGATGTGCCGGCTGAGGTCCGCGTCGGAGTCGTTGATGAGTTCCAGGGCCAGTTCAGCGGCGATACGGCCCATGTCGGAGGGGGACTGGGCCACGGTGGACAGGTCGAGCCACTCGGCCATCAGTTGGTCGTCGAAGCCGAGGACGGAGATCCGTTCGGGCACCTCGATCTGGACGGTGCGCAGGCTCAGGAACCACGACGGCCGACCCCTCGCCAGCACCCCGATCACCGCCCTCACCCTGTCCGTCCAGCCACCGACCCTCGCACCGCCCCGGACACGAGCACCAGGGAAACAGGACCGCTGGACACAGGTCTCGCAGATCATGGCCGCCGCCGCCCACCGCACCTGGCAGGCCAAGGAGATCGCTCACGCACTCGGCATCACCGGCCGGAAACCCTTCAACAGCCTGAACACACAACTCGGTTACTGGACCCGCGCCGGCCGCTTGACCCGCACCGCCCCCAGCACCTACAAGATCACCCTCCCGGAGGCCTTGACGGCAACCTCAAGCCCCTAACTTCGAGGCATTGGACGATCGTCTGTCACCGCTGGACTTCGCAGTTCACCGGGACGAGCAGGGCCCGCAGCAGCGTGGTGGCGTGATGGGCGTTCATGCGGACCTTGGTCAGGATGCGCCAGGTCTTCAGGTTCGCGAAGCCGTGCTCGACGGCGGCGCGTTCGCGGCTGACCAGCCAGTTCGCCTCCTTCTCGGCGTCGGTGAGGCGGTGGGAGCGGGTCGCCTTGCGGCCGGTGATGATGACCGGAGTATCGTCGGGGTCGTCGTCGAGGCCGACGAAGCCAAGGTCGGCCAGGGAGCCGAGGCCGGCCTCGCGCAGATGCCCGGTGATGTGGTCGTGGCGGGCGGCGGTGACCTCGCCGGCCCGGCCAGGACGGGCGGAGGAGATCCAGACAAGGGGATTGTCCCTACTGGCCAGGTTCGTCGTCATGCAGTTCATGACCGAATGTGCCCGTATTTCGGAGTGCGGAGCTCCTGGATGATGCGGTGGACGGTTCCGCGGGGCGGGAGGCTGTAGCCCGCTCGACGACGGGTGTGTGCCCGTTTACTCATGAATGGACAGGGCCCCGCCTCCGTGCCGGTCGCCGGCACGGAGGCGGGACTCCAGTGGTCCGCGGGCCTGTCAGACCTGGTCGAGGATCATGTCCATCTGGTCGATGAACGCCTGGTCGGGTTCGGGCTGGGGGTCACCGCCGTTCTGGCGGGCAAACGCAGACCTCGCGGTGCGCTCTGCCTGGACGTTGACTCGGTTGCGGTCGCCGCCGGCCTGCTCGACGGCCTGCTCCACGGCGGTCCGGCCGAGGGTCATCATCTGGACCAGGGCGTGGTTGGCCTGCTGTCGCACCGCGGCCTGCTGGGCGGCATCGGCGTTGGCCCGCTGGCGGTCGAAGAGCTCCGTGGCCAGGATCATCAGGTTGACGCCCATAACGATGCCCACCATGATCCCGGCGGCGGGGAGTCCGACGACGCCGGTAGCCGACAGGGTGAGGGCGCCGATTGTCGCGACGCCGCCCAGGAACACGGTTCGGGCCACCACGGTGCCGATCGGGGAGGCAAGGCAGCGGTCGCGGCACTCCGCCCCGAGGTTGCTCTTGCTGTTCTCGAACAGCGCGACGGTCATGTCCTTGAGCCTGTTTTCTTCGGGAACGTTCCCGAAGTCCGCGCCGGCGATCTCGTCGCGGAACCGCTTGGCCTCCGTCTTCATCTTCGGGATGTCCTTCTCCAGGTTCCAGCCGGTGACCTCCTGGGACACCTTGTTGGCTTCGGCGAACGCCGCTTCGACGTCGGCCCTTTCCGCTGTGCCGGTCTCCTGCTTGAGGGCGGTGAGGTCCATCTGGACCTCGAAGTCGTTGAGTTGGTCGAAGAAGGCGACGCTCGTGCCGTCTGCGTTCACGACGTACTCCAGGTCCTCTCCGGCGGCCTTCGCGGAGTCGGGCCTGATCAGCACGTAAGCGAGGACCGCCAACGCGGTGATGCCGATGGTGACCAGCAGGAGGGTTCGGTTGCGTCGTCGGCGGTGCGATGGGACCGGCTGGGCAGGGGAGGCTGCAAGTGTGCTCATTCGGCTTCCTTACGGGGCACCGTGTGGTGCCGTGGAGTTTGGGGGGGAAGGACGTTGATGGCTCGTATATGTCTGGCCGGGGCGGAATGTGACGATGAGGGTGCGGCTGCCCCAGGCATGAGGGGAGCGGACGGATCCGGCTCCCGGCTCCGGCTCCGCGATGCGGACAGCCGCGTTGACTCGTGTCACCTGGAGAGGTCCTTGGCATTCAGGGGCGGGATCTGGCTGTGGCCATCCGAAATGCCCCCTCGTATGGGGCCGTTGGACCCGAGGTGTGCTTTCTGGGAGCAGTCTCATGAACTGGGAGCGCCGCCAACAGAGTCAAATATCCCGGGTTCGGTCGCCCTTTCGGAGCCTTGCCGGAGGAGCTCTGTCCTCAGGGAGCGGTGAGGACGGGCGCGTAATCGTGGAAGCCGCGCCCCGACTTACGGCCCAGCAGCCCGGCTTCCACCATGCGCAGTAGCAGGGGCGGCGCGGCGTGCAGCGGATCCTTGAACTCGGCGTACATCGCTTCGGCGATCGCTGTGAGCGTGTCGAGGCCGATCAGGTCGGCCAGGCTCAAGGGACCCATGGGGTGGCGCAGCCGAGGACCATGCCGGTGAGGATGTCCTCCGCGGAGGCGAAGCCGGACTCCAGCATCCTGACAGCGGAGAGCAGGTAGGGCACCAGCAGGGCGTTCACCACGAAGCCGGCCCGGTCCTGCGAGTGGATCACCTGCTTGCCCAGGACCTGAGTGACGAAGTCCTCGGCTCCGGACCGAGTTTGAGGGTCCGTCAGGAGAGACGGCACGATCCCGGCAAAGGTCGAGCCGGTCCATGGCCAGTTGCGCAAGCTGTCCGACCGGGGCCAGCTGGCCCGGACGGGCTCGGGACGGTACCTGCCGCGTTGATCGCCAATTGGGCAGAGCGGCCGGTTTCGGCCGTAACACGGGGTCCCAGCGGGAGTTGGCGTTCGTGTGAAGAAACAGCCGCCCGCCGAAGGCTCTCCCGGTGTTGTCTACCAGGTCCGGCTTCCTGTGTCGAAGCGGACCATCGATCTCGTCGGCGGACTGATACGCCGGCGCGGCAAGCAGCTGGGCACGCGCTGGCGCAAGGCCGCTCCGGGCACGCAGGCGATCGTCGTGCTGGCCGTCCTGCGCCACGACCAGCGTCTGGCCGACATCGGCGGCGCGCATCACGGGCTCACACCAGTACCGCGACCTGCGAGTTCAAGATGAAACGATCTCAATGGGAACGCGGGACCTGCTGGGGATCTTGGGCGCTCCCGCGAGACGGGACAGCACGCTAATAGGGCAACTCGTAAGGCAAGTTGTAGAGCAAGCTGGCGGGCCCGCAACATCTGACTGAGCGCTACACCTGGCGCGACGTGCCAACTGAACGCTCATCTCGATTGAGCCGCGATCAGGACACGGCCGTTACCGGCCCGTAAGTCGCGCCGTGCAGGCTTTTACCGCATGTATCCACCTCCCCACCGTCCTGCCACCATCCCGGCCATTCTCGGCGTGGCCGCCCTGCTACTCACGGGCTGTTCGGGCGGCAACGACACGTCCGCGCCACCGTCCCCGTCCCCCGTCGAACGGGACGGTGACCGGGCCCAGCGGGACGACTTCAACGGCGACGGGTACGCCGACTTGGCCGTCAACAACTGGGACATGGAGCCGAAGGCCGGGGGCGGGTGGCATAACAACCGATTTGTTGTCTTCGCTGCACCCGGCGGTACGAAGCCGGGCTCGGCCGCCCGCCTCACGGGCCGCTACGTCAAGCCCGATCCCGCGCTCACCCCATTTCCGTTCGCCGACGACCAATCGACGCAGTTCACCGGGGACTTGGACGACGACGGCCACGCCGATGTCGTTGTGCACAATGCGGTGTTGCGCGGCGAGAAGATGACGTCCGAGCAGCACGTCATCTGGGGCGGCCCCGACGGCCCCGCGGGCGCCACCAAGCTGCCCGCCAACGTCCTGCCGGCCACTGCCGCAGGGGACTTCGACGGCGACGGCGCCCTCGACCTGCTGACCCTCGCCGAGCCGGGCGACGGGTACGACATGAAGCCGCAGCACGCCACCGTCCTGCACGGCCCGCTGAACCGCGACGGCGGCGCGCCCCGCACCACCTCGACCCTCGACGTGGGCCACGGTGGCTGGGCGTCCATAGCCGACACCGTCGTCGGTGACTTCGACGGCGACGGCCAGGACGATCTGGTGACCAAGGCCGAGTACGACGAGGAGGACGTGCGCTTCGAGGAGGACATGCCGGACGACGTCCTCGACGCCGCGTTCTACCGGGGTACGGCCAAGGGGCTGAAGCCCGCCGGAGACGTACCCGGCATCACCGGCGGCGCCACCCCTGTCGCCGCCGGGGACTTCGACGGCGACGGCCGCGACGACATCCTCGCCCGGCACGACGACGATGAGCCCGTCGCCGTCTACGGCAGCGACAAGGGACCGGGCCAGGGCAGGCCCGGCTCCGGCGGGCTCGGGCTGCGGATGGGGGTCGCCGTCGCAGTCGGCGACAGCAACGGCGACGGTCGCGACGACATCGCGGCCTATTCCCTGGGCAAGGCCTCCGGGGTGGCGGTGCTGCTCGGTGGCAAGAACGGCCTCAGCGCATCCCGTACATCCCGCGACATCACGATCGACCGATCCGCGATCGGCCTCGACCGCCTCCCAGGGGGGTACGACGACCACTTTGGCTGGGACCTGCACATCGCCGACCTCGACACCGACGGGCGCGATGAGCTGCTGATCGGGACGGTCGGCGTCTCCAAGCCGCTCAGGGACGGCGGTTATTGGATTCTGCGCGGAACGCAGGACGGCCCATCGACGACGGACCGCCGCTTCATCAAGATCAAGGACCTCGGCCGGGGCTGACGGGCAACTGCTCGCGCCCGGTCGGCCGGGCTCGCCGCGTTCCGTTGATCGACAATTGGGCAACGGTCGTTCCGTCCCGCTGGAGTCGGAATGGCGCGGGGTGTGAGGGTGAAGCGCATGGAGTTTCCTACTGCCGTGCCGGCCTGCGCCGTCTGCGCCGTCTGCGTTGGGCTCGCTCCGCGGGCCTCGTACGGTCCTGCGAGCGGTTCAAGCTGATGCCGATGCGGAGGGCACGTGGGGGTATGCGTGTGGGCACACGTTTACGGGGCCTGAGGATCGGCCTGCGTTTCAAGATCGGGATGACGATCGCCGCGACGGCCGCGGTGTCGGCAACGCTGACCGGCACGTTCGTTCCCGGGATCGTCCAGGGCGACCGCCGTGACAGCGTCCTCGCCGAGTACCAGGAGGCCGCACGGCACTACCGGGTCTCCGAGGGCCGGGTCACGGCCGGTCTCGAAGTCGACCCGGTGAAGGTGCCGGAGGACCTTCGGCGCGCCGTTGGACCCGGAGGAGCCAGGTCGGTCACCTATCTGGAAGCGGACGCGTCGGGAACCACCGTCTGGGCCGCGGGCCCCGGTGAAGACGGCCAACTGCTGGCCTTCCGCCGCCATTTTCCCCAGACCCTTTTCGAGGACCTGGAACACGCCACCCGGAGCGCTGCCGTCGTCGGCGCGCTCGGCGCGAGCATCGTGGGCTTGGGACTCGCGGCCTCGATGGCCCGCCGGCTCCGGCGGTCCACCCGCCAGGCCGACCGGATCAAGGACGGGGAGCTGGACGCCCGACTGCCCCAGCGCGGGCGGGACGAGATCGCCCAGCTCTCCGCAGCCGTCAATGCGATGGCGCAGGCCCTCGCCGCCCGGATCGAGACCGAACGCGCCGTGACGGCGAACATCGCGCACGAGCTGCGCACCCCGATCGCAGGACTGCTGACCGCGTCGAGTCTGCTCCCGGGGGACGACCGGCCGACCGAGATGGTCCGCGAACGCGCCGTACGGCTGCGGGATCTGATGGAGGACGTCCTGGAGGTGGCCCGTATCGACAACGGGGGCGAGCGTGCCGAGCCGCGGGAGGTCGAACTCGCCGCGCTCGCCCGGCGCGTGGTCGCGGGCGTGCAGGCCGACCGGCCGCAGGCGGCGGTGGCAGTGGAGGTCATCCACGACACCGTGCGGGAGACCGACCCGCGTCGCCTCGATCGTGTCCTCACCAACCTGGTCACCAACGCGCTGCGGCACGGCGCGGAGCCGGTGGTGGTGGAGGTCGACGGCCCCGAACTACGGGTCCGCGACCACGGCCCCGGCTTCCCGCCCGAACTGATCGCCCACGGCCCTCAGCGGTTCCGCACCGGCGGCAACGGCGGCCTCGGCCTGGGCCTGGCCATCGCCACCGGACAGGCCGGAGTGATCGGGGCCCGCCTGAGCTGGCACAACCCGCCCAAGGGCGGCGCCGTCGTCACCATCACTCTCCCGCGGACCCCCGCGGACGAGGCGATCCAGACGGTCAGGGGCGACGCCCCTCTTCAATGACCGCCAGAGGCTCGCGGCTCGCGTGCAACGCGTGGCCACCAGAGCGTTCTCGCTGGACCGGAAGGGGATGCCTTCTGCACCGGTACCTGACTGCGATCTGGCGGCTTTGCGTCAGGGAGCGTGTCAGTGACGGTTGGTCAGGAGGGATGTTTCTGCTGGTGCCTGGCCGTGCAGGAGCCGCGGAGGTGGAAGAACCCCCATAGAGCTGCGGTCAGTTGCCAGGGTGAAGTGCCTCGCGGTCCGCGGGGAACGACGCGTCGAACTCCACGACTCCTTCCTCTCGTTGGCTTGCAGCCTCCTCTGCTGGAGACGCCTCGAGAAGACCGGATCATGATCGCGTTACGAGCTCGTAGAAAAGGAATGGAGCGAGGCGGCGCCCCACTGCTACTTTCGCGTTGGACCGTGAAGTCGTCGTAGGGAGGTGAGCACCGTGAACACAGTTACCCGTGGGTGCTCCCTCAACCCGTCACGGTCCGGCGGCTGACGTTCGGTGTCGCCAGGAGCGCCTGAGATCTAGGCACTCCTGGGAGGAGACGCCGATGAACACGAAGCCTTTCCCATCTGGCCTGAGCGAGAACGCGGTGATGATCACGCGCGTCGCGGACAGGCAATGGCACGCACTGGATGACGACCTGGTGGTCGGCCGCGGGCATGCGCAGCACCGGCCCGACGGACGCTTGTTCGTCAGCATCGACGCCTGGCACGACGCCCCCTTCGACCGGCTCGCCGAGGCGATGCTGGCACAATTGCCGACACCGATGTACACGGTGGTCGACGAAGCCGACGTCGAGCTGACGGGGCGCTGGCGGCGGGCGGGGTTCACGGTCCGGCGCCGCGAGTGGGAGTACGCCGTGCCGACCGACCCGCAGGTCACAGGGCTCGACGCAGTCCTGCCGCCTTCGGGCGTGACGATCGTGCCCGCCGGTCAGGCGGACGAGAGTCTGCTGCGGTCGGTGGACCGCGCGATCCGTGACGAAGTCGAGGCGACCGTCGGGTGGCAGTCGATGCCCGCGGAGGTCATACCCCGCCCTGAAGGCGACACCATCGTCGACCCGTCGACGTACGCGGTGGCCGCGGCGCCGGACCGCTACCTGGGTCTGATCCGGGTGGTGAGAGTGAAGCGGCCGCGCATCGGGCTGGTCGCGGTCCGGGCCGGCCACCAGCGCCGCGGCATCGCGCGGGCGCTGCTGGCCCACGCGCTGGGAACACTGCACCGCTCCGGGTCCGCCGCGGCCTGGACCGAAGTCCACGAGACCAACCAAGCGGCCTCGGCGCTGTTCGAGGGCATCGGCGCCCGGCCGATGAGCAGCAACCTGGAGCTGGTGCGATGACGAAGAACAAGAACGTCATCGAAGTCGAGGGCAAGGTCGTCGAGTGCCTGCGCAGCGCCATGTTCACCGTGGAGCTCGAGAACGGCCACCAGGTGCTCGCGCACATCAGCGGGAAGATCCGCAAGAACTACATCAAGATCGTGCTGGAAGACCGGGTGCTGGTGGAGCTCCCGCCGTACGACCTGACGCGCGGCCGGATCGTGTTCCGGTACCGGAACTAGCGGCGGTCAGCACCTTCCGCGGTAGCTGATCCTGGGGCCCCGGTCACGGCTTTTCCGGCCTTTCCGTGACCGGGGTCCCGACGATGGCTCACACGGCCGCGGCGGCCACCGCTCCAGCCGGCCGGACGCACCCGATCGACCCGGCTCGGCTCGATAGCATGCAACGCATGGCCATCAAACTTGAGAACGTCGGCATCGCCGTTCGCGACCTCGAGGCAGCGATCTCCTTTTTCACCGACCTCGGCCTCACGGTCCTCGGCCGTGACACTGTCAGTGGTGAGTGGACCGACACCGCCGTCGGCCTGGACGGCAATCACGCCAACATCGCGATGCTCCAGACGCCAGACGGCCAGGGTCGCCTTGAGCTCTTCGAGTACATCCACCCCGAAGCGATCGAGTCGAAGCCCACTCTTCCCAACGAGATTGGCATGCATCGCGTCGCCTTCTCAGTCGATGACATCGACAAAGCCCTTGAGGCAGCAGCAAAGCACGGATGCCGTCCGCTTCGCGGTGTGGCGACCTATGAGGACATCTACAAGCTCACGTACGTCCGCGGTCCCAGCGGCATCCTTGTGATGCTCGCCGAGGAGCTGAAGAAGAACTGACGGCTGATCGGGTCAAGTGGTCGCGGCGATGCTCTCGACGATGACTTCGTGGCTGGTCAGGGGCCTTCCACGGCAGTTCGTCGCGATCCCGATGTCAGTGCGTCGCTCTATGTTGTCCCGATGATTCGGAACTCGTTCGAGCAACAAGTGGTGGAGGCGGCAGCCGTCGATGTCCGGCTGGCGAGAGTGGAGTTCGATGGCGCCGGCCAGTGGCTGACCGCGCCCCGCCACGGGCTTGTGGGGCCTCTTGCCACAGAGGTGTGGGTCTTCGATGAGAAGCTCGAGCGGGTGCTGCTGGTTCATCACCGGTGGAGGGGGTGGGTTCCGCCCGGCGGGCAGGTTGAGCAGGGTGAAACACCTCGGGAGGGCGCACGCCGCGAGCTCTTCGAAGAGACCGGCATTGACACGGAGCTGCTGCCGGCACCTGCCGCGGCGACAGTTCGCTCCTACCATCCGGAATGGCCGCCAACTCTTGGGCTGTCGTATGCCGCGATCGTGGATGCTGGAACGCCCTTGGCCGCAGAGGACGGACAGCCGGCGGCGTGGACGTCCCTGGACGAGGACTGGGACGGCTGCTTCCCGCAGGATCCACCGCGCATCCGTCAGCATGCGCGATGGCTTCGCGACGTCTCCGCCCGGTGACTTGGAGCTTCCAGAGGCAGTACGGGCGTCCGGCTGGGTCCAGCCTGGGCTGCACGGCGTACGCCCGCACGCACACCTACGTCGGCCGAGTGGAGGTCGCCGAGCCGCGCGGCATGCGGAAGGCGCGGCGATAGGCGGCCGGAGTGGTGCCGAGCGCGCGGTGGAAGTGCTGGCGGAGGCCGTCGCCGCTGCCCAGGCCGCTGCGTTGGGCGACGGTGTCCACCGGGAGGTCGGTGGTCTCCAGCAGCTCGCGAGCGCGCGCCAGCCGCTGCTGGTTAAGCCAGCGCAGCGGAGTGGTACCGACCTCACGCGCGAAGTACCGCTCGAAGGTACGGGTGCTCATCCCGGCGCGTGAGGCCAACTCTCCGACGGACAGCGGCTGTTGGAGTCGGTCCAGGGCCCAGTCCAGGACCGGGGCGAGTCCCTGCTCCGATGTCCGCACGCGGGGCGCGCGGGCCGGTGCGTACTGCGACTGGTCGCCCTCCCGGTGCGGGGCGACCACCATACGGCGGCCGACCTCGGCCGCCGCCGCCGAACCGTAGTCGTGGCGCACGATGTGCAGGCACAGATCGATGGCGGCCGCGGTGCCCGCACTGGTGAGGATGGAGCCGTCGTCGACGTACAGGGCCCGCTCGTTGACGCGTACGCGGGGGTGGCGGCGGCGCAGTTCGTCCGCGTACATCCAGTGTGTGGCGGCCTCGCGTCCGTCCAGCAGTCCGGCTGCGGCGAGCACGAACGCACCGGAACACAGCGATGCCACCCGGGCCCCTCTGGCGTGCGCGCCGCGCAGCTCGTCGAGCAGTTCCTCGGGCGGCTCGTACGCGCTGTCCATCACGCACGCCGGTACGACGACGAGGTCGGCCTCCCGCATCGCGTCCACGCCTCGCTCGGCGGTCAGGTGCAGCCCGCCGGGCGCCCGCTGGATGCCGCCCGGCGTGGTGCTGCACAGCGTCAGCTCGTAGCCCTCGGCGAACACGGCGCAGGGCACCGAGAGTTCGAACAGGGAGGTCTCTTCCAGAAGCGTGACCACGACGCGTATCGGCGCTTGGGGCACTTCACTCCTGCCTGAGTTCTTGGCGGACCTTCCAGTGCTCACGGCGTGCGTGTCCTTGCCCATGACGTAAATCTAGTGCTTCCTGACGTTTCCGCCACTGGTTTAGTGTCGTCCCAGGTCACAGGCTTGAAGCATGACTATGACACGCATCATGCGTCGCCCTGAGTGGCACGTCGGTCTCGCCGGACTCAGTGCCATCGGCGTGACATTCGGCTTCGCTCGCTACGGCTACGGCCTCTATCTCCCCGAGTTCCGCCGGGAGTTCAACCTGTCCGTCGGGACGGTCGGTCTGATCGGCAGCGCGAGCTACGTCGGCTTCGTGGTGGCCCTGCTCCTGGTCGGCACGCTGGTCGCGCGGTTCGGCCCGCGCTCCATGGTGATCACGGGCGGGGTCTGCGCGACCGTGGGCATGGGCCTGGTCACGGTCGCCCGCGATCCAGCCGTCCTCACGACGGGCTTGGTGCTGGCGGGCATGAGTTCCGGCTGGGTCTGGGCCCCGTACTCCGACGTGGTGGACCGCGTGATCCCGCGCAGCCGTCGCGAGCGCGTCATGGCGGTGATCGCCACCGGTACCGCCTTCGGCGTCGTCGTCGCGGGACCGCTCGCCCTGTTCCTCCGTCACTCCCACTGGCGGCACGCGTGGTTGGTCTTCGCCGTGGCGGCGCTGGCTGCCACGGTGTACAACGCGCTGGTGCTGCCCGGCGGTCCGCACCGCGCGGCGTCGTATGGCGCACGCGAGCGGAGCGAGGGCGGCCGAGCCCGATCCGGGCCTGGCCGGGGCTGGTTCCTGCGCCGCCGCGCCATCCCCCTCTACCTCACGGCCGTGTCGTACGGGCTGGTGGGCGCCGTGTACTGGGCGTACGCCATCGAGGCGATCGCCGGCGCGACCGGCTCCGGCTCGGCCACCGCGCCGGTGTTCTGGACTCTGATGGGGCTGGCCGGTACGGCGGGTGCGCTGACCGGTCATGCCATCACCCGCTACGGTCTGCGCCGCACGCACGTCTGGCTGTTCACCGGCCTCGCCGTCGCCGTCGCCCTGCTCGGCCTCGCCCCGGGCTCGCTCCCCGCCGTGGCCGCCTCCGCGGTGCTGTACGGGCCGTGCTTCATGGCAGGTTCGGCGCTGCTCGCGGTCTGGAGCTACTACACCTTCCCCGAGCAGCCCTCCACCGGCTTCACCGCGACCATCCTCTTCGTGGGTCTGGGCACCATCACCGGCCCCGCCACACTCGGCGCCCTCGCGGACAGCCACGGACTGCGCTCTGCCTTCCTGGTCACGGCCGCGGTGGCGGCCACCACACTCCTCGTACGCCCCGGCTCACGGCCTGGCCCGAGTTCCGGTACGGACCAGTCCCGGAACGGTTCTCGGCCCGGGCGGGGGAAGCGAGTGGTGGCCTCGTAGCGCGGCCAGGTCTCCTGAACCACGTCCTGCGTCCTTGGCCCCGGTCAGGGCTCTCACCCAGGCTCCGCTACAAGAGCCGAAAAAAACTTGGCCGGCGATGTCGAGAACGCGTGACCGGCTCCGTCCCTGCTGTGAACGCGACCACAATGGGTCGCAACAGCATCGAGGAGAATCATCATGGCCAAGTACCTGCTGCTCAAGCACTACAAAGGCGCTCCGGCGGCGGTCAACGACGTGCCCATGGAGCAGTGGACACCCGAGGAGATCTCGGCCCACGTGCAGTACATGAACGACTTCGCGGCCCGGCTGGAGAAGACCGGCGAGTTCGTCGACGGTCAGGCGCTCGCCCCCGAGGGGACGTGGGTCCGGTACGACGGTGAGGGGCGCCCGCCGGTCACCGACGGCCCGTTCGCGGAGACCAAGGACCTGATCGCCGGCTGGATGGTGATCGACGTCGACAGCTACGAGCGTGCCGTCGAGCTGGCCGGGGAGCTGTCGGCCGCTCCCGGGGCGGGCGGGAAGCCGATCCACGAGTGGCTGGAGCTGCGCCCGTTCCTGAGCGCGTCGCCCACCATCACGGAGTGCCACTGAGAGTGACCACTGAGATGGACGAGGCCCTGCTGAGGAGCCTCACCCCGAGTGTGCTCGCCATCCTCGTCCGCCGCGGAGCCGACTTCGCGGCGGCCGAGGACGCCGTGCAGGACGCGCTTGTCGAGGCGGTGCGCGTGTGGCCGGCCGACCCCCCGCGGGACGCGAAGGGCTGGCTGGTCACGGTGGCCTGGCGCAAGTTCCTCGACGCGAGGCGGGCGGACACCGCCCGCCGCCGGCGTGAGGACCTCGTAGAGGAGGAACCGACGCCCGGCACCGCGCCCACCCTGGACGACACCCTCCAGCTCTACTTCCTCTGCGCCCACCCCTCACTGACGCCCTCTTCCGCCGTCGCGCTCACGCTGCGCGCCGTCGGCGGGCTCACGACCCGCCAGATCGCCGAGGCCTACCTCGTACCCGAAGCGACCATGGCGCAGCGCATCAGCCGGGCCAAGCGCACCGTGGCCGGCATACGGTTCGACCAGCCCGGCGACGTCGCCACCGTGCTGCGCGTCCTCTACCTGGTCTTCAACGAGGGCTACTCCGGCGATGTCGACCTCGCCGCCGAGGCCATCCGGCTCACCCGGCAGCTCGCCGCCGCGATCGACCACCCGGAGGTGGCCGGGCTGCTCGCCCTCATGCTGATCCACCACGCCCGGCGCGCCGCCCGGACCGCGCCCGACGGCAGCCTCGTACCGCTCGCCGAACAGGACCGCGGCCAGTGGGACACCAAGCTGATCGCCGAGGGAGTCGAGATCCTTCAGGCGGCCCTCGCCCGCGACCGGCTGGGCGAGTTCCAGGCCCAGGCCGCCATCGCCGCCCTCCACGCGGACGCGCCCACCGCCGAGGAAACCGACTGGGTCCAGATCGTCGAGTGGTACGACGAGCTCGCACGGCTGACCGACAACCCGGTCGTCCGCCTCAACCGCGCGGTCGCCGTAGGGGAAGCGGACGGCCCGCGCGCCGGCCTGGCCGCCCTCGCAACGCTGGACGACTCCCTGCCCCGCCACACCGCGGTAGCGGCCTACCTCCACGAACGCGACGGCGACCTGACCACGGCGGCCCGTCTGTACGCCGAGGCGGCCCACAAGGCAACCAACCTCGCCGAAGCCGCCCACCTGACACGCCACGCCGCGCGACTCAACGCCCGCCTACGCGGCTGAAGTTCGCGCCGGATCTTCTCCAGTCGGCGGGGCCAGTCGACGTGCTGGTTCCGGGTGTGGGCGGCGCTGTGCGACGGCAGCTCACCGGGTGGCGGCCGGTGCAGGAAGCCTGGATCCGGTCAGTCTGCGTACGTTGCCGGAGAAGACAGCGGCGCGCTCCGCTTCGGTGAGGTCCATGGCCGCCAGGTCGGCGATCCCCGAGCGGATGTACCCGGGGCCCTTCTCGGGGTCGTACGGCGAGTCGGAGCCGAACAGCACACGGTCCGGGCCGAAGAACTCCAGGGCGCAGCGCAGGGCGTGCGGGGCGCCGAAGAGCGCGGTGTCGGCGTAGAACATCTTGAAGTAGTCCAGCGGGCGCTTGGAGAGCGGATAGCCGGTGACGTCCTCGCGCTGGTGGTCGGGGGTGCGGGAGCCGAGCTGGTCCCAGCCGGGGCCGACGCGGCCGGAGAAGTGCGGGATCATGCTGCCGCCGTGGTGGATGAGGAGCTTGAGGTCGGGATGGCGTTCGAGTACGCCGCCGAAGACGATGCGGGCCATGAAAGCGGACAGGTCGTACTCCCAGCCGAAGGTCCACCAGATCTCGTACCGGGAGCGTTCCTCGGCGGGGTAGTCGGGCCAGGAGGAGTTGCGGCAGGGGTGGACCTGGACGAGGAGGTCGAGTTCGGCGGCGCGTTCCCAGAATGGTTCGAAGCGCTGCTCGTCCAAGGGGTGACCGTTGACGTGCGTGTATATCTGGACGCCGATCGCCCCCAACTCACCGACGGCACGGTCGAGTTCCGTGACGGCGGCGTCGACGTCGTTGAGCGCTACCGCCGCGCAGAAGCCGACGAAGCGGTCTGGGTGCTTGTCGACGAGCGAGGCCAGGCCGTCGTTGCCGATGCGCGCGTACTCGGCGGACAGCGCCGGACTGCCGAAGTCCTCCACGGGCGGGGCCGCCAGGTTGATGATCTGGCGGTAGCCGGCGAACTCGTCCACCTGCCGGAAGCGTACGTCCAGGTCGACCAGCGCGGGGATGTTCATGATGCGCTTACGCAGGTTGGCCACGGCGGGGACGCCGTCGAGCGCGAACAGGCGCTCGGCGTAGTCGCGGGGAAGCACATGGCAGAAGGCGTCGATTTTCTCAAGAGCCTCTGACATTTCGGGTGTCTCGAGCAACGCTGTTCCTCTCCAAGTAGTGGATGGCGGCCGGGCGTTCATGGAGCGGACGTCGACGACTCGCGTGGGATGAGGGTGGGCGCGTAGACAGCGGAGGCCGTGGGCTTGCCCTCGATGGACCGCAGCAGGATGTCGACCGCGCCACGTCCGATCTCGCGCAGCGGCACGCGGACACTGGTCAACGGAATCGGCAGGCGCGCGGCGAGCGGGGTGTCGTTGTAGCCGACGAGCGAGAGCTCGCCCGGAATGCTGATCCCGAGCCGTCTGGCGGCCGCCATCACACCGACCGCGGTGTTGTCGTTCACGGTCATCACGGCCGTCGGGCGCTCCCCGGCGGGCATGGCGGACAGCAGCTCGGTCGCGACCTGTTCGCCGCTCTCCATGGAGAACTCCGAGGGCCGGACGAGGCGTTCGTCCACCGCGATCCCCGCCTCCCGCAGGGCTGTGCGGTAACCCTCCATCCTGCCAACGGGGTTGGAGGCGTAGGGCGGGCCGGCGATCAAGGCGATCCGCCGGTGTCCCAGGTCGATCAGGTGACGAGCGGCCAGATACCCGCCCAGCTTGTCGTCGCCGACAGAGGCCGGGCCGCGGCCGTCGGTCCGCAGCGCCAGGGCGTACGGGATGTCCCGCGCGGCCAGTTCGCGCACGAGGTCGCTCTCCGAGTCCAGCCGGGCCGTGGCGAGCACCAGCCCGTCCACCATCCGGTCAAGGAGCAGCCTTCCCTGGACCGCTTCGGCTGCCGGTTCGTCGTGGGTGATCGCGACGAGGGCATGCAGCCCGTGGTCCCGGCAGGCTTCGGCGATCTCCTCGTACAGGATCGCCATCACCCCGTCCGAGAGCCGTGAGACGACCACGCCGATCGTGCGGGTGCTCTGTCGGCGCAGGCTGGCCGCCGCGGGATTGGGCGAGTACCCGATACGCTGCGCGACCTCCTTGATCCGGGCGGCCGTGGCGCTGCGTGAGAAGGGGTGCCGCTCGTCCATGGCGCGGGAAACCGTCGAGGCGTTCACGCCCGCCTCGCGCGCCACATCGGCCATGGTCGGGCGGCGTTTGGCGCCTTGCGCGCGGCCGGATGCCTTGCCCTCTGATGCGGTCACCGGTTGCTGCCTCTCTCGTCGTCGGCGGGCGGATTCTCTTGGCGCGGGGTTGACGGGTTCGTTCTGGCCCACACATGATTGTGCACACGTAAGCGCAATCGATTGCATAACCAGTATCGCACGCCGTCCCGGCGACAACACAAGGCCTCGGCGGCATCTCGCAGAGAGGAGCGACCCCTTGTCGAGTCGCTCAGTGAAAACGCCTGCTTCCCGGCGCCGCCTGAAACGCCTGAGGGCGTTAGGCGTCATCGTTTCCGCCACCCTGCTGCTGGCCGGATGTTCCGGCGGCGGCAGCGACAACTCCTTCACGGTGGCGCTGATCGAGCCGGACATCGCCGCGGTTCCCTTGCTCGCGGCCGTCGACGCGGTCCGTGAGCAGGGATTCGATGTCAAGGTGGAGGAGGCCGCCGAGCCGGAACTCGCCATCGAGGGCCTCGTCCGCGGCGACTACCAGTTCTCGGCGGAGGCGACGAGCCCGGCGCTGATCGCGATGTCCAAGGGTGCGCCGATCCGGATCGTCGCCGATGCCATCGGCAACCAATGGGCGGTCTATGGCGCCCAGAACCGCGACAGCTGCGACCACTTGGACGGCCGCCCCTTCGGGATCTTCAGCGAGGGCTCCGTCGCGACGGCGATGGTCCGGCAGTGGGTCAGCGAGGACTGCCGTGCCGGCTCCGAACCCGAATACCTGACCATCGGCGGCTCCGACGCCCGCGCGCAGGCCCTGCTGTCCGGCCAGATCGACGCGACCGCCCTCGAAGTGACCGACGCCGTCACCCTGGAACGGGCCGGCGGAGGCAAGGGACTGCACCGGCTGGTGGACTTCAAGGAGGTCTTTCCCGGGCTGCACCCGCAGACCGTGTACGCGAACGAGGACTATCTCGGCGAACACCGCAAGCCCAGCCAGGCGTTCATCGACGCGCTCGTGGCCGAACACCGGAAGATCAACGCGGACCCCGGCTACCTCGTGTCCCTGCTGAAGAAGTACCTGCCGGACGCCTATGACGACGCGACGGCGAAGGTCACCAGTCGGCGGTACGTGGAGGCCGGGCTGTTCAATGCCGCGGGGCTGACTCCGCGGAGCGTCCAGCGGACGGTCGACTTCTTCTCGGACGCGGGAATCGTCAAGCGCATGCCGGCCGAGGACGTGGCGGATCTCAGCTTCATCGACCGCGCGGCGGCCGCACAGGAACCGGTCGCGCAGGAACCGGCCGCACAGGAACGGGGAGAAGGCTCATGACCGCTTCCGGTGTCTCCGCTGCGACGCGCCGCCCCGCAACCAGCCTGCTGCGTAAGGCAGTTCACGGCACCCTCCTCTACCAACTCCTCACCTTCGCCGTGTTCGCGACCGCCTGGGAGGTGTACGGGCGGTACTGGGGCGGCATCCTGCTGCCGCCCTTCTCCGACACGGCGGTGGCGACCGTCGAACTGCTCGGCGAGGCCGAGTTGTGGAAGGCGCTCTGGCTGAGCAACCAGGCGCTGGTCCTCGGCTTCCTCGCGTCCGTCGTACTCGGCGTACCGGCCGGCCTGCTGCTGGGGCGCTTCCGCACCGTCGAGCGCTACACCGACATCTACCTCAGCATTCTGCTCGTGACGCCGATGGCCGCCGTCATCCCACTCCTCGTGATGTCGGTGGGATTCGGGCTGCTGTCGCGGGTGATCCTGGTGACTCTCTTCTCGGTCGTCATGGTGATCGTCAACGCCCGTGCCGGCATACGACAGATCGACGCCTCGCTCATCGAAATGAGCCGCACCTACGGGGCGTCGGAAGCTCAGATCTGGCGGCGCATCCTCATACCCGGCGCCCTGCCCGCCATCATGACCGGCGTCCGGCTCGCACTCGGCCGTGCCGTCACCGGCATGGTCATCGTCGAACTGCTCATGGTGTCGGTCGGGTTCGGCGGCCTCATCCTCGAGTACCGCGCCCTCTTCGAGGCGCCCAAGCTGTACGCCACCATCGTCATCATTCTCGCCGAGGCCCTCGCGCTGATCGCCGCCGCCCGCTGGGTCGAGCGCAAAGCCACTCCGTGGGCGGCCCCCAGGAACTCCTCAAGGAGCACACGTGATTGAGATCCGAGGCGTCACCAAGACCTTCACCGGGCGGGAGGGCAGCGAGGTCCATGCCCTCAAGGACGTCAACCTCACGGTCGGGGACAACGAGTTCCTCACCGTCCTGGGCCCGAGCGGATGCGGCAAGACCACCCTGTTGCGCGCGATCGCCGGACTCATCGACTGGGACGAGGGCGACATCGTCGTCGACGGAGAGCCCGTACGCCGCCCAGGTCCCGACCGGGCCATGGTCTTCCAGAACTTCGCGCTGCTGCCCTGGGCCACGGTGCTGGACAACGTCGCCTTCGGTCTCGAACTCCGGGGGGAGAGCCGCGCGGCCCGCCATGCTAAGGCCCGCGAGCTGATCGAACTGATCGGACTCGGCGGCTTCGAGTCGCGGCTGCCCGGCGAACTGTCCGGCGGCATGCAGCAGCGCGTCGGTCTGGCCCGAGCGCTGGCCGTGGAGCCGAACGTCCTGCTGATGGACGAGCCGTTCGGAGCTCTCGACGAGCAGACCCGGCGCATCCTCCAGGAGGAGTTGCTGTCCATCTGGGAACGCCGGCGGCTGACGGTCGTCTTCATCACCCACAGCATGGAGGAGGCCGTACTTCTCGGGGACCGGGTGGTCCTCATGAGCCCGCGCCCCGGCCGGATCGCCGAGATCGTCCCCATCGGCATCCCACGGCCCCGCTCCGCCGATGTCGGGGGCCTGGAGCAGTCGCCCGAGTTCACCGCGATCACCTCGCGGCTCTGGCAGAGTCTGCGCACCATGCACCCCGACCACCGCACAGCAGCCCGCGCCGCGGCCGCCCAGGAGGTGACCGGATGACCGCCACGGCCCCCGCGGCCCGCACGAGCATACGAAGGAATGCGCGCGTCGCGGTGCCTCCGCCGCTGGTCGGGCTGCTGGCCGGGGCGATGGTCTGGGAGGTGGTCGCGCGGTCCGCCGACGCCGCCTTCCTCCCGCCGGCCGGCGCCGTCGTCGCCCGGCTGTGGGAGATGACGGTGGACGGGCTGATCCTCAGCAGCCTGGCCTCCAGCCTCACCAACCTCGTCCTCGGGTTCGCGATCTCCCTGGTCCTGGGGCTGACACTCGGCGTGCTGATGGGTCGTTACCGCCCGGTGGACGCCGCGCTCGGCGTCTATATGTACGCACTGCTGACGGCTCCGTCCCTGGTGTTCGCCCCGGTCTTCTTCTCGCTGTTCGGCCCGGGCAGGGCTTCCATCGTGGCCGTCGTGGTCATGTACTCGCTCTTCATCATCGTGATCAGCACCGCTTCCGCCGTACGAGCGGTCCCCGAGCACCTCACCGAGATGGCCCACCTGTACGGGGCGAGCGAGCGGCAACTCCTGCTCAAGGTCGTCGTCCCCGCCGCCCTGCCGCTGGCCATGGCCGGCATCCGGCTCGGCGTCGGCCGCGCGGTCACTGGAATGATCAACGGCGAGATGTTCATCGCCGTCGTCGGCCTCGGCCGGGTCCTCACCCAGGCAGGCGGCCGCTTCGACAGCGAGACCGTCCTGGCCGTACTGCTCGCCGTCGTCCTGGTGGCCCTCGCCGCGGTCGGCCTCGTCCAATGGGCCGACCGCCGCGTCAACGGCTGGCTCCCGCGGACTGCGCGGGAGTGACAGCGCCGCAGACCAGACGAAGCGGCAACCTCCGGAGAATCGGTCCGGATGTCCGGGTCAGGAGCGGTCGGCCTGGTGCCTGTACATGCGCTCGGCCAGCGGGAGGGGCGTCTCGTCCAGTCCGGCGCCCGGCCCGCTCGCCATCCGTACGACGCTTGATGGTGCGGGAGCACGAAGCGCGCCTACGGCAGCGGGGTTTGCATGTGCCGTAGCGGCATGTGGTCGAGTAGGCGGCGAGCACGAGATTGAGAGGTTCCCGCGCATGCCCCTTCCTGCGATTCCCCGCCGGGTCAAGATCGGCGATGCCGCCGCGTTCGCCGGGACCACACCCCGCGCCATCCGCCACTACCACGCCATCGGGCTCCTCGCCGAACCGGAACGCGGCAGCGACGATCGCCGCCACTACGGATACGACGACATGATCCGCCTGCTGTGGATCCGCAAGATGGCTGATGCGGGTATCTCCCTGGACGAGATCCGGGCCGGCTTTGAGGGCGCCACCGGCATCGAACAGTCCCTGGCCCGGCTGGAGGAGTCCCTCGTCTCCAAGGCGGCCGCCATCGAAGCCCAGCGGGCCGCCGTGCACCGCCTCCGCGAGGTGGGCAGCCCCCTGGGCCTGCTCTCACCGCTGGTCAGTGGCCGCCTGCATGATCTGATGCCCGAGGCCCTGCGTCCGGCCGATCTCGATACCCTTCTGGTCACGGAGCGTATCTTCGGCTCCCTGGGCGCCGCCGTCCAGGCCAACCGGTTCATCGTCCTGGCCACCCACCCCGAGCTGCGGGCCGAGGAAGACCGCCTGGCCGAGGCCGAGGCGGCCTTGGACGACACCATGTCCCCCGACGACCCCCGCATCGAAGACCTGGCTGCCCAGCGGTGTGCTCACGAGACCGCCTTGGGAGCCGCCATCGACAGATCCGGCCTGGACGAGGCCCTCGACGGCCTCCTGGACCAGGAGGACGAGCACGCCGGCGAGGAGGAAGGCGAGGCGAGGATGAGCGCGATGGAGGCCATCGGCAAGATGCCGTACGACTTCTCCCCGGCCCGCGTCCGGTACGAGGAACGTGTCATCGAACTGCTTCACTCGGCCGATCAGGAAGGCGACACCCCACGGACCTGCTGACTGGCATCGGCGCTCGCGGCGAGCCCGACAACCAGCGCCGCACCGGGTAGGCCGACCCGGCCCGGCCGCACCCACGACCAGCGATTTTCAGGTTGTCGGAGGCTCGCTGCTCGTCGGTCGGCAGGCGCCTGCGCCCGCTCGTGGTCACCGAGGCTGGTAGGCGGTGGCCAGCACGGAGACGGTGACCTGATCGGGCAGGAGGCCGTCATCGTTCAGGTCTGCACGGCTCACGTGGTGTGCACTCGGCGTCATCGCTACCAGGTCCAGGGCATCCAGCCTGGTCAGGGTCGCGGGGTATTCCACCTGTTCGGTGACGGCGGCCTCGAAGAAAGGGCCCAGCGTCCGGTGCAGGCGCTGTTCCTTGGCCGGGTCGATCGTGACCATCGCAGGCAACCTGCCGCGCAGCTCGGCCAGGTGCAGCCCGGTGGGACGGATCACGATCAACCGTCCGGTCGGGCGCAGCACCCGGTGGAACTCGGCCGGGTTGCGCGGGGCGAACACGTCCAGCACGACATCGGCCACCCCGTCGGCCAGCGGGAAGGGACGGAAGACGTCCCAGGCCACCGCAGCGGCTCGTTCATGGGCTCGGGCTGCCGAGCGCAGCGCGCGTACCGATGTGTCCAGGCCCAGACCACGGGCGCCGGGCAACTGGTCGAGTACGCCGGCCAGGTAGTAGCCCGTGCCGCACCCCACGTCCACAACCGTGGCCCGCTCAGACACGGCGTCGGCCGCCAGGCGGGCCCCGACTTGGCGGATGGGCGCGTAGGTGCCGGTGGACAAGAATCGGACCCGGGCCCGGACCATAGCCGCGTCGTCGCCACTGATGGCGCGGGTGCCCGTCAGCAGGCCGGCGTAGCCGTGGCGGGCGATGTCGAAGGCGTGGCCCGCCGGGCAGCGCAGTGCGCCGTGGTCGGGGTGCAGGCGGCGCGTGCGGCACGTTGGGCAGCGCAGCAGGTCGAGGGACAGTTCGAGGGCAGGGGGAAGCGGCACGGGCACGAGGCACTCCTGGCAAGGGTGAAGGGAAGAGACCGTGCCTGCACGCGCGCTCAGAGCGTCACTGCCTCAGGAAGCAACGGGCAGCGCCGGGAACGTGGTTCACGCAGCAGGCACACCAAGGAGGGCGACGCCGTCCGGCATCGCCCTCAACGCCTTCCGATCACAGGAAGCAGCAGTGCGGGGTGCTCATGAATGCCACACCATGAGTCTACGGGCATCGGTGAACGCCCGTATGTCCAGCCGAAGTTGAGAGTCACGGCATTGGGCCCAGCCCGCCTCCCGGGCTGCCGGGCTGCCGGGCACTGCAATCACCACGGCGTCTGTACGGAGGTGTCCGGCGGCGGTGCCAAGTCGTCCACGCCGGCAACTCCCGTACTGCTCACATGCGACGGGCCTCCGGGACGGCGGCTTCAAGGCCGGCGATGGTGCCCGACATGATCGTCCGCACGTGCTCGGTGATGTGCTCCGCGGGCCAGTCCCACCAGGCCACCGCCAGCAGCCGGGCGACGTCCTTGTCGCTGTACCGGGTGCGGATGAGACGGGCCGGGTTGCCGCCGACGATCCCGTAGTCGGGCACATCTGTGGTGACCACGGCGCCGGAGCCGATGATCGCGCCGTGTCCGATCCGCACGCCGGGCATCACCGTCGTGCCGTAGCCGAACCAGACGTCGTTGCCGACGACGGTGTCCCCCCGATTCGGCAGGCCGGTGAGCAGGTCGAAATGCTCGGACCACGAGCCGCCCATGGTGGGGAAGGGGAAGGTCGAGGGGCCGTCCATGCGGTGGTTGGCGCCGTTCATGATGAACCGCACTCCGGTCCCCAGCGCGCAGAACTTGCCGATGACCAGTTTCTCCGGTCCGTAGTGATAGAGCACGTTGCGCGTCTCGAACGCCGTCGGGTCCTCCGGGTCGTCGTAGTAGGAGTACTCCCCGACCTCGATCAACGGGGACTTCACCAGCGGCTTGAGCAGCACCACCCGCGGCTGCTCAGGCATCGGATCGAGCACCGTCGGGTCGGCAGGCACAGGCATGGCGAGCGATTCCTTATGGGTTGCGGACGTATCCGGTCCCATGATCGCGGTACTGCGGCGGCCAGAACACCGAATTACCACCTGCAAGATGTCGCCGGGGAAGCCGCAGCGGCGGCAAGCGAAGTCGAGGTGGGGCATGCCTCACCCTGGCCGGCGAACTGATCGCCGGTGATGTCCAGTGCGCCGCCCGTGACTGTCAGTGGCGCGTGTCAGGATCTTCCGTATGACCGTCACGCTGCCTCCAAAGCCCAACTCCCTTGTGCCGTACGTCGACTGGGTCCTCGTCCACGACGCGGGCGCCGAGCCGGCCGCGCGCGAGTTGATGGAGGTGGTCGAGTCGGGCCTGCTCCGGGCGTACGAGAAGCCGGGCCGGTTTCTGGAGGACATGACGTGGCGGGCAAGGCGGTTGCCCCCGGCGCACCTGCCACCGTTCTGGGACTCCCTCGCCCACCGCATGAGCCCGTCGTTCCCCAAGCAGGCGAGCCGCGCGTACGCCCTCGCACGGAAGGCCGAGCAGGACCACGCGCTGCCCGTGGACATGGACCGGCTCAGGGAGAACGCGCTGCTGTTCGCGCGGGCCGGTGCGCTGCCCGCCAAGGAGTTGACGACGCAGCAGCGCCGACTGGCGGCAACGCTGCCGCCGGAGCGGGCGCACCAGGAGCTCGTACGGCTGCTGGAGGCCTGGGCGGCCTCCCCCGGTGACCTCCCCGCCGACCTGGCCAAGCTGATCCGTGCCTCCGCCCGGGCCGCGGGACTGGGCACGGACGAGGAGGCCCGGCTGCTGGGCGTGGCGCTGCGCGGGGCACGCGGCAAGGCGGTGCCGAGCGCCTTGCTGGACGCGGCGGCGGTCGTACTGGCGGAGCATCCGCAGGGTGACGCGGTGAACGCGGTGCTGGTGGACCTGTTCCCGCCGACGCGGGCGGACGGCGCCCCCTGGGTGCGTCTGCTGCTGCGCTGCGGAGCGGCCGAGTCGGTGGCGGCGGGGCGCATCACCCCGGAGGGCGGGCTGCCCGCCTGGCTGAGCCGGTTCACCCGGGAGTACGCGTACCAACAGGTTCCGTACGGTGGTATCTGCCGTCAGCCCATGCCGCCCGAGCTGTTCGAGCTGCTGGCGCTGTTCGCCCCGCGCCTGCGCGCGGCGGGCGAGCCGGTGCGGCTGCACGAGACCAAGTGGCGCCGCCACACCGATATCGATGCGGATCTGCTGGACGCCTGCCTGGCCGAGGGCATCGAGGTGCACGACCCGGGTGAGACGGTCCTGCTGCGGTTCTGGGGCGACGACTCGCGCCGCGATCTGAAGGCGGTGGCCGCGCATCCGGTGTTCGGCCGCCGTTTGGAGGGCACGGTTCATGAGGGCCTGCACAGGCCGCATTGGGGCCAAGGTGGAGGCGGTACGGCGATCACCCGGCTGCCGGACAACGAGGGCATCGCCGCCGAAGTCCTGACCCGGATCAACAACCTGCTCGACGCGCTGCGCGGCGGCGGGCTCGGCGCCGCGCACGAGGCGGTCGACGAGCTCGCCACCCTCCTCGACCGACCCACCGCCACCGCGCTGGACGGCATCGAGGAGGCCCTCGCCTCCCTCGACCTGACCGGCCCGTTGACTCGCGCACTGCGGGCCGGGCTGCCGGAGGAGCTGTCCTGGCCCGCGCTGGAGGACGCCCTCACCGAGCTGCCCCTCGCCGAGATCACGGCCGTGACCTGCACCTGGCCCGTGCTGACGCTGTACTCCCGTGACCGGGCCATCGCCGTCGACCACGCCGGCCGGCGCGCCTCCTGCACCTTCCGCGTCCCGGACGACGCGACCCTGCACACCGTGCACTATGTGGGCGGGAAGTTCCTGGTCGGCTGGACGACGGACGCGAACCCCTACTGCAGTAACCACGCCTTCTGGGCAGACGCCCCCGACGAGGTCTTCGAGCCGGAGAACGTCATCGGAATGGTGCCGTACGGCGGCTCCATCGACGGTGCCCTCGGCTTCCAGTTCGAGACCGCCGACGGTGACGGCCGGCACGACGGCGAGCGGGTGCTGCGCCCCGGCGGCCGCGAGGGCATCGACGACCACGAACTGCAGATGTCGGACGGCAAGCGGGTGTGGAGTGCGAGGGTGTACGGGGACGGCTGGGCCCGCCTCGACCCGGCCACCGGCGCCCGCACCGAGGACACCACCCTGCCGGACTTCCCCGGCACAGGCACCCTGCCCCCGGGCACGGCGGTCTTCAAGGAAACCCTCTCCCTGGCCCCCATGCCGCCGGGTGCCCCCGAGTCGCCGCTGGGACAGGCCGGTTCCCTGGTCGGCTTCCGGGTGCTGTTCCGTACGAAGTACCGGAACAACGCACCCGACCGCTTCGTCCTGGAGGGAATCGACGGGCGCGAGGCGACCTACCGGGTCTCCCGGCAGGGCCAGGACCCGTGGGGCATCCTGCGACTGCCCGAGGGCGGCGAGGACGGCGTACTGGCGGAGCAGATCAACGTCCGGTGCGTCGCGGTCGAAGACGGTTCGCTGCTGTGGGAGGTGCGCAGTTTCCCGGACCCCAAGCGCCCGCGGCACAAGCCGTCGGCCACCGCCGGACCCATGCCGTTCCCCCCGCCCGCGTACTGGCACTTCCTCGTCCCCCGGGACCCGGCGGCCTCGGCGGCGCTACGTACGGTCGCCGACGAGACCGTACGCAGTCTCCTCGACTCCTCAGCCGGCCTCACCGACGTACTGCCGGAGCTGATACCGGAGTTGACGGACTCTGACCTCCGTGAGGGCGTGCTGCGCGCGGTCGGACTGGCCGCCGACGTGCGGCGTCGCCGTGAGGAGCTCTCCCGGCGCGTGAGCATCATGCGGTCCGGACCCGCGGTCACGCTGAAGGACCCCGCACCGGACACGGAGTTGACCATCGCACTGCGTGGCCTGCGGGACGAACCCGGGCACTACAAGGCCCCCAGGCCGCAGCCGCGGCCCGCCATGCTCACCGCCCTGGCCGCCGACGGCCGCCATCTGCGCGGCGAGATCGACGACGAGACCCGCCGACTCGCGCCTCCGGCCCGGCCCATCGACTGGACCGTGCTGCTCGGCTCGATCGACGCGGTGGCATGGCGAGCGCTCGTGTCCACGACCGCCGATTCCGAACGGTCCTGTCTGCTGGCCTTGCTGGAGACCTGGCGCGAACAGCCCTTCGCGGAGCGTGGCAGCAGTTGGCGCACGGGGCAGGCACCGGCGCCCGCGCTCTCAGCGCACCGGGCGGAGGGATGGGTGATCGCATCCGGTCCACCGGACGACCCGGGTGTCAGGGATGACGCCGGGGAGCGGTTCGTCCAGCGGGCCACGGACCCGGCACCCGCGGAGGCCACCGGGTGCCGGGCCGTCACGCTCACCCGTGACGACTCCGCCCGTCTCGTCCGACTGCTCGAACTCCTCGCGGCCCAGGGCCCCTTGCCCCTCTGCCCCGCCGCGCTGGAGGCGTTCTCCCGCCGTACGGGCGTACGGCGGGCCATCGCCGCCCTGGCGCTGGGCGGCCTGCCCTACGGCGCCGGGAAGGAGTACGAGAAGCTGCTGCGGTCGGCGCCGTACAACGCGAGCAAGAGCCTGGTCTGGGCCTACGGCGGCTACCGCCTCGGGTCCTCCGGCCGCCTGTCCGTCCTCGCGGCAGGCCTGCCGGACGACGCCGCCGAGCTGCCCGGCCTGTGGACGGAGGACGGCATGGTCGCCGCCGCCGAGCGCATGGCGGATGCCTGGAACGGCCTGGTCGGGCGGACCCCGTACGTCGACGAGGACCTGGCCGACGGCCTGGAGACCGACCTCGCCATCACCGGTGACTGGGCCCACCGCCTCGCGACGGGCGCCGCGATCCCCGCCCAGGACAAGGGGTTCGCGCTGGTCGAGGGCAGCGTCTCAGGCCACTTCTCCCTGCACCACGACGAGTCCGACGGCACGACCGGCTCCTGGATCAACCCCCATGACCTGCCGCACGTGGTCCCGGCGACGGCCCTGGCCTGGGCGCTCACCGAACGCCCCGTGGGCGACCCGTCCGTCGCCTGGGCCACCGGTCTGTACGAAGACCTGCGCACCCTGTTGGACTCCCCGACCTACCTGGTCCCCCTGACCCCCCGCCCAGACCTCACCGCGTCCGTGGCGACGGACCCGAACTTCAAGCCGTACGAAGGCCGGTTCCACCTGCGCAGCAGGCCCTACCAGCCCGGCGATCACACGCTCCCGACGGCGTACGACAACGGCAGCCTCGTCGTCACCGTCCCCCACGGCCAGGTCTTCCTCCGAGCCTCCACCCCCGACGTGACCCAGCTCTACACCCCGGACGGCGGCCTGGCCCGCATGGTCCGGCGCGCCACCACCACCCCGGTGCCGCCCGGCTCGTACGAAGCCAACCCCCTGCTCAGCGTCCCGGCCCTGGTCGGCGAGGTCGCCACCACCCTCTCCCTCGACGAGGACTCCGCCGCCCTCTACCTCCAGCTCCTCACCCTCGCCCACCCCACGGACCGCAACATCCGCCGCTGGAACGCCTGGTCCCCGGCCCGCCACAAGGCCGCGCAGTCCGCCCTCGCCGCAACCGGCCTCACCGAGACCGCCAAACGCCCCCGCGCGGGCCGCACCGCCTTCGTCCCCGGCCCCTGGACCGACCTCAAGGCCCCGCACACTCCCCTGGAGACAGCCAAACTCACCTCGTACGGCGCCCCCGACTCCCATGGCAAAAACGTGTACGGCCCGTTCTGCCGCCTGCTCTCCCCGCTCCCACTGCACGAGCAGTTCGCCCGGGCTTGGGCAGCGTCGTCCCCGGCTTTGTCTCCCCACGGCTAGGACGCGGCTGGCTAGGGGCGACGTACAGGACGTACAGGGATGGGTTGTCCAGCCCCCGTCCGTGGCGGTATGTGCTGGCCGGTGCCGCAGACCGGAAGCGGACCCTGGCGCCCCACCCACCATGAAGGCCCGGGACACCGCGGTGTCCCGGGCCGACCCCTGTGTACTCCTCGGCCCACCCTGGACAGTTATAGGCACGCCGTGAGCGGCAGGCCCACTACGTTGGCCCCGGTTGACTGACCGCGCCGAACGCGCGCACCACAAATCGGGGGAGGAACCTAATGCGTAAGCGCATCGCCACAGCTCTCGGAGCCGCAGCCGCCGCCATCATGCTCGCCACTGCCACTGCCACCGCATCCGCGGACACCGGTCGTCCGGACACCGGCGTCAAGTTCTACGATGGCTCCGGGAAGTTCACCCGGCCCTGCGGTACCACCTACCAGGTAGGTCTCAAGACCACGAAAGTCGGCGCGGTCAAGCGCCGTGACGGCCGTTGTGCAGGCCACGTGTGGCTTCGTGTCCACGGCAACGCGTGGGGGGAATGGCGTCACAGCGACACCGAGATCACCCTCAACAGCCCCAGCGGCACGTTCGACAGGGCCCAGATCAAGGGCTGCGGAGAGGACTACTGCACGACGTACGACGTGTACGTCTAGCTACTTGCTCCTGAAAAAGTGTTTGGCTTGGTCGGCGCCGGTTGTTGCGCGTTTGCTCCGGGGCCGGGGGCGGGGGTGCCTGCTTCCTCACGGGCTGCTGACGGTCATCCGGTGGAGGTTGTAGGCGAAGATCCCGAGTCCGGTCCAGGTCTGCGCGCCTGCCAGGCGGCGCAGTCGGGTGCGGCGGAAGCCGAAGCTGCGTTTGAGGTGGCTGATGCGGGCTTCGATGCCGACTCTCCAGTTCCGCATCCGGCGGAACGGGCGGGTGCGCTCGTGCTCGCGTCGTGCCTTTCCCGGTGTTCCTTTGCGTTGGAGGCCGATCCGCTGGACGCCGAGTTCGGCCAGCGCCCGGTCGTTGGCGGCGGTGCCGAAGCCGCGGTCGGCGACGACGGTGCCGGGCGGTCGGCCAGTCAGCGTGGTCACTCGCTCGACCGAGGGGACGAGTTGCGGTGCGTCGGGCGGGTTCCCGCGGT